>JBEEHC010000179.1:0-11141 GCA_041167205.1 Verrucomicrobiota bacterium
GCGCGTTTCGCATCGCCACGCGAATGATTATGCTCGGACGCGGCATCATTATCGCCCAAGGTACTCCGGACGAAATTCGGACGAGCCCGAATCCAGAAGTGCAACAATTCATCAATGGCGAACCCGATGGCCCCATGCCTTTGAATCTTTCGCAGGACGATCACGAGCACCACCCCCACGTGAAGGCGCGCCCGCTCGTTTCCGCCCAGCACCGCTTTCGCCATAAGCTCCCATGAAACGAAATCTCTCCGATTACATCGTCGCTCTTTCCGTCATCGCGTGCAGCGCGATCCTGCTCACGGTGCTGACCTTTGCGCTTTCCGGTTACCGTTTGAAGAAATCGACGCGGACCTTGCAAATCGATTACGAAGACGTCACCGGGATAAAGATCCACTCAGAAGTTCGCTACGCGGGTGCGCCCGCGGGCCGTGTGATTGCGATGCGTCATTTGAATGCCGGGCAACGTGAGTCCGCGCCGAACAAAAAGAATGCCGTCCGCGTGACGGTTAGTCTCGACGAAAATATCCCGCCGCTCCCCGCCGATGTGACGGCAACGCTCAGCTCGGACACGCTGCTGGCGCCGAAGTTTGTCGCACTTTCCGCGGGGACGCCGGGAGCCGAAACGCTGGCAAACAACGCCACGATCGAAGGCCATCCATCCTACGGGATCGAGCAGATTACCGCCGCCGCCGGGCCGCTCTTCGAGAACGCCAACAAGCTGATCGACAACCTCAACGGCACGGTCACGAATCTGGACGGCACCGTGGCCAGCGTTAAGCACGAGCTGGAACAATTCCTGCCGAAGTTTTCACCGCTGCTCGACACAGTAAAAACGGACGTGGAGGAACTCCAGCACGTCATCCTGGGCCTCGACAGCGTGGAGAAAAACGCGAATAGCGTCTTCGACACGGCGGGCAAATTTCTCGGCACCACCGACAAGCAACTGCAAGATCAGATGAGGGAGTTGCACGTGATTTTGCTGAACTTGAAAGTGATCAGCACGCACGCGAAGGCCATTACGGAGTCGTTAGGCGAGAAACCAAATCGATTGATCTTCAGCGGCAAAGCAAACAAGCTGACCCCCGAGTCGGACATCCTCAAAAGCCAGAAACCGCTGCCGGCGAAGCGACCCTAGTCTTACCGTTGGCCGACGCCAGCGCTTACTTCTTCTTCCAGTCGAGCGTCACATTCTTCACGCGCTCCTTGCAAGCGTCCTTGACCAGGGTGAAGTGCAACGTGTCCTTGCTACGCGTGAAATGGTAGACGCCGGTGGTCTTGGCGCAGCCTTTCGGGACGGTGCCACCGGTTCCGACGATCGTTACGGTGTTTCCTTCGATTGTACACTTGCCCCAGGCATCGCGCTTTCCATCGTGATTGAGATCAACGTCGAAGGAACCATCGGCGTTCATTGTCCAAACAGTGCCGAGGGAATTAGTCCAGGTGCCGGCGAGTGCGGCGGGTCCCGAAGCAGTGGTTGTAGCACAGGCTTGCAGCAGAAGCATCGCCGCGGCAGCGAGAACTAATCGAGCGAGTAGTCGTGTTTTTATGCGCCGCATCCTGACGGCTGCGAGCCGCGATTCAAGCGCGGAAATCGCTCTCTTTGAATTCTTGGTTAGCATACACGGTCCTTCATGGGATAGATGCCATCCATGACGACGAGGCAGCAGGCTATCGCACGCTGGGTGTCCATCGCCGGGCATCCGTTCTCCTTCATCACTCTGCTCGTGATAGTCGCCGGATCGAAAAAGTATGACATCGGTGCAGCCGTGCGCCTGGTCACCGTTACCGTGATCGTTTTGATCATACCGCTCTGGATTTTTATGTGGCGGAAATGGCGGTCGGGACGCTGGCAAACTGTCGATGCTTCCGACCCGCGGGATCGTCCTTCCTTTTACGGCGTCGCGTTCCTGCTCCTTGGTTTGCTCATGGGATGTTTTGCTTTTATCGAGGGCTGGAGCTTCATGCTGCGAGGCTGCGCCGCCGCAGCGGTCTTAATGGGACTCGCCGCTCTTCTGAATCGCTGGATCAAGCTCTCGAACCACGTCGCATTCGCGATGTTCACAGGAATCCTGCTGAGTCGTTTCGCGCTCGGTTGGGGCCTGGGAGTTTTAGTGCTGGTCCCTTTCGTGGCATGGTCGAGGCTAGCGCTCGCACGGCATACCCTGCACGAAGTGCTCGGTGGAATGGTTCTCGGAGCCCTTGTGGGAGCTGCGGCCGCCTGGGCGTAGGTCTGAACTGTAGGGCCGGGCCCTGGCGATCTCGTTACTTGATCTTAATCAGTTCGATATCGAAGACCAAGTCGCCGTAGATAGGGCCTTGCCCTTTGTAGGCGAGCGACTCAGGGATCCAGAAGCGCGTTTTCTCGCCTTCGACCATCAACTGGACGCCTTCAGTCCACCCAGGGATCACACGGCTGAGCGAGAATGTGGCCGGCTGGCCATTCGCAACCGAGCTGTCGAACATTTTGCCGTCAATTGTCCAGCCTGAATAATGCACGGTCACCGTGCTGGTCTCTGTCGGATGATGGCGGCCACCTCCCGGTTTCAACACCTGGTAACTCAGGCCGCTCCCGGTGCGTCTGGCGGCTGCTGGCGCTTTCTTGAAGTCCGTCGGCGTCTGAGACGGCGGTTCCGTAAACGAAATCAACTTTACGTCGAACACGAGCGTGCCCTGCGGGCGCCCCTCTTTCCCCTTGTAAGCGAGCGACTCGGGAATCCAGAACCGCCGCGTCTCGCCCGCCACCATCAGTTGAACACCCTCCGTCCATCCCGCGATCACCTTGTCGAGTGGGAACGTCGCCGGCTTGCCGGTGGTCAGAGAGCTATCGAACATCCTGCCGTCGGTCGTCCACCCCGTGTAGTCGACGGTGACGCGATCGGTCCGGGCTGGATGCGTCTTGCCAGTGCCAGCTTCGATTACCTTCGAAACAAGGCCCGAGGCTGTCTTCCCGGCGTCGGCCGGCGCCTGAGCGACGTCGTCGGGCGTCGGAATAATTTTGGTGTTTTGCGCGGATGCGAACGCCGCGATAAATAGAAGTGCCAGAGGGATGATTTTTGTTGTCATCAGAGTCGTACGGTACCAATAAGTGAAAACGCTCGGAATCATAGGTGGAATTGGTCCGGAATCGACCATTGAATATTACCGGCGGATCCATGCGGTGTATCGCGAGCGCGTTCCGGATGGAAGCGCGCCCTCGATCCTCATTAACAGCATCGACATGCAGAAGCTGGTGCGCTGGGTTGAAGCAAACGAACTGGGCGAAATGGCCAGGTATCTGACCGCCGAAGTGGAAAAGCTAGCGCGCGGCGGTGCGTCGTTTGGTTTGCTGGCGGCAAATACGCCTCACCTTGTTTTCGATTCGGTCGCTCGCCAGTCCGCTATCCCACTGATCAGTATCGTCCAGGCTACCTGTGAAGCGGCGAAGACCCGCGGTCTAAGGCGTCTGGGATTGCTGGGGACGCGCTTCACCATGCAATCATCCTTTTACCGGGACGCATTGTCTGGTCGGCAGATCGACCTCGTCGTGCCTGATGATGAAGGGCAAGCCTACGTTCACGAGAAGTACATGCAGGAGCTGGTGAAGGGAATCATTCTGCCGGAAACTCACGAACGCCTGACGAGCATCATCAAGACCTTGAAGGAACGTTCGCAAATCGATGGCGTGATTCTGGGTGGCACGGAGTTGTCTCTGATTTTGTGCGACGAAACTGTGTTTGGCGTTCAGGTTCTCGACACCACTCAGATCCATGTCGAAGCGGCGGTGGCGCAGTTGATCACTTTTCAATCAAGGCATTAGCCAATAATTCGGCCATGTGCTTTGGGCGGCTGGGCGTCAAGTGCTCGATCTGGTGACGGCAGCTCGTGCCGGACGCAATGACGATAGCGTCGTCAGGTTGAGCGTCGATTTGCTGCACGAGTGGCGCCGCGACCTTGAGCGATAAGTCATATTTCGATTCGAGCGCGCCGAAGGCGCCGGCCATTCCGCAGCAACCGGTGTCGAGCAAGGTTGCCGTTCTTACTGGCAACCGCCCGGCCAGTCTCGCCATGAACCCTGTTTTCACGAGCGACTTCGCATGGCAATGAGCATGGATTGCCACGTGACCGGGTTGGTTGTTGAATCGCAGCGCACCAGGTTCCCGTTTGAGCACCTCTTCGACGAATTGCTCGAAGAGGTGGCAGCGCCGCGCGATGGCCTCTGTGTCTGGCAGCTTCAATTCGCGATAGTCTTCAACGAACATCGAGTAACACGACGGTTCGAGAAACAGAATCGGCGCGTCGCTGTTCGAACCGCGAAGCAGATCGAGATTATGCCGGCCCATCTCGCGCGCCGCTTCGAGATTGCCCTGGCTGAACGCAGGGCGGCCGCAGCACTTGCGACCGTCGACGAGCGAGACCTTGAACCCAAGAGCTTCAAGGACCTTGACGGCGGCGATCCCGATGTGCGGCTCGTGGTAACGGACAAACGTATCGTCCCATAGGATTACCTCGTCGCAAATGGCAGGGTCCGTCGAGCAGTTCGGGGAGGCATGTTTTCGAAACCAGCGATCGAACCGTTGCTTGGCATAATGAGGAAGCGGACGCTTATCGGTCACGCCTAGAAACCGAGACATCAAGCGCCGAATCCAAGGAGAATCCAAGGCGGCGTTCGCCAGCGCGGGTGTCATGCAGCCAAGCCGACCTAACAAGTCGACGGCACTCAGCACTCGTTCCCGCAAAGGTAATCCGTCGCGCCGATGGCGGGCATGCGTTAACTCAGCTTTGAGCAAGGCCAGGTTGACGTTGGAAGGGCATTCGGTGGTGCAGGCTTTGCAGGAGAGACAGTTGCTCAGGGCGGCGTCGAGTTCCTTTGCGCGCAATGGATCGATGTTAAAGCGCAGTTCCAAAGCGGCGCGAATGGCGTTGGCCCGGCCACGGGTGGACATGTATTCCTCGCCGGTAGCCACGAACGTCGGGCACATGGTCGGCGCATCTTTCCGGCAACCGCCACATCCATTGCACTGCTCGAGGTTGCCGATAAAGGATTCATCCTTGAAGGCGAAGGCGAGGACGGGCTCGAAAGGAAGCGTGAGCCGGGCTTCGAACTCCACGCGCAGGTGGTTATCTATCTTGAAACGTCCGTCGCTGATGATCTTGCCTGGGTTGAACAGGTTCTTCGGATCAAAGGAGGCTTTGATCTGCCGCATTACTTCAAGTAACTCCGCGCCGATCTGCTCCTCCATATATTCGGTCCGCGCCATGCCTACTCCATGTTCCGCGGCGAGCGACCCTTTGAATTGCCTGACCAGGGCTGAAACTTGATCCGCTACAAAGCGATACTTCCTGAGGTCGTCCGCGGTGTGCAGATCGAGCACCGGCCGCACATGCAGGAGCCCAGTAGCGGCGTGGCCGTAGTAACATACTTCGAGCCCAAGCGGCCGCATGATGGAGTCAAGTCCGGCCACATACGCGGGTAACTGCGCCGGACGGACGGCGGCGTCTTCGATGAAGGCGACGGGCTTGGCGGCGCCTTTGCGGCCGGTCAGAAGCGAAAGGCCCGCTTTGCGCAGGGACCAGACGAGATTCATCTCGCCTGCCTTAGTGCAAATGGTTCTCCGAAACCCGAGCTTCCTTTGCGACAAGAGCGCCAGCCGTTCGGTCACGTCGTCATAGAACTCTACGATGAGAATCGACTCACACGGTTTTGTATCCAGCTCGAGTAACTGCCGGGCTGCTTCGAAATTCAGTTGTCCCTTTGTTTGATCGAACAAGGGGCGGTCGATGTGCTCGATGGCGGAGGGCTTGAGCTCAAGCAGCTCGACCGTGGCTTGCATCGCCTCCGCGACCGACGCGAAAAAGATCAGACCCAGGCCTTTCTCGCGCGGGAGCGGGACGATCTTCAACTCCGCGGAGAAGATTGCCGCCAACGTTCCTTCACTGCCGCAGAGCATGTTATTTAGATTGCCGGGATCGCGCAGCCAACGTTCCAACGCGTAACCGGACCAGCGCTTTTGCAATCCGGCCGGCATCCGCTCGCCAACTTCAGCCGCGTGCGCGGCGATCAGATTCGCGATCAATTCTCGCTGGGCGCGCAGTGTGTCGTGAGCAGGACCGATCTGTTCGATCGTGCCGTCCGCCAGGACAAGTTCCTGCGAGATGACGTGATCGGCTGTCGTGCCGTAGACCGGGACACGCGCGCCGGACGAATCGTTCGCGATCATGCCGCCGATGGTCGCCCGTGAACTGGTGGCGACGTCGGGGCCAAAGCAAAATCCGTGAGGTTTGAGAAACGCGTTCAGTTGATCCAGCACAACGCCCGCTCCGGTGCGAACAGTGCGGGCTTCCAGGTTGAGGTCCGTGATCTGGCGGTTGTAGCGCGAGAACTCGACGACCAACCCGTCGCCGATCGCTCCGCCGGACAGACCAGTGCCCGCGCCGCGCGGTGTAATCGGAACGCCGGCATGAGCGGCGGCTGTGATGATTGAGCTCGCTTGCCGGGCACTGCGCGGAAACGCGACGGCCGCCGGCTCGAGTTGATAAAGCGATGCGTCGGTAGCGTAGAGCTGTCGTGTCAGATCATCGAACGCAACCTCGCAATCGGCGGCGGCGAGCGTGGATCTTTGCGCGGAAGTCATCGCGTCGCCTTAAAGTTTACGCGGTCGGATCGCAGCAACAAGCTGTTAGCCGCGCTCCTGAGGGGGCGCGCGCACGGCCCACAGGGCCGTGCTACAAAGGAATCGTCATTCGGCGCGCAAGGCGACGATCGGATCGACGCGGGTCGCGCGGCGCGCGGGCAGCCAGGCCGCGATGAACGCGACGGCCGAAACGAGCAGAACAATGGCGACGAAGGTTAATGGATCGGACGCGCCGACGCCGAAGAGCAGGCTGTTCAACAACCGGGTGGCGGCGAACGCCCCCACAAGTCCGACGACAAGGCTGATGCCAACAAGCGTCATAGCCTGGCCAACGACGAGGCGGAAGATGGATGATTTCCCGGCGCCGAGCGCGATGCGAATCCCTATTTCGTTCGTCCGTTGCGCAACCGAATAGGCCATCACGCCGTAGATTCCGATCGCCGTCAGTAGGAGGGCGGTGCCTGCGAAGATCGAAAGCAACAGCGTGTTGAAGCGTGGCCGGGCCAGCGAACGCGAGATGTATTCATCGAACACGCGCACGCTCCTTAACGGGATGCTGCTATCCATCGCCGACAGTTCTTTTCGCACCGCCGAAGTGAGCGCGGCCGGATCTGAAACCGTCGTCCTGATCACAAGCGACATGATGTTGAACGGGATTTGCGTCTGCGGCAGATACATCTCCGGCGAATCGTCGAGCTTGAGTGAGAGATGCTTCACGTTTCCGACCACGCCCACGATCTCGCGCATTTTCTCGCCGGTATCATCGGCGGCAAAGCCAGGCTTGATCCGCTTCCCGATCACGTTTTGTCCCGGAAAAAATTTGTCGGCGAAGCGTTGATTTACAATCACGACTGGCGCCGAATCAAAGCGATCGTTCGCGTCAAAAACGCGGCCCTGTCGCAACGGAATCCCCATCGTCTTGAAGTAATCCAGACCCGTCATGCGCGTGGGAGCGCCCGGTTGTTGACCCTCTGGCAGCGGCGCTTCCTCCTTGTCGAAAGTCGTGACCATGTTGCTTCCACTCAACGGCAACGGGACGATGGTGCTGGCCGATTCCACCCCAGGAAGAGCGCGAATCCGCGGCAACAATTGATCGAAGAACGCGATGATGTTTTCGTTCTTCGGATAGGCCGTATCCGGCAATTGGATTTGCGCAGTCAGCAGATGTTCCGTGCGCAGTCCGGGTTGAACGTGGCTCAACTTGGTGAAGCTTTGGATGAGGAGGCCGGCGCAAATCAACAGCACCAATGCGAGCGCCACTTCCGCCACGACCAGGCCATTGCGCAAGCGGCCTTTGCGTTCACCGCCGCCACCCGTTCGCGTCCCCGACTTGAGCGAGCTGTTGAGATCCACATGCGAAGCCTGCCAGGCCGGGACGAGTCCGAAGATCATGCCCGTGCCTAACGAGACCAGGAGGGTGAAGCAAAGCACGGCCGCGTCGAGATGAATGGTGCCGATCCGCGGGATGTTCTGCGGAATCGTCTTCACTAGCGCTTCCGTTCCCCAGAGCGCGAAGAGCAATCCGAGGGCGCCGCCTAATCCGGCGAGCAAAACGCTTTCGGTCAGCAATTGGCGAATGATGCGCGCACGGCTTGCGCCCATCGCGGCCCGCAACGCCATTTCCTTTCCACGCACCGAGGCGCGCGCGAGGAGAAGATTGGCGACGTTTGCATTCGCGATCAGCAGGACGCAGATGACGGCGCCGAACAGAACATACAGCCCGGCGCGCACATCTCCGATCAACTCTTCACGCAACGGCCGCACGATGACGCCGAAGTAAGAATTGGAGTCGGGATATTGCTTCTCGAGTTGCGCCGCGAGAGTCGAGAGATCGCTCTGGGCCTGCGCCACGCTCACGCCCGACTTCATCCGCGCGATCGCTTGGAGGCTGTGACTGCCGCGTTGCTCGGTCTGCGGTTTCGAGCCATCGGGATTCACCGCGTCTTCTGCGATCGTGACGTAGAATCCGATCGGATCACTCTGCATGGGGAACTGAAAGCCGGCCGGCATCACGCCGATGATGGTGTGTTGCCGGCGATCGAGCTCGATGGTGCGGCCGAGCACATTTTGATCGCCACCGTACTGACCCTTCCAGAAGTCGTGGCTGAGAATGATCTTGAATCCACCGGGCCCACCGCCGCTCTTTTCGTCTTCACGAGCGAAGTTGCGACCGATGGCCGGCTTGATTCCAAGGACATCCAGGAATTCAGCGGTCGCCTTCACTCCGCGGAAACTGGTGGCGCCTTCAGCACTCGTTAGGGCAAAACCGCGATCACGATAGAGCGCGGCGTGTTCCAAGGTGCGGTTCTGATCGCGGAAATCGAAGAAGTCCGGATACGACAGCGAGTTTAATTCCGTCTGCGTCGCCTTCTGCCGCGTGTCGGTCATGCCCACAGCGATGAGCTCATCGGGCGCGGGAAAAGGCAGCGGCTTGAGGAGGACCGCGTTGACCACGCTAAAGATGGCGGTGTTCGCGCCGATCCCGAGCGCGAGCGTGAGCACGGCGACGATTGTGAAGCCGGGATGTTTCCAGAGTTGGCGTAAGCCGTAACGGATGTCGTTCATCATAATTTTTCCTGTAGCAACGGCCCTGTGGGCCGTTCGGTTTTCATTCCGCGCGCAGGGCTTCGATTGGATTCACTTTCGTGGCGCGATTGGCCGGGAGAAGGCACGCGACTAGCGCCACTCCGCCGAGGAGTAACGTGATTGATGCGAGCGTGAGCGGATCCTGCGCGCTGGTGTTGAAAAGCATCGAGCCCATGGCGCGGGAAGCGGCCAGCGTTGCAGCGAGGCCGATAACCAAACCGAGGCCGATGAGTTTTCCGCCCTGAGCGAGAACGAGGCGCAACACATCACGCTGTTGCGCGCCGAGCGCCATGCGAATTCCAAACTCGCCTGTCCGCTGCACCACGTTGTAAGCCATCACCCCGTAGATACCGACCGCGGCGATAACCAGCGCGACGACCGAAAACACACTCAGGAGCGTCATGGCGAAACGTTGCCGCGCGATGCTGTCGGCGAGAATTTCCTCCAGTGGACGAATCGCGCCCACGGGCTGGTCTTTGTCCACCGCATAAACTGCCGGACGCAACGCGCCCAGCAGCGCAGCCGGCGCGCCTTTCGTGCGAATGACGAGATCGATCGAATTGAACGGTTTTTGCGCGAACGGCTCGTAGGATTGAGCGCTCGTGGCCTGGTCCGGCCCGTCCTGCTTGATGTCGCCGACGATGCCGACGATCTCCCGCCATGCGTCCGGTCCCAAATCGATGTCAATGCGTTTGCCGATCGGATCTTCGTTCCGGAAAAACTGGCGGGCGAACGCCTCGTTAATGATCGTCACGCGCGGCGCCTTCGCATCATCGCGCTCGGTAAAGACGCGACCCCGAATCAGGCGAATGCCCATGGCGCGGAAATAATCCGGAGTCACCGCGTAATAGCTTGTGCTCGGCTGATCGCTCGGAGCAATCGGCGGGCGGCCCTCGATGGTGAAAGTTAGCACGTAACCGCCGACCAGCGCCATCGAGTGCGTGATACCGGCCGCCTCCACATCAGGGAGTGCTCGCACTCGTTCGAGCAGGGCGTTCGCAAAAGCGGTTTGCTGCTCTGGCATCGCGTACTTCTTTTGCGGAAGCGAAAGCCGGAGCAGAGTGGCGTTTTCCGGAGTGAAACCTGGATCGACGTGGGCGAGCTGCATGAAACTGCGCGCCAGCAGGCCGGCACCGCCGAGAAGCATGAGCGCGAAGGTCACTTCGAGAACAACCAAGGCGCTCCGCAATCGGCCGCGCGCCCCGCCTTCGGTGGAACCGCGCGTCCCCTGCTTCAGCGCCTCGTTCACATCTGCCCGCGCGGCGAGCCAGGCCGGCGCGATGCCGAATACGAGCCCGGTGATGACACTAAGCGCCAGGGAGAAGATGAGCACGCCGCTATCGAGATGGATTTCGGAGATGCGCGGCAGGCCGCTGGGGGCGAGGGCGAGAAGAGCGTCGAGTCCCCAGCGCGCCAGAATCACGCCGGCAACTCCGCCGCCCACCGCAAGGACCACGCTCTCGGTGAGAAGCTGGCGGGTCAGCCGGCCTCGTCCGGCGCCGAGCGCAGCGCGAATGGAAATCTCGCGAGAACGCGCACTCGCGCGTGCGAGGAGAAGATTCGCAAGGTTCGCGCAGGCGATAAGCAGGACGCAGCCGACGGCGCCGAGCAACGTGTAGAGGATCGGCTTCACATCGCGCACAATGTAATCCTGACTCAGCATCAGGAAGATGCCCCAGCCTTTGTTGGAATCGGGATATTGTTTCGCGAGCTGCGTGGCGAGCAGTTCCAATTCCGCCCTGGCCTGCGTGACGGTCACGCCCGGCCGCAGGCGTCCCACTACGTTGAGGTAGTGTCCGCCACGCGCATCATTCGCTGTCTCCTCCGGTTTGAATGCCAACGGCGTCCACGCCTCCACCTTACTCGTCAGGCCAAAACCAACCTGAGCGATGCCGACGACGGTGTACGGTTCCCCGTTGAGTTGAATGGAGCGCCCCACCACGT
>JBEEHC010000180.1:0-18347 GCA_041167205.1 Verrucomicrobiota bacterium
GCGACCGGCGCGGCGATTCCTTCGAAATGAGCGCGGATGCTTCGGAGCTCAGAAGTGACGAATGCGTCCACGAAATGGAACCGGCGATCCAGCCACGCGAACAATTTGTTCTTGATCTCGTAATGTAACGCGAGCGTGACCTCCGTGCAGTTTGGCCGGATTTCGGTGAATTCCGCCAATCCCATCACGTCCAGGTTTCCACCTGTGGATTCAAATGCCATTTGATCGGGCGACTCGCTTTCAACCGACAACAAAACCGTCCGAGCCTCAAAGCCCAGCGGTCCGCGAAAACTAAAATCAACCGTCTTCGACGATGTGACCGTGGCTTTGGTCACCATAACGAATTGCCGCCGATACGATTGAATGCTCGCCAGACGTGTTTTGCACTCTTCGAGCGACTGATTCATGTGCAGGGTTTTTTGTAGCAACATAGGATTAGGGTTAGTACGGGATATTCGAGCAACGCACATGCCACCAACTTCTTCCTAGGGAACGGCTTCCGTTTGTAACAAATAGTGTAAACATTCGTTACACTTGTGTTTAATTTGCCGACCAATTTACGGCTTAGCCGCGCTGCCGAAAAAACCCAATGCGCAACGCCATTCCGGGGTCAACTCTGGAGCTTCTTCGGCCAGCATCGGCAGAATCGGACCGTCGAGTATTTGACGCAAAATGTCGGCATTAGTGGTCGCGGCCATGTCCGTTAATCCCGGAGTGTCGTTCAAAACGACTCCCGCGCAGACCAAACGATATGCGACGACGCTTCGAACAGTCAGGATCGTATGATTAAGGCAGCCGCGACGGTTTTGCGCGATCACCATCACGGGCAATTTCATTCGCGCGGCGAGATCACTCACGAAAAAATCGCGTCGAATCGGAACCAGCCATCCGCCTGCTCCCACGACCAGGACGAAATCAAAACAGTCTTCGAGCTTCCGCAACGCATCGACCAGCCGGTGTTCATCGATCGTGACCTGTTCAATAAGGGAAGCCGAGAGCGGAGTTGCTGGTGTCTTCAGCCAGATGGGATTTATCTCGTCGATTGTCAGTCCTTCGCTACTGGCCGCGAGCAAACGCTCTGCGTCGTTGCGGTCGCCGCAGCAGATCGGCTTCATCCCGGCGCAGCGCAAGCCACTGGTCCGAGCCGCCCGAAGAAGCTGCACAGCCGTGTGCGTCTTCCCCACTCCCATATCCGTGCCGGTGAGGAATAGATTCATGTCGCCGCGCCCCGCCGACTAAGCAGCGCGAGCTCGAGCCGCTTCGATCGTCTCCATCATCGATTGAAAAATTTTCGTGCCGTCGGCGCTGCCCAGACGCAGCTCACACGCGCGGTCAGGATGCGGCATCAATCCGAAAACGTTGCCTTCCCGGTTGCAAATTCCCGCGATGTTTTCGATGGAGCCGTTCGGGTTCGCGGCGGGATCCACATGGCCATCTGCCGTCGAATAACGCAGAATGACTTGCCGGCGTTCGTTCAGTTCTCGAAGCGTGGCTTCATCCGCGAAAAAGCAACCTTCGCCGTGAGCAACGGGCAGACGCAAGAGCGTTGCCTGCGGGCAACCGTGGGTGAAGAGAGAATCCGCAACCTCGACCCGTGTCGTCACCATTTCGCAAACGAAGTGGAGAGAACGATTCCGCACCAAGGCCCCCGGAAGCAAACCGATTTCGCAAAGGATCTGAAACCCATTGCAGATACCGATAACCAATTTCCCATTGCGCGCCTCCTGTACCACGCTTGGCATAATCGGGGAAAAACGCGCGATCGCGCCGCAGCGAAGGTAATCGCCGTAGGAAAACCCGCCCGGGAGCACAATGGCGTCGAAACCATCGACGGACGTTTCCTTGTGCCAAACGTATTCGGCCTGCAGTCCAGGCATTCCGTTTAAGGCGGCGATGCAATCCTGATCGCAGTTGGAACCGGGAAACTGGATGACGGCGAATTTCATTTTGCGGCCTCGAGGCCTTGCACCTCGTAATCTTCGATCACTGGATTCGAAAGCAGGTCACGGCAAAGAGCATGCAGCCGCGATTCGACGTCCGGCGCCTTTTCGTCGATCTCGATTTCGAGATATTTTCCGATTCGCACGCTTCGCACCTCGGGCATTCCCAGATGCTGCATCGCGTCGCGCACTGCTGCACCCTGGGGATCAAGCACCGCCGCCTTCGGGGTCACCACAACATTCACTTTCATGCCGAAATATCCGGAGTCGAACCGTGATGGACAAGTGCAATTGTTCATGTGCGAGACGAAGCGGATTCGCGTACTACTTCGGTCGGTTTCTTGTCCTCGCGCAAACCGAGGAAAACCGGCTGACGCAGTTTCCCGTCGCGTGTCCATTCAGCAAACTTCACCTGGCAGACAAAAACGGGATTAATCCACTCGCACCGGCGCATCATCGCTGGTGTGATGCCCTGGATCCACTGGCCGCCTTGCTTCGATGGCAAATCGGCAAACGGACAATCATCGCGCTTCTCGGCCTTGAATCGTTTGTGCAGAGACGCCAGCATTTTGGTGTCGAATCCCGTGCCCACTTTGCCGGCAAAGAGCAAACGCTTCTTCTCATGATAGCCGACGAGCAAGGCGCCAAAATACTTCCGCGCGCCCTGCGGCGGCGTGAAGCCGCCGATGACAAATTCCTGCTCGTTCACACATTTGAGTTTGATCCAAGCGCCGCTGCGACGATCGGGTTCGTAAATCGAACCACGTTGCTTGCCGATAATGCCCTCGAGTCCCAGTCTCTTCACTTCCCGCAGAAGCGCAGGCGGATCGCCGCCAATTTCTCCGGAAAATCGGATCGAATCCGCGGTACCCTCGCAAAGGGCCGCGAGGAAAGCCTTCCTCCGCTCGACCGGAAGACCCGTCAGGTTTTTCCCGGCGGCTTGGAGCAAATCGAAGACGTAATAATAAATCGGCGATTGCCGGCCCTCCATTTCACGCGCCTGAAGCAACTGGAAAGACGATCTCCCCTTCTCATCCAATGCGACGACTTCGCCATCGATCACACAATCCTCGATCGGCAACGCCCTGACCGCGTCAGCGACCTCTGGAAATCTGCCAGCCAGCTCGTTTCCGTTCCGCGAAATCAGATTGACCTTGTCGCCCTTCTTCACCGCGATCAGGCGAATGCCGTCAAACTTCAGTTCGTAGATCCAATCGCCGGCTGTTGGCGGCGTCTCGAGCAACCTTGGCTTCATCGGCGGAATGAAGCGCGGTTTGCCTGCAGGCAATTTCGCTAATTCTTTCTCCGGTAAGGATGGAGCGCGGCGCCGTCCGCGCTCTTTTTTCGGTTTGGCTTTATCAGCCCGATCATCTTTTTTTTTAAGCGCCGCGTTGACCCGGGATTTCAGGGTCGATTTCGACTTATCGTCGCGATTCGATTGCCACTCGGCATCGCGCTGCGCCGCAATCTGCGCCATCGTCCGCCCCGTCTTGACCGACTGGTCGTCGCGCTTTTTCGAGATCGGCCGAACACTCGTCCCGCTCTTCAACAGCAGCCATTGCGGCTTGCCGGCTTCCATTCGAGTTCGGATCAAGGCCCATTCACCCTTTGCTTTTTCGCCGTCGAGGACAAGGTGAAGCCTTCCTTCACGCAGGGCTTTCACCGGCTCCTCGCCATAAACGTGGTAATTGCCGCGGTCCCACAACATGACGGTTCCACCGCCGTATTGCCCAGCCGGGATGACTCCTTCGAAGTCCGCGTATTCGATCGGATGATCCTCGACCTCAACCGCCAGATGCTTTTCACCTTTTTCCCACGGAAGCCCCTTCGGCACGGCCCAGGATTTGAGCACCCCATCCATCTCGAGGCGGAAATCGTAATGCAATCGACTCGCATCGTGTTTTTGAATGGCGAAACGGGACGCGCCTTTGACCAGCTTGGGCAACGGCTTGCCGCCTTTTGGCTCCGCGGTCACCGCGAAATTTCGCTTTTTCTTGTATTCGGTTAATCCCATTGCCGATTAGGAAGGAACGATACACTAAAAACGAAATCGCCACCGCAGTCACGCGGACTGTGGTGGCGATCCATCTTGGATATGATTGCCCCTACCGGCGGCGGCTCGGTTTCTTCCCGTCGCGTTTCGACGCTCCGTTCTTCTCCGCGCCGCTCGCTTCCACGTTGATAATTGATTCCGCGAGTCCCG
Source organism: Verrucomicrobiota bacterium (assembly GCA_041167205.1). Lineage (GTDB taxonomy): Bacteria > Verrucomicrobiota > Verrucomicrobiia > Chthoniobacterales > UBA10450 > AV80. The sequence continues at coordinate 4,144 of JBEEHC010000180.1, forward strand.
TTAGCTTCTTGTCGGCTTCGGCCTCTTCATTCAGCGTCCGCTGGAGCGTCGCCACGGCGGTGTTGTCACCAAGCAACGACGCAAAGGTCCGCACCACGCCGTAGCCGGCGATCTCGTAATGCTCGACCCGTTGGGCCGCGCCAATCAGGGCGGCGTCGATCACTGAGTCGTCACCGTCCTCCTCGATGATTTCCTTCCCTTCCTCCACGAGGCCCTTCATCGCCTTGCAGGTCTTGCCGGTCGGTTTCTCACCCAACCCTTTAAAAATCTTTTCGAGGCGATCGACATGCCCCTTGGTTTGCTCGAGATGATCCTGAAACGCGCGCTTCAGCTCAGGGGCCGAAGCTTTCTTCGCCATTTTCGGCAGCGCCTTCACCAGCTGATTCTCGGCGTTATAGAGGTCTTTCAATTCGTCGATGTACAAGTCCTTTAAAGAATCCATGCTCATAATAATTTCTCCTTCGTTAATGTTTGAAGGGCCGGGAAAATCCTCGGCACCCCGCGCGGCTTCAGGTGAAGCCGGCACAAATTAGAAACGCAGAAACGCGCGCCCGCGCGCGTGTTTTTCTGCGGAAAACGGAGCGAAAAACGAGGAGCTAAGTGGCGGCTTCCGTTTCGGCGGGCGGCGCGACTTCGGCACCCAGCGGTTCACCCACCAAATAGCGAGTGAAACGACGGATCACGATGTTCTCACCCAGCGTGGCAATCTTGGTCGCGACCAGTTCCGTCACGGTTTGGTCGGGGTTCTTGATGAACCCCTGTTCCATCAGGCAAACCGTGCTGTAGAACTTATCGAGTTTCCCGGCGACGATTTTCGAGATCACGTTCTCCGGCTTGCCCTTCATCTGCGCCTCGTAAATGGCCCGCTCGGATTCCACCAGCTTCTCCGGCACGTCCTCGCGATTCACGTAGAGCGGATGCGCCGCTGCGATGTGCAGCGTGATGTCTTTCACGAATTCACGAAAGCCTTCGTTCTTCGCCACGAAATCCGTTTCGCAATTCACCTCCACCAGGACGCCAACTTTCCCCTGCAAATGAATGTAGGAAGCGACGACTCCTTCCTTTGTCGCACGCGAGGCTTTTTTCCCCGCGCTGGCGATGCCTTTCGTCCGGAGCGCGGTCTCAGCCTTTTCCAAATCGCCACCTGATTCCGCCAGGGCGCGTTTGCAATCCATCATCCCGGCGTTGGTTTTTTCCCGGAGCTGCTTGACGAGTTGAGGATCGATTTCCATAAAAAGTTAAGAATGAATAGTTGAGGGTTGAGAGAAAGAAACGAGGCGCTAATTGAGGAGTCTCTCAACTCTCTCAACTACCGGCTCTCAACTTTCCCGCTACGCGGAGACGCCCGCCATCTCCACTTGCTCGCGGACGCGCGCTTCGCCGGTCGCCGAAACAATCGCGTCGACGAGTTTTTGCAGCATCACGCGGATGGCGCGGATAGCGTCATCGTTGCCGGCAATCGGATAGTCGATGATCTCCGGGTCTGCGTTCGTGTCGACGATCGCAACGGTCGGGATGCCCAACCGCCGCGCTTCCAAAACCGCGTTTGCCTCGCGCGTCGTGTCGATAATGACCATCGCGTCGGGCAAGGCCGACATCTCAAGAATTCCATCGAGATTGCGCCGAAGCTTGGCCGCTTCGCGATTGAGCGCCGCCAGCTCTTGCTTGCCCATCTTCTTGTAGTCCGGCGATTCTTCGATCTGCTCGATGTATTTGAGCCGGCCGATACTCTTCCGGATGGTGGCGAGGTTCGTCAGCGTGCCGCCCAGCCAGCGTTGGTTGACGTAAAACTGTCCGCAGGCGGTCGCAGCTTCCTTGATTGCTTCCTGTGCCTGTTTCTTGCACCCGACAAAAAGAATCTTTCCCCCACGGCGTGTCACTTCCTGAAGAAATTCGGTGGCCCGTTGCAACTGTCGCGCCGTCTCATCCAGGTTGATGATGTAGATCTGATTACGTTTTTCGAAGATGTAGGGCTTCATCTTCGGGTTCCAACGCTTGGTTTGATGACCAAAATGGACCCCTGCTTCGAGCAGCTCGGGCACTAATTCTGTCGGTATCGCCATAGGTAATTTTCGGCCACGGCACGGGCCGCGGAGGACGGGGAAGATGCTCTAGCGGCTCGGCAAAGGCAAACGGAATATTACCGTGTTTCCCCGGCGGAGTTCGCCTCATCGTGCAGGTGCTCGGCATACCGTGCCAGCAGCCAGCAAAGATCTGAGAGGCGGTTCAGATAACGCAGAATCTCAACATTGAATTTCGCCGCGTCCCCCATCAACACCGCGACCCGGCGCTCCGCCCGGCGGCAAACCGTTCGGGCCAGATCAAGCGCGGCAGAATCCGAGGTCTTCCCGGGAACGGCCCATCCCTTAAACTTACCGAGCTTGTTTTTCTCCAAGTCATCCACGACCGCCGTGAGCCGATCGGTCATGGCCGCCGAGGTCAACTGAAAGCCATCCTTGACGTAGCGATCCAGGTCTTCGGCCGCGGTCGCAAGTTCCCCCATCACGGTGACCAGTTCTTTCTGCGCGGCATAGATTTGCTCGGTCAGAAATGAATTGGTCGCAGTGACGCGGGCGAAACCCAGCGACGCGTTCAACTCGTCCACACATCCATATGCGTCCACGCGCGCGTCCGTCTTGGGCACGCGGCGGCCGTACATCAGCGAGGTCTCACCCGCGTCGCCGGTTTTGGTTGCGATAGACATCTGGACGGTTCCCCCTAAAACGCGAATGACGAATCAGCTCGCGCCAATTCGTCATTCGACATTCGCACTTTTGAAATCGCCTTACCCCAGCGCTGGTTGAATCTCGGGCTCGTCCACCAGAGACGTCCCAACCTGCTCGCCCAGCTCTACGAGTTTGATTTCGCGAACCGCCGGGAATCCGGTTCCCGCCGGAATGAGGTGACCCATGATAACGTTTTCCTTGAAGCCGCGGAGACGATCGACCTTGCCGAGCGTCGCGGCTTCCGTGAGGACGCGCGTCGTATCCTGGAATGACGCGGCCGAGATGAAACTATCGGTTTCGAGCGATGCTTTCGTGATGCCAAGCAGAACGGGAGTCGCCTCTGCCGGCTTGCCGCCCTGCTCCACCACCTTGGTATTCTCGGCTACGAAATCGAGACGATCGACTTGGTCGCCCCACAGGAGCGACGTGTCGCCCGGATCGGTGATTTTCACCTTCCGCAACATCTGGCGCACAATGATCTCGATGTGTTTGTCGTTAATTTCCACGCCTTGGAGGCGGTAAACTTCCTGGACTTCGTTAACGAGGTGCTCCTGCAAATCCTGCGGTCCGCAGACTTCGAGAATCTCATGCGGGACGACAGGACCTTCAGTCAGCTGTTGTCCTTTTTTCACGAAATCGCCCTTGAAGACGATGATGTGTTTCGTGAGTGAAATGAGGTGCTCTTCTTCGGCGCCCGTCTCTGGGTCCTTCAAGATGAGCTTTCGCTTGCCTCGAACCGTGCCGCCCATTTCGACGGTGCCATCGATCTTGGCGATCTCGGCCGCGTCTTTCGGACGTCGCGCTTCAAAGAGTTCCGCCACGCGCGGCAGGCCACCCGTGATGTCCTTCGTCTTCGCGATCTTCCGCGGCGTCTTCGCGAGTAACGCGCCCGCCCGGATTTTCTGCCCTTGTTCCACGATCACGTGCGCACCTGCCGGGATCGAGTAGCTCGCCAAGACTTCCTTCTTCTCCCCGACGACCACGATCTGCGGATGCAGATCCTCTTTGTGCTCGATAATAACCGTGCCCATCAGGCCGGTCGCTTCGTCGACGTCGCGCTTGATCGTGACACCGGCAATCATGTCGCGGAATTCGATTTTGCCGCTCTTATCCGTCAAAATCGGCACGTTGTATGGATCCCATTGGACGAAGGTTTCACCGTCAGAGAGCTTGCCCGTCTTTGGATCCCTTTGTGGACCCTTGACCTTTTCTCCGTTGGCTTTGGAAATCACGGACCCAATGACAACATTGTAGCGGTCAAGCTCGCGTCCCTCGGAATTATGCACGCTGATCGAGCCATTCTTAGTCAGCACGATCCAACTTCCATCGAGCGCTTGCACCGTGCGGAGATCGTTGTACTGCAGGATGCCATCATTCTTCGCCTTGATGATGGGCTGCTTGAACGTCTGACTCGCCGTGCCGCCAATGTGGAATGTCCGCATTGTCAACTGCGTGCCAGGCTCGCCGATTGATTGCGCGGCAATGATGCCGACGGCCTCACCCAGCTTCACAAACTGTCCGGTCGCCAGATTGCGTCCGTAACAATGCGCGCAAACGCCGCGTCCGGTTTCGCAAGTGAGCACGGAACGAATCTTGAGGCTTTCGACGCCGATCTTCTCGATCGCGGCTGCGGTGGGTTCATCGATCAGCTGGTTCGCCTTGATTACTTTCTTCTTCGTGACGGGATCCACGACCGTTTCACAACTCACGCGACCAACGATTCGAGTCGACAGGTCGACCACTTCTTCGTCGCCTTCGTAAATCGATTTCACCATGATGCCGTTTACTGTTCCGCAATCCATCTCGTTGATGATCACGTCCTGCGACGCGTCCACGAGTTTGCGGGTGAGATAACCGGAATCCGCCGTCTTCAGCGCGGTGTCCGCGAGACCTTTGCGCGCGCCGTGCGTCGAGATGAAATACTCCAGCACGCTCAAGCCTTCCCGGAAGTTCGACGTGATGGGCCGCTCGATAATTTCGCCTGAGGGCTTCGCCATCAAACCGCGCATGCCCGCGAGCTGCTTCACCTGCTGCCGGTTGCCGCGCGCCCCAGAATCCACCATTAAGAAGACGGGGTTCAATTCCTTGCGCCCCTCGTTGTGTTCCAGGGTCCGGAACATCACGTTCGAGATTTCGTCGCCGGCGTGGGTCCAGATATCGATGATCTTGTTGTAACGCTCGCCGTCCGTGATGATGCCTTTGCGATACTGCTGTTCGACCGTCTTGATCGACTTGTAAGCGTTCTGCAGTTCCGTCTCCTTTTCCTTCGGGATGATCATGTCGGAAATTCCGATCGAGATTCCGGCCTTGGTCGCTTCCGCGAATCCAAGCTCTTTCAGGCGATCGAGTGTCTCGACCGTGCCTTGCTGTCCCGCCACCTGATAGCAACGCCAAATGATATCGCTCAGCTGCTTCTTGCCGGCGGGTTTGTTGAAAAATCCGAGCTTCTTCGGCCAGATCTCGTTAAAGATCACGCGGCCGGCGGTCGTCTCGATGACCCGCTCAGCCGAATTGCCGTAAATGGTTTCCTGGCCAGAGTCCGGGTTCTTAAATCGAATTCGATCGTGCGTTTTCACCGCGCCGTCGGCCATGGCGAATTCCACTTCGATCGCGTCCGCGAAAAGCGGCAGCCGGGATTCGACTGCAGTGCCCGTCGCGCGCCGTGGATTTTGCGTGAGGTAATAACAGCCCAGCGTGATGTCCTGAGAAGGAGTCGTGATCGGCTTCCCGCTCGAGGGGGAGAAGATGTTGTTCGGCGCGAGCATGAGCATGCGCGCTTCCATTTGGGCCTCCACCGAGAGTGGGACGTGCACTGCCATCTGGTCGCCATCGAAGTCCGCGTTGTAAGCCGTGCAAACAAGCGGATGAATTCGAATCGCCTCACCTTCAATGAGCATCGGTTCGAAAGCCTGGATCGAAAGGCGATGCAAAGTCGGCGCGCGGTTCAACAACACCGGATGTCCTCTCGTGACCTCTTCCAAAATATCCCAGACCTCCGGCGTCTGACGCTCGATCATTTTCTTCGCGCTCCGGACGGTGTGGACGTAGCCCATGTCCTTGAGCCGGCGAATAATGAAAGGTTCGAAAAGAACCAGCGCCATCTTCTTCGGCAAACCGCATTGATGCAGTTTCAGTTCCGGTCCGATGACGATGACCGATCGGCCTGAATAATCGACCCGCTTGCCCAGCAAGTTCTGACGAAAACGTCCGCCCTTGCCCTTGAGCATGTCGCTGAGCGATTTCAAAGGGCGGTTTCCCGCGCCGGTGACCGCGCGGCCGTGACGGCCGTTGTCGAACAGGGCGTCGACCGCTTCCTGAAGCATGCGCTTCTCGTTGCGGATAATTACGTCCGGCGTTTTAAGCTGCAGCAGGTTTTTCAACCGGTTGTTGCGGTTGATGACGCGGCGATAGAGATCGTTCAAATCCGAGGTCGCGAAGCGGCCGCCTTCCAGCGGAACGAGCGGACGCAAATCGGGCGGGATCACGGGCAGGACATCGAGCACCATCCAATCGGGGCGGGCATGCGAGGAGGCAAAGCCCTGCACAAGCTTCAAACGCTTCGCGAGCTTCTTGCGAATCTGTTTGCTCTTCGTATTCCCCATCGCCTCTTCCAGCTCTTTGTTGAGCTTGTTGAGGTTGATTTCCGAGAGAAGTTTTTTGACCGCTTCCGCGCCCATGCCGGCGACAAAATCTTCGCCGTACTGTTCCTGCGCCTCGCGATACTCGACCTCATTCAAAAGCTGCGTTTTCGTAAGCGGCGTCTTGCCTGGATCGATCACGATGTAATCCTCGTAATAGATGACGCGCTCGAGCTGGCGTGCGCTCATGTCGAGCATCAACCCGAGCCGGGACGGCATGCACTTGTAGAACCAAATGTGCGAGACCGGCACGGCCAGTTCGATGTGGCCCATGCGTTCACGGCGCACCCGCGCCAAGGTCACTTCGACACCGCAGCGATCGCAGATCACGCCCTTGTGCTTGATCCGCTTGTACTTTCCGCACGAGCACTCCCAATCGCGGGTTGGTCCGAAAATCCGCTCGCAAAACAAACCGCCCTTTTCCGGCTTGAAGGTCCGGTAATTGATTGTCTCCGGATTCTTGACCTCGCCCTTACTCCACGACCGCATCGTGTCCGAGGACGCAACGCCGATCGCCACTTGATCGAAGCCTACGGTGCGTTCTTCACCGACTAGTTCCCGCCAGGAATGTTCGTTCATTATATATTAACAGATCTTTTGTTGAGAAAATTAAGCGACGTTTTCGAGGAAGGCGGTGGGCGCCTGGCCGCCGACTTTCACGTCGAGGCCTAACGACTGCATTTCCTTGATTAACACGTTGAAAGATTCCGGTGTGCCGGCCTCGAGCGAGTTGTCGCCCTTGACGATCGACTCGTAAATCCGCGTGCGTCCCTGGACGTCGTCGGATTTCACCGTGAGCAATTCTTGCAAGGTGTAAGCCGCGCCGTACGCTTCGAGCGCCCAGACTTCCATCTCGCCAAAACGCTGTCCACCGTATTGCGCCTTGCCGCCGAGCGGTTGCTGCGTGACGAGCGAATAGGGACCAACCGCGCGTGCGTGAATCTTGTCCGCTACGAGGTGGCCCAGCTTCATCATGTAGATATAACCGACCACCACTTCCTGATCGAAAGTGTCGCCCGTGCGACCGTCATACAGCCGCGCCTTGCCGGTTTCCTGCACCCAGGTGAAGCCAGGTTTCTTTTTCGCGTCGTTCAAATACTCGCGGATTTTCGCTTCGGAAATTCCGTCAAAAACTGGTGTCGCGACCTTGAAGCCAAGCGCTTTCGCCGCCACGCCCAGGTGCGTTTCGAGCACCTGGCCAACGTTCATACGGCTCGGCACACCAAGCGGATTCAACACGATCTCGACCGGTGTTCCGTCTGCCAGGAAAGGCATGTCCTCTTCCGGCACGATGCGGGCAACGACGCCCTTGTTGCCGTGACGTCCCGCCATTTTGTCGCCGACGCTCAATTTGCGTTTGCTGGCGATGAAAACCTTGACCTGCTTGATGATGCCGGGATCGATGTCGTCTCCGCTCTCCACCCGATCCATCGAGCGTTCCCGCTCGAGCTCGAGCTCCGCGAACTTGTGCTCATAAGAAGCGATGATCTCGCGGATCTTGTTCCGAATGGGGCTCGGATCGATTTCGATATGATCGTAAACGGTCGCGAGCTTGCGCAGCAGGGTCTTGGTAATCTTGCGATTTGCGGGAATGATGATTTCGCCGGTTTGCGCGTTGACTACGTCGAGCGGAATTTTCTCGCCCAACAGGATATTCGACAGCGCGTCCGTCAGTTGTTCCGTCAGCTCGTCTTTCTTTTTCCGGTTCTCTTCCGTGATCGTCTTGAGCTGACGCTTCGTTTCAGTAGGCGTCAGTTTCTCCCGCGAAATTTCGTGCCGCGATGAAACCTTCACGTCCATCACGATGCCGTAGGTGCCGGATGGAACCGTCAGCGACGTGTCTTTTACGTCAGCCGCTTTTTCACCAAAAATTGCGCGGAGGAGCCGTTCTTCCGGCGCCAACTCCGTCTCGCTCTTCGGCGTGATCTTGCCGACCAGAATATCGCCGGGTTTCACTTCCGCGCCTACGCGCACCACGCCATCAGGTCCCAGATTGCGCAACGCTTCCTCACTAACGTTCGGAATATCGCGCGTGATTTCCTCAGGTCCGAGCTTGGTATCACGCGCCCCGATCTCAAACTCATCAATGTGAATCGAGGTGTAGATATCCTCCTTCACGACCTTCTCCGAGATCATGATGGCGTCTTCGAAGTTGTAGCCATTCCAAGGCATGAATGCGACGAGCACATTGCGCCCGAGCGCCAGTTCGCCTTGATCCGTGTTCGGTCCGTCGGCAATGACCTGGCCCCGTTTCACGTGTTGGCCCTTCTTCACGATTGGCTTCTGGTTCACGCATGTGCCCGCATTCGAGCGCATGAACTTCCGGAGTTCGTAGACGTGAACGCCTGCGTCGAGATCGGTCTTCAATTTCTTGCGACCCTCCGGCATGTGACCGTCTTTCGTAACGACAATCTGATCCGCCGTCACGGAAGCGACTTTGCCGCTTTCTGTGGAGATCAAAACCGCGTGAGAATCCCGCGCGACTTTGCCTTCCAGTCCGGTGCCGACCAGCGGCGATTCTGAAACGATCAAAGGAACGCCCTGGCGTTGCATGTTCGAGCCCATGAGCGCGCGATTCGCATCGTCATGCTCGAGGAACGGAATTAGGCCAGCCGCGACCGAGACGAGCTGTTTCGGCGAGACGTCCATGTAATGAACTTTTGACGGTTCGACTTCCAAAAAATCTCCACGATAACGGACGGAGACCTTCTCCTGAGTAAGATGTCCTTTCGCGTCCATGGTCGCGTTCGCTTGCGCCACCAGGAAATTCTCCTCGCGATCGCCGGTCAAATAATCGACCTGATCGCTCACCCGTCCCTTTTCGACTTTGCGATAAGGCGTTTCGATAAATCCGAATTCGTTGATCCGCGCGAAGGTGCTCATCGAACTGATCAGACCGATGTTCGGACCTTCCGGCGTTTCGATCGGGCAGATGCGGCCGTAGTGCGATGGATGCACGTCGCGGACTTCGAAGCCCGCGCGATCGCGGCTCAACCCGCCCGGCCCGAGGGCCGAGAGACGACGTTTGTGCGTCAGCTCCGCGAGCGGATTCGTTTGATCCATGAACTGCGAGAGCTGCGAGCGGCCGAAGAAGTCGCGAATCACCGCGCTCAGCGCTTTTGGATTGATCAACTTCTGCGGCGTCATGCCGTCAATGTTGATGTCGAACAAAGTCATGCGCTCTTTCACGAGACGCTCCGTGCGCGCGAGACCGACGCGGCATTGATTGGCGAGCAATTCGCCGACGGTCCGGACGCGGCGGCTGCCGAGGTGATCGATGTCGTCGAGAGTGCCTTCACCACGGCGCAGACTGATCAAGTACTTGATCGCGCCAATGAAATCCTTGTCGGTCACGATACGCTCGCCGAGATCGACGTTGATTCCGAGCTTCTGATTGATCTTGTAACGGCCGACCCGGCCGAGATCGTACTTTTTCGGGTCGAAAAAGAGACGCTTCAGGAGTGCCTTGGCGTTCGCGACCGTCGGCGGATCGCCGGGGCGCAGCTTCCGGTAAATGTCTTTCAGCGCCTCTTCCTGGTCGTGCGCCGGATCTTTTTTCAGCGCCTTCACGACGGTGTCGTCGTGTGAGATGTCGATCACTTTTACATCGGAGTGCCCAAGCGCCATGATCTGCCGCACAGTCGCCGCCGTGAGCGGCTCGAACGCGCGGGCGACCGTCGCCTCCCCATCGAGGACATCGGCAATCAGAACCTTCGTCGCCAGCTCTTCCTCACCGAGTTTCTCACTGAGCTTGAGGGTTTCAATCGTGTAAAAAAGTTTGATCACTTCCTCGTCCGACCCATAGCCGAGCGCGCGGAGAAAAGTGGTCGCGAGGAATTTCCGCCGACGCTTGCGGCGATCGAGATAAATGTAGAGCAGATCGCTCGTATCGAATTGCACTTCAATCCACGAGCCGCGATCCGGAATGATGCGGAAACTGTAGAGCACTTTGCCGTTGAGATGGATGCTCGATTCGAATGCGATGCCCGGCGAGCGATGGAGCTGGCTGACCACGACGCGCTCCGCGCCATTGATCACGAATGTTCCCTGCGGCGTCATAAGCGGGATTTCGCCCATGTAAACTTTTTCTTCCTTCGTCCCCTTTTCCTCGCGGAGCTGGAACGTGACGTGGAGCGGCGCGCTGTACGTCTGGCTTTCCCGCTGCGCCTCGAGTGCCGTCAGCTTCGGTTCGCCGATTTCGTAATGGCTGAAATCAAGCGTGGCTTTTTCATCGTAACTTTCGATCGGAAACACTTCCTTGAAAACCGCCTGGAGACCGGACATTTTCCGTTTCGAAAACGGCACATCCTTCTGGAGGAAGTCGAGATAGGAATTGAGTTGAACCTCGATGAGGTTTGGAGGCTCGATGCCTTCCTTAATGGTTCCGAAGTAGATACGTTCCGACATAAGTTACTACACCAATCTCCGAGGTTTGAACGATGCGGCCCCAATTGGGCGGGGGCCGGTAATGAGAGCCTACGGCTTCAGCCGCAAGCAAGGAGCGCAAAAATGACAGCAAAACAGCAGTCTGTCAAATTGACCGCCACCGTTTTGTTGCCTGGTTAAATTTTGTCCGTCGAGTGCTGGTTTGAAAATAAATCGACTGCGAAAATATTTGTGACACACCGGTAGCCGGCGCGCAAGCTTTTTTGCGCGCCAGGCTACAGGAATGGAAATTACTTGATTTCGACTTTGGCGCCGGCCGCTTCGACCTTCTTTTTGATCTCTTCGGCTTCGGCCTTGGTCACGCCTTCTTTGATCGTCTTGGGAGCGCCTTCGACGAGGGCCTTCGCTTCCGCCAGGCCGAGACCCGGCACCGCGCTGCGAACTTCCTTGATCACGCCGATCTTATTCGCGCCCATCTCCTTCAAGATGACTTCAAAAGATGTCTTCTCTTCGGCTGGAGCCGCGGCTGCCCCACCTGCGACGGGAGCCGCCGCTGCTGCGACCGGAGCCGCTGCGCTGACGCCCCACTTTGTTTCGAGCTCCTTCACCAGACCAGCAATCTCAAGAACGGTCAGGCCGCTGAGTTGCTCCACGATTTTAGTTGTATCTGCCATATGATTTCCTCTGATTCGCCGCCTCCGGAAGCTTCCGGAGAATTAAAGCCGACAGCCATCGACTCGGACAATTTCCTTCTGTTGCTCGCCTCGCCATCCACGGCGTGGCGAAATTGTTGTTAAGCTGGGGTCTCCGGCGGTATTTCTCCGGTGGTTGATTGGGTGGCGGATGTTTCCGTTGCGGCTGCGGGAGCTTGCTCCGCTACAGGCGCTTCTTCCTTCGTTTCCGCCACGGGCGCTTCTTGCTTCGCCTCTGAAGCCGCCGGGGCTGGAGCCTCTTCGGCGCCCGCAGCTGGAGTAGTCGTTTCTGCGGCAGGAGCCTCTTCTACCCTGGGGACCGGCTCTTCCGCAGCAGGAGGTGCCGCCGCTGCCGGCGCAGCCGCTCCTTCCTTCTCCGCTCTTGCGCTCAAAAGCCGCGCGAATGCAGACGCCGGTTCATTCAAGACGCGAACCAAACTCGTCGCTGGCGCAAGGAGCAACCCAAGAAGCTGAGAGAGCAAAATCTCCCGCGAAGGCAACTCGGCTAACGCCTCCACATCCGAAGTCGACAAAACCTCTTTGTCGACGACACCGATCTTGAGCGCGGCAACCTTAAACTCGGCCGCAAACAGCTTCAAAATCTTCGCTACCGGCGCAACATCGTTCTCCCCCATCACGATTGCCGTTTGCCCGGTCAGTTTGTCGGCGACGTCCGGCATTCCGGAATCGGCCATCGCTCGTTTCAGAAAACTGTTTTTCACCACGCGCACTTCCGCGCCGGCGGGGGCGAGGCGGTTTCGCAGCTCGCCGAATTGATCCACCTTCATCCGCTGATAGTCAGCGACGAGGAGGAACGGTGAGCGAATGAGTTTTTCGGAAAGGTCCGAGACGATGTTGGCTTTTTCTGGTCTCATGCGAAGTGGCTCCGTTACACGCTCAGATAAGGCGACGGATCGACGTGCAATCCTGGCGACATCGTCGCGCTAAGCGTCATCCCTTCCACGAAGCGGCCTTTCGCCGTCGGCGGCCGCGAGCGCACGACCGCTTCGATCACTGCAGTTCCGTTTTCGATCAATTGATTCTCCGCGAATGAAAATTTTCCAACCGGCACTGCGACGTTGCCGTTCTTATCGAGCTTGAATTCAACCCGGCCCGCCTTCACTTCGCCCACGGCTTTCGCGGTATCTTCAGTCACCGTGCCGGTTTTCGGATTCGGCATCAGGCCGCGCGGGCCAAGGACTTTGCCCAGCTTGCGCACTTCAGCCATTGCGGCCGGGGTGGCGATCGCCACATCAAAATCCTGGAAGCCTTCCTGGCACTTCTGGATCATGTCCTTGAAGCCGACGTACTCGGCGCCAGCCTCCTTCGCGGCTTTCGCCGCATCGCCTTCCGCGAAAACGAGGACGCGCACTTGCTTTCCGCTCCCGTGAGGCAGCGGGCAGGTTCCGCGGACCATCTGGTCTGATTGTTTCGGGTCGACCCCGAGGCGGAACGAAACGGTCACCGTTTGGTCGAACTTCGTCGGCGGCAGCTTCTTCAAAGTCGAAACCGCTTCGTTCAGATTGTAGGTTTTTGTGCGGTCCACCTGCTCGGCGGCCGCGCGATAACGTTTGCTGCGATTTTTTTGCATGATTTTGTGCAGTGCCAGCGAGCCCATGCTCTCCTGCTTGCCCTCTCCTTCCTCGGCGAGGGATGTCGAAAGTAGCGGCAATTTCGGCGTTGTCAAAACCGAAAGCGCCCTGCTAAACCTCGGGCATGACAACCTACACTACGAAAACTCTGATGCTTATGATTTTCGCCGCTTTTGCCGGCGCAATCACGATCCTGGCGGCGCCCGTCAATTTCAACGAAGTATCGCTCTGGGTTCGCGCGCGCGAGACCGATCAATCGATCGTGCGCGATGTGAGCCAGCGGAAGCTGGTGCGAGCACTGACACCGCCACAGGAAGCCACCCTCAAGTCGCAAGGCGCGAGTGATTCCCTTGTCCAGTCATTGCGAAGCCCAAAAGTAATTGCGGCTTCCGCGGAGGTCGCGGGCAGCGAGGCAAAATCGCAACCCCCGAGGATGCCGCAGCCTGAGGAAACGGCACCCGATTCTGTCGGCGATAATCTGCATATCTTTGAGGTGCCCTCCGGCCACCCGATAAATCTCAGTCAGTGGGGAGGACCCGATTACGAATTCGCGTTCAACGTCTTTCGCTTCGCCGGCGAAAATATTGTGCAACCCGTGGTTGTCGACACCCTGCGCACCTATACGGATATCGCGACGTACGTCGATCCGCTCGGCACCGGTCCCCGAACCACTCGCCCCCACTTTCGGAGTGAAAGATTCATTCCATATTGGGGCGGCGACTTGAAGGACGATTCGTACACGATGGGCGACTACATTTCGGTGGTGTCTCATTCTGTTTTCCGTGGGATGTCTATCGACCGGAAAAATCCCGTCTTGATCAGAGACGTGCCCTACACGCTCTACCCTATTTACGGCGTTCGCGGTGTGTCTCTTTATTATATCACCAGTTCGAGCAATTCCGTGAAGCTCGCCGTCATTACATCACGACATTGATAGCGAACTAACTGCCCAGTTCGAGTTCGCCCGGCAGAACGGGATGGTGGATCGCGGCGCCGTCGTGCGATACCCGCGGCCTAGGGAATATTGTAAACTTCGACCAGCCCGACACCGGTGCCCCGGTTACTTCCGCGCACGATGGCCGTGTAGGCTCCCGGCGCGACTGTTTCCACCAGCGCCGCTTCCGCGTCGTTATTCGGCGCTAACCCGGCTGCTTCAATCTGCGCGCGTTG
>JBEEHC010000181.1:0-10553 GCA_041167205.1 Verrucomicrobiota bacterium
GAGACGGTTACGCCCTTGAAAAACGGCAATGGCGCGGGCTGCGCGGCGTGCGAGGGGATGGTCGCGGCGACGACCAATGCTCCGCCGAGCGCAAATATTGAAAGCGAAAACGATCGTCTCATGATGGCGGTCCGCGCAGTTTAGCTACGAAATAGCTCAGCACAAAGCAGAGCTATGGCCTGGCATTGATTCGCGAACGAATTCCGTAGATGATCGGGGGCGGCCATTCCGGGTTCGTCCTTGTGCCAGGGAGGGCCTTCGCTGATTGGTGCTGGACGAAAGCCCGAGTGATGAATCAAAATCCAAAGACTGCGCTCATCACCGGCATCACCGGCCAGGATGGGTCGTACCTGGCGGAATTGCTTCTGGGAAAAGGGTACGCCGTGCACGGAGTCGTGCGCCGCACGAGCAATCTGCTGCGCTCGCGCATCGAACATTTGCGGCGTGACCAAAACGTTTCCGACAAGCGTCTTTTCCTGCATTACGGCGATCTCTCCGATGGAACCACCTTGCGCCGCATCTTTTCGAAAGTGCAGCCCAGGGAGGTTTATCATCTCGCCGGGCAGAGCCACGTCGGTTTGAGTTTCGAAATCCCGGAATCGACCTGCGATGAAATCGGAATGGCCACGTTGCGGCTGCTGGAGATCGCACGCGACCAGGCGGAGCCGGTGAAAATTTACCACGCCTCGAGCTCGGAGATTTTCGGCAATGCGGCGGAAACGCCGCAGACTGAAATGACTCCGCTCCGGCCGTCGAGTCCTTACGGTTGCGCCAAGGCTTTCGCCACCCAGCTGGCCCGGGTCTACCGCGATTCGTATGGCCTTTTTGTTTGCAACGGCATTCTTTACAATCACGAATCGCCGCGGCGGGGCGAAAACTTTGTCACGCGCAAGATTGCGCGCGCCGTGGCGCGGATCGCTCGTGGTCTGGCGGACGAGCTGGTGCTGGGCAACCTGGAAAGCCGGCGCGACTGGGGGCGCGCGCAGGATTACGTGGTGGCGATGTGGCTGATGTTGCAGCACGAAACCCCGGACGATTATGTCGTCGCGACCGGGGAGACGCACTCGGTGCGCGAGTTTGTCGAAGCCGCCTTCGCGGTGGTAAATTTGCCCTGGGAAAAATACGTGAAGCACAACCGCGCCTTCGAACGGCTCAACGATCCGGCACACCTGGCTGGTTCGGCTGAAAAGATTAGGGCGAGCTTGGGTTGGCAACCCAGCGGCTCCTTCGCCGATCTGGTCCGTGAAATGGTCGACGCTGAACTGGCCGGCGCCTCCACCGAATCATGAATGATTATCTCATCTCCGTTCTGCTTGGCGTCATCGAAGGGCTGACTGAGTTCCTGCCGATCAGCTCCACCGCTCATCTGCGGATCGCCGAAGCGCTCCTGAATCTCGATCTTCACGATAGCTTTTGGAAAATGTATACGATCGTGATCCAGCTCGGCGCGATCCTGGCGCTGCCGGTCTATTTCCGAGGAACGATCGCGAAATTCCTATCCACTTTTCCAAAGGGGGGCCGTGGGGACCGCACTGTTTTCACTCATCCGTTGAGCTTGACGCTGATCGCGTTTGTCATCACCGCCCTTCCATCGTGGCTGCTGAAAAAGCAGATCGGCCAGAACTTGGAGAGCCTGACCGTGATGGCTTGGGCAATTCTTATTGGTGGCGTGATCATGTGGATTGTGGACGCGATCTTCACGAGGCCGCGGACGGCACACATGGAAGAAATGAGCCTGCCCCAGGCGGTATGGATTGGGGCCGTGCAGATTCTCTCGGCGGTGTTTCCCGGCACCTCGCGCTCCATGTGCACGATCGCGGCGGGACAAACCGCGGGGTTGTCTCGCTCGGCCGCGCTCGAGTTTTCGTTTTTCCTTTCGATGCCCACGATGGTTGTTGCGACGGGCTACGATCTGGTCAAGACCATCGTGCCCCATCGGCACGACGCATCGGACGCTGGCATCGCTCCGCTCGCACTGAATGCCCACGGATGGATCGTGCTCGTGATCGGGTTCGTCGTTTCTTTCGTCGTCGCCTTGGGTGTCGTCGCGTGGTTCATGCGCTGGGTGCGCGCCCGGGGCTTCGCGCCTTTTGCCCTTTACCGGATCGTGCTGGGCATCACGTTGCTGGTGCTCATTGCCCGTGGTTTGATCTGAGCAAAGGGAGGATGACTTCTGCTGCCTGTAATTTTCCTTGGGCCGAGTTGTGTTGCTTTCGCGACGGTGGCGCGAATCATCCTCGCACAGCCACAATAAGTTTCGGTAAAAATCAGAACAGAGCGCTTGCCAGAAAGCGCCGGTAAGTCTAAAAAGGGCGCTCCATGTTGCGAACGCTTTCGACCGCGCTCTTTTGCTCGCTGCTTCTTCTCGCGCAAATCCAGGCGCAGGATGTATTCGTGCCGCGCGAGTTGAAGGCCATACCGGTCACGCAGTCTGAAAAACAGGCCCCCCCGTCGATGCCGAAGGTACTGCCAGTAGAACCTGCCGGGGCGAAGCAACTGGTGACGGCGCAGACCGCCAAGACAGCGCCGGTAAAGCCGGATAAAATCCGATCCGCTAAAGCAGAACCGGTGAAGGCGCCAGCGGTCAAGGAACCAGGGGCGGTTCCGAAGCCGGAGAGAGTGCAATCGGCGAGGGCCGAACCGGCGAAAGGTCCGGCGATAAAGGACGCGCCCGCGAATCTGCGCCCCGAAAAGGTGCAATCGGTCAAAGCAGAACCGGTGAAGGAACGTGCGAAGGCGCCAACAATTTCGGAACCACCTGCGAAGCCGGCGCTGGAGAAATTACAATCGGCGAAGGTTGAACCGATAAAGGTGCCAGCGGTAAAGGACTCACCGACAAATTTGCATCCCGAAAAAGTGCAATCGGCGAAGGCCGAACCGGCGAAGGTGCCAGCGGTCAAGGAATCACCAGCGAATTCGCATCCGGAAAAAGCGCAATCAGCGAAGGCCGAACCAGCGAAGGTGCCAGGGGCCAAGGAACCGCTGGCGAATCCGAAGCCGGAGAAGGTCCAGACGGTGAAGGCCGAACCAGCGAAGGGACCGACGGTAGAAACACCGGCGGTGAATCCACATCCTGAGAAAGTTCGTTCAGTGAAAGTTGAACCCGTCAAGGCACCGAAAGAGCCGGCGGCGAATCCCCACCCGGAGAAAGTCCAGACGGTGAAAGCCGAACCGGTGAAAGCGCCGGTGGCAAAGGAACCGGCGAATCCCCACTCGGAAAAAGTCCAGTCGGTGAAAGCCGAATCGGTAAAGACGCCGGCCGTGAAGGAGTCGTCAACAAATCTGCCAGCTGAGAAAATCCAATCAGTAAAAGTGGAATCAGCCAAGGCGCCATCCAGCCAGGAACCGACAGTCAACGTTCAACTCTTGAACCGGTCGATGGAAACAGCTTCCACCAGGCTGGCGGACGGTTTTGATTTTCCGGTAGGCAAGCCGGAAGCCGAGGGTTACTACAAAGCGCGTGGCTACCGGGTGGGCGGACATATGGGTGAGGACTGGGACGGCGTCCGTGGCGGCGATACGGACTTCAAAGATCCAATCTATTGCATCGGAGATGGAATCGTAGTCTTTGCGCGCGACGTGCATCTGGGCTGGGGCAATGTAGTTATTGTCCGGCACGCTTATCGGGAGAGCGGCACGGTGAAACATATCGACTCGCTCTACGGCCACCTGAATTCAATCCTCGTGCGCCGCGGCCAAAAGATCGCCCGCGGGCAGCAGATTGGGACGATGGGCACGGCGCACGGACAATACGACGCGCATCTGCACCTCGAGATCCGCAAGAACCTCGAGATCGGCATGAGCAGGTCGAAGTTTCAGAAAAATTTGAGCAACTACTACGATCCGAGCCAATTCATCGCGTCACACCGGAAACTTTCGGGCGGCGGCGCGAATTTCCGTGTGGCCATGAACACGTTTACGCATGACTCGGCTTACCACTTCGACGACTCGCGGGATTTTTCCACGCGTAAACGCAGCACTGCGGAATCCGCAGCGGCTCTGAAACGAGCGATCTCCAGCACAAATCACTAGCCGCGGAGATCGGTCTCTCGCGCCCAAAAGCTAGCGCCTCGCAGTTCGGCGCGCTGCGGCTTCCGCGAATTGTTCTGCTGCTCTACAATCGCCCGGTGAGCGCGAGAATGAGGACGATCAGCAGCACCAATCCGATTCCGCCGAATGGATAATAGCCCCATCCCGAACTATAACCCCAGCCTGGAAAAGCTCCGATAAGGAGAAGGATTAGAATAATGAGGAGTATGTTGCGCATGGCTGAAGAATAGGGCGGTCGCCGGAGGCGTGACAATACTTTTTTTCCAGCCTGCCCGACCGCGGCAATCGCCAGCCCGTCGGGAAATTTCTTGCAGCCGCATCCGCGCATCCTATCATTTTGCGCAGTCCCGAATGTGTCCAGCTGGATGCGTCGGGACAATTTGTTGTCATTTCTTTATTTCATGGCGAACACAATTCTGATCGGCGCGCAATGGGGCGATGAGGGCAAAGGAAAAATCATCGATGTCCTTACCGCAAAGGCGGACATCGTGGTCCGCAGCCAGGGAGGTAATAACGCGGGTCATACCGTCATCCATCACAGGGCGAAATATGTTCTCCATTTGATCCCGTCCGGAATTCTGCGGCGCGGCAAAGTCTGCGTGATCGGTAACGGCGTCGTGATCGATCCCATCGCGCTCGTGGCCGAGATCGAAGGGCTGCGCAAGCTCCGGGTCGAGATCGGCAAGAATTTGTTGATCAGCGATTGCGCTCACCTCGTCTTGCCCTATCACCGCTCGCTCGATGAACAGCGCGAGCTGCGGAAAGGCCGCGCGAAGATCGGCACGACCAAGCGCGGGATCGGTCCGGCCTATGGCGACAAGGCCGCCCGCACTGGTTTGCGCATGTCCGATTTGATGCAGCCCGTGCTGTTCTCAAAAAAGTTACAGGCGAAAGTCCGCGAAAATAACAGCATCCTTCATGCGCTGGGCGCGAAGGCGATCAACTATCGGGAGGTCAATAAACGGTATCTCGAGGCTGGCCGGAAACTGCGACCGTTCGTTTCCAACACGGTGGTCTATCTCCATCGTGCGTTGCAGCACGGAAAGGAGATTTTGTTTGAGGGCGCGCAGGGAACGTTTCTCGATATCGACCACGGAACCTATCCGTATGTCACGTCGTCAAACACGACGGCGGGCGGCGCCTGCACCGGTTCCGGAGTGCCGCCGCACCGAATGGATCTGGTTCTCGGAGTGATGAAGGCATATACGACGAGGGTGGGTGAGGGTGCGCTGCCGACGGAAGATTCCGGCCTGGCTAAAATGCTTCATGAGATGGGGCGGGAATTCGGGGCAACGACGGGCCGGGCGCGGCGTTGCGGGTGGTTTGATGCGGTGGCAACGCGTTATGCGACCATGATCAATGGTATCGACGAGCTGGCGGTAACGAATCTCGACGGACTTGATGGCGTCGATCCCATCCGGGTCTGCATCGCCTATCGCTTGAACGGGAAGCGCCTCGACGTGCCGCCTTGTGATGCCACCCAACTTGAGAATTGTCAGCCGGTCTACCAGGATTTTCCGGGTTGGAAAAAACCTACGCATTCGGCCAAACAAATGTCGGATCTACCTTCAGCGGCAAGACGTTACATAAAAGCGTTAGCGGAGCTAACCGGCGCGCCCTTGAGGATCCTCAGCGTCGGTCCGACACGGAACGAGACGATCATTCTCTAACTCAAAAATATGGCGGCGATCACCAAATTAGTTCCTCGCCACATCGCAATTATCATGGACGGCAATGGCCGCTGGGCGCGAAATCGCGGGTTGGCGCGCATCAAAGGCCACGAAAAAGGCGCGGATGCCGTGCGCGCCTGCGTGGAGGCTTGCGGCGAGCTCAAAGTCGAGTTCCTCACGCTTTACGCATTTTCGGCGGAGAACTGGCAACGGCCAAAGTCGGAGGTCTTCGCGCTCATGCGGCTGCTCGAGCGATTCTTGAAAGAGAAGACGCCGGAGTTGCTCGAAAAAAATGTCCGGCTCCAGGCGATTGGACGGCTCACCGACCTGCCGGCCGGTTGCCAAAAGCAACTGCACGATTCCATCGAACGCACGGCAGGGAATACCGGATTGACGCTGATTTTGGCGCTTAGTTACGGGGGTCGCCTTGAGATCATCGACGGCATCAAGAGCCTGCTGCGTCAGATCGATTCCGGCCATATCGATCGGGCAATGATCGACGTGGACATGTTCAGCAAGCATCTCTATACGCGCTATTATCCCGATCCGGATTTGCTCGTCCGCACCTCCGGCGAGATGCGCCTCTCGAATTTCCTTCTCTGGCAACTTTCCTACACCGAGATGTATGTCACCCCGAAGCTGTGGCCGGATTTCACAAAAAAGGATCTGTTCGACGCCGTGGAAGATTTTGGCCAGCGAAACCGCCGGTATGGGGCGGTGTGAGCGCCGCCCATAGGTAGGGACGTTTCTCCGAAACGTCCGACTTATTTTGCATTTCGCTTTCTGCGCCGCAAAAAGCGATTCGACGGACGCATCGGAGATGCGTCCCTACCTGCTGGAAATCACATGAATGCTTCCGCGACGGAATCGGCCAGAAGTTTTCCGCGTCGCGTCAGAACACAATTTCCTTCCACTTCGCGCAGCAAACCCAGTTCCTCGAATTCGCGGCGTTCGTTTGGCCACCGCTTCAACTCCACGGATGGAATACCGCCCACGGTGCGGAGAGAAAGCGCGATTCTTTCCCCACGCTTGATCTCGGCGGTGAGCGCTTCGGTGGAACTGATGGGGGAGCGGCCGGCCAGAACCAGGTCCGAATAAATGCGGTAATCGGAGACGTTCTGATATCGCTCCAAGCCGAGTGTGGAAAATGCGCTTGGCCCAATCCCCAGATAGTCCTCGCCTGCCCAATAGCCGCGATTGTGCGATGAGGCGTATCCGTCGCGCGCGTAGTTTGAGATCTCGTAATGCTCGAAGCCGGCGCCTTCCAGCAGCCCCATCGCGCTCTCGAGAAAACGCGCATCCGAGTCGGGGTCTTCACGAAATTCACCCCGCACTTGCCGCGCGAAAAATTCCGTGCCTTCCTCGTAGGTTAAACAATAGGTCGAGATGTGTTCCGGTCCGAGCGCGATGGTTTTCTGCAAGGTGGCTTCCCACTGCGCCAGCGTCTGTCCGGGAAGGCCGAACATTAGATCGACGTTTACGTTCATGAACCCGGCCTCGCGCAGGATGTGAAGCGAAGTTTCAGCTTGGGCGGCGTCGTGTTCCCGGCCAAGCAGTTTGAGCAGTTCATCATCCCACGACTGAACGCCAAGACTGATTCGGTCCACGCCCAGACTCCGGAGCAATTCCGCCTTGCGAAGCGAAACGCTGCCCGGGTTCGCTTCCACCGTCCACTCGCGCAGCGCCGACAAGTCGAGACGATCCCGAAAACCGCCCAGAAGATACCCAATCTGCGCCGTGGTCAGCGCCGTCGGCGTCCCGCCCCCGACGAAAATGGTTTCCGGTGCGACAGCCAAGCCGGTCCGCCGCTCGTCCACTTCAGCGAGCAGCGCTTCGCAGAACCGTTGCGTTTGCGAGCTGTCGGCGCGCTCTTTATAGAAAGCGCAATAGGGACAAATCCGCGCGCAGAACGGGATGTGGACGTAAAGGTGCGTGATGGCCGCGCAGTTGTGCATTGCGTTCCTGCTCATAAGCTCCGTTTCCACCGCTCAATATCTTGCTGATTCGAATCTTAGCCCTGGTTTTTTTCTGCGACGTCGCGTCGGCCTTTGCGCAGACCGCGCAAACTCTTCCGGACCGCTCGATCGTTTACTCCGCGCACGATCCCGCCGCAATCAAGGACTACCGGACCGATCCGTCGGTCGTGCGCGCGATGGTCAACCGGCTCGTCCTGGCCGTGACCGCCCAACCCGATCTCGCCCGGGCCTGGGGCTCCCTGGTTTTGCCTAACGACAAGATCGGCATCAAGATTTCCGCGGCGGGCGGCGAACTTTTCACCACTCATCGCGACGTTGTCAACGCGATCGTCGAGGGCTTGGTGGCCGCCGGGCATCCGCGCGGCAGCATTATTGTTTGGGATCGCAGCCTGGGAGGAACCAAGGACGCCGGATATAACCCGGGCTCGGAGGGATACCAGATGAAGTCCATCGCGCCTCGCGAGGGCTACGATCCCAAAGCAATCTTCACCGCGCCGCTCACGGGCAAGCTGATCTGGGGCGATCTCGACTACCGGACCGATCTCGGCACCCTCCCGCTGCTTTCCGATAAGGAACAGACCAGCGACCAAAGCCATTTCTCCCGGATCGTTTCCAGCGAGGTGACGAAAATCATCAACGTCCCTGTGATGAGCGACAGCGTCACGACTGGATTGGCCGGCTGCCTGTATAACGTCACCATACCGAACATCGACAACTGGCGCCGCTTCACTCAACTCAACGGTTATGGCGGCGCTGCGATCGTCGACCTTTACAATAATCCGCTCGTTGGCAAGAAGGTTGTCCTCAATATTATGGATGGGTTGGCCGCCCAATATGCCGGCGGTCCGCAATCTCAGCCTAATTACGCCGTGCATCACGCCACCCTTCTCGCGAGCAAAGATCCGGTGGCCATCGATGCGCTGGCGCTCCAGCGGATTGATGGATGGCGCGAGAAAGCGAAACTTCCCCCGATCGGGCGGCAAGCGAGGCACGTACAGATCGCCGGACAAGTTGGGCTCGGCCATGCGGATCCCTCCCGCATTGAAATCAGGAACGTCGACCGGTGAAGGCCCGTGAGATCGAGCGCTTGCGGGGACCGATCCTTCGTTCGGTTTCCCGCTCCTTTTATCTTTCACTGCGAACTCTGCCGCGCCCGCTGCGGGACCCGCTCTCGCTTGCCTATCTCTTGGCGCGCGCCACTGACACGATCGCGGACATGCCGGGGGTGCCGCCCGCCCTTCGCGCCGAAGCCCTTCGAAAGCTGGAAAGGGCAATTCAAGGCGAAACGCCCAGCGAAGCGGCGGCTGGCCTCCGAAACTCTTTCGCTCCTTTGCAGAGCGACGAAGCGGAACGGGCGTTGATCGACGCGCTGCCGGCCGTCCTGGAGTGGCTCGAATTGCTGGATGAGCGCGATCGTCGCGAGGTTCGGGAAGTCCTGAAGAAAATCAATCAGGGTCAAACGCTCGATCTGGAGCGCTTCGGAGCCGGCGCGGGCACGAGCACGAGCACGAGCACGAGCACGAGCACGAGCACGAGCATCACTGCGCTCCCGACCGCGTCCGATCTCGACGAATACACTTATCTCGTGGCGGGATGCGTCGGAGAATTTTGGACCCGCCTCTGCTTCGCGCACATTCGGAATTTCAGCAATCGGCCGGAACTTGAAATGCTGGCGCTGGGTGTGCAATACGGCAAAGGGTTGCAGCTGATCAACATCCTCCGCGACGCAGGTTCGGACCTGAGGGCCGGCCGGTGTTATCTTCCGAACGACGAGCTTCGCTCGTTAGGCCTGGCTCCTGACGAAATCCTGGCGAAGCCTGCGCAGGTCGAACCGATCCTGCGGCAGTGGCGCGAAAAAGCGGAGCGCGGCCTGGCCGCCGGCATCGATTACGTGTGCGCGATCAAGCCCCGCCGCGTTCGCTTTGCCACCGCCCTGCCGGCGCTGATCGGCGCGCGCACGCTCGCGCTCATACGCGCCGCGGGCCCGGAAGTCTTCGAGCGGACAGTGAAGGCCCCCCGCGCGGAGGTGAGGAAGATCATGTCATCGGCGGCGCTCAGTCTCGCTGCGTCTTCGTCATTGCGGCGAATGTTCGGACGCCTTTCTTAGAAAGCGCGCCGACTCTGCCGACAGGCCAGATCGTCGTGATGACGAACCCGGGCTCGTGATGAAGACAAAAAGACCGTCTGGAGCTCCCGGGCAATCAAAATTTTCTTCGATTCTCCCCAAAATACTTTGACAGCGCGACCGGGATTCGACCTACTCGGCCATCCCCGATCCTGATCCGGCTGGCTAGTGACAGTTCGAATGCGCTTAGAGGTGCTTATGATGGGCTGGGGCGGCGTGTGAAAATAACCGAATATGGGCGAGGCGTAACAGCGATAATCCAACCCGACGGCAGCGACTACAACAAATTTTCTGCAGCGCCCTTCGCATTCCCGGCAGGCAGTTACGGTCTTACGTTCGAGGGCTTGAACAACAGTGGAGACAACATCGTGCTCATCGATTCGGTGACACTGAACAACACCTTGGTGACCAACGGGAGTTTTGAATACCCGGACCTGAGTCAGGTGGATGGTGGCTATGTCTACAGGCCGCTCAACGCGACCTGGAGTTTCCTTGGCGACGCAGGCATTTCCCAGAACGGAAGCGATCTTGCGCCGAATAACCCAGATGCTCCAGACGGCAAACAGGCGGCTTTCATCCAGAACATCGGATCTATGTTCCAAACTCAGACAGTGACTGCCGGAACCTACACGCTGAGGTTTCGAGCGGCGCAGCGGGACGGCAATACCATGGACCAGCAGGTGCGGGTGAACTTCCGGCCATCAGGGGCAGGGGTGAGCGTCAAGCGCTTTG
>JBEEHC010000182.1:0-5482 GCA_041167205.1 Verrucomicrobiota bacterium
AACGTGACCTCTTGGACTGGCCCCGCCTGAGCGAAAAGATCCTGAAGATCGGTTTCGGTCGTGTTGAAGGAAAGATTTCCTACGTATAATTTAGTTCCCATCTGAGTTTACTGAGGAAAACGCCGCCAGGCCACTGTTCCCGCTCATCGGATTTCAAATCGCCACTGAACAACTCAACTGACAATCTACCAACGCACCGAGCTTCCGTTTTCTTTTCGGCGTGATTAGTAGAGGCTTTTGCCCGTGAAAGCAAATAGAATCGAGGGCGCGCGCCACCCCTGAGAAATGCCTGAAACTTCGCCACCAAACCAACGGCCAAACGCGGCTCGCGTCGCCATCGTCGCGACCGGTATCGTGAGCCCGCTTGGTTTCGGGTTACGCGAAACGCTCGCTGCTTTGCGCGAAGGGCGGGATTGCGTTTCGCCGGTTACCCGCTTCCCGGTTCAGCACTGCCGGTGTCAGACCGCCGGGCAAGTTTCCGACGCATGTTTGACGAACGCTGGTGCGCCTCAGCTCCGCTCCGAGCGGCTGCATCGCGTTGCCCAAATGATGGTTCTTGCCTTGGGAGAAGCGCTGGCCCAGGCACCGGATTTCATACCTGAGCTCAGTGTCGTGGGCACAACCAGCGGCGGCATGACCTTCGGCGAGGAATATTATCGCGGGTTAAAAGGGGGACGGATCTCCCCGCGCCGCGCGGCCACGCTGATCGCCAATTACACGCCACAGAAGCCCGTGATGGACGCGCAGGAAGCCTTTGGCCTATCCGCACCATGCCAGGTCATTGCGAATGCCTGCGCCTCCGGCACGAACGCGATTGGGCACGCCTTCGATTGCATCCGATCGGGCCGCTACCAGCGCGTTCTTACCGGCGGGTATGACGCTCTTTCCGAGCTGGTCTTCGTGGGATTCGATTCACTCCAGGCATCGACCCCGGAACGATGCAGACCATTCGATCGTGAACGGACCGGCCTGGTTCTCGGCGAAGGCGCAGCAATCCTTCTGCTGGAAAATCTCGACTCGGCCCGGGCCCGTGGCGCGAAAATCGTCGCCGAGATCATCGGATACGGCATCTCAACCGATAATCACCACCTCACCCAGCCGAATCCATCCGGCAGCGGGCCACGCCAGGCGATGGAAGGCGCATTACAAAGCGCAAGAATATCCGCGAGCGAGATCGATTACATCAACGCGCACGGAACGGCCACGCCGTTTAATGACGCGGCGGAAGGCAAAGCCATTGCCGATCTGTTCGAGAATGTGGCCGTCAGCTCAACCAAGGGAATGATGGGCCACTCGTTAGGCGCGGCTGGCGCGATCGAGGCGATCGTCAGCATTCTCGCCTTACAGAATCAATTTCTGCCTCCAAACATCAACTTTCGGAGTGGAGATGCGGGACTGGATTTGAACATCGTGGCGAACAGCTCCCAGCCCGGCAACGTGCGCACTGTTCTGTCGAACTCCTTCGGCTTCGGCGGCACAAACGCTTCCGTTATTATTCGGACAGCCGAAGCATGAGCCTGGGAATCTCGGGCATGGGTTGGGTGACGCCGCTCGGGAGTGATCTCACCGGCGTCTGGGACCGCTTGCTCAATGGTGAGACAGCAGCGGTCCAATCGATTTCTAGTCCGCTGGGACGCGCCTACCCGGTGTTCCCCGTGCCGGCCGACGCCACCGCGCGGGCGCCCGCGCATCCACGCCTGCGTCGATCCAGCGCGATTTCGCGATTCGCTGTTGTCGCGGGACTGGCTGCGCTGGAAGACGCGAAATTGAAGCTCGACTCGGAAATGGCAGAGCGCACCGCGCTAATCTTCGCGGTTTCAAACGGCGGTGTCGTTTACACCAAACGGTTTTATCACGAGATCGTCGAGTCCGGTGCCCAGGCGGCGAGTCCGCTGCTCTTCCCCGAAACGGTTTTCAACGCACCGGCCAGCCATCTGGCGGCCATTCTTGGAATCAATGGCGCAACTTACACCCTCGTCGGCGATGGGGCGGTCGGAATTCTGGCGTTGAAAATGGCGGATGACTTGATGGAAAGCGAAACGCTCGATCACTGTCTGGTGGTCGGCGCCGAGGAGGCCGACTGGCTGCTCTGCGATGCCTACCGCAAATGGCGGCTTCTGCGTTCGGCGGCGCCGATCGAACCCTTTCAGCAACCGCCGCGAGGAACGATCCTGAGCGAAGGAGCGGGTGCGGTCTTGCTCAGCCGCGGTGGTGCCATTCGCCTCGAAAAGATCGCGGCCGGGACAAATTTCCGCAAACAAAGCGACGCCGGCAATTGTCTGGCGAAAGTCCTCGCGGAACTTGGTGAAGGCGAGATTGATCTGGTCGTCGCGAGCGCGAATGGAACTTTCATTGATGCGGCCGAACGCGCGGCTGTGCTGCGAAATTGCCCAAGCGCGAGAGTCTTTGCGATGAAAGGCGCCCTTGGCGAAAGCGTCGGCGCGAGCAGTCTCTGGCAAACGATCTGCGGCGCCCAAAGCCTGCGCACCCAGCGGGTGCCTCCGGCTTCGCATCTCATGCAGGAAGCCAAAGCCGGAGCCTCGACGGGGCCAAAGAGCAATGAGCAACTTCGCCGCGCCGTTATCTCGGTTTGCGGGTTAAATCAGCAGGTCGCTGGCCTGCGGCTGGCGACGAACTAGATGCCTGATGCGTTCCGACCTTTGCCGAACGGCCATTTTGCCTGCGCTGCCCTGCTTTTGCCTTTGCAACTACCTCGGGCTCCGGTAGCTTCGGCATCCGCCATGCGTAAGCTGCTTTTGCCTGTTTTTGGCCTTCTTTGCGCGGTCACGCTGGCGCAGGCGGAGTTGGCGTCGCAGAAGCAGCCGATCGAGATCACAGCGACCGGGGACACAAATTATGAAAATGGTCTAGCGACAGCTCATGGCAACGTAGCCATTCATGCCGGCGACAGCGATATCTACGCCGATTCCGCGCAGTACAATCCTAAGACACGCGAAGTACTAGCCGAGGGCCATGTCCGAATCTATCGCGTGACCGGGCTCTTCGTCGGCGACCGCGCGATTTACAATGTCGATACCAAGCAGATTCAGGCCATCGAGATGCGGACGGACAAGTCTCCCTACCTCGTGGGGGGCGAAAAGGTCGCTACCATCTCCGAGGGATCCTATCTTGTCTCCAAGGGCGCTTTCACGACCCACGATTCGTCGAACCCGGACTTTCGGCTCCAGGCCAGAACACTTCGAATTTATGAAGGCGACCGCGTCGTCTTTCAGAACGTCACGTTCTACGTCAAGGACGTCCCAATTTTTTGGTGGCCGTATCTCTACCAGTCGCTGAACGACGCTTTCAGTTACATGGTCTCTCCGGCGTATTTGAGCTCATGGGGGCCGTCCCTCCTCTTCCGAGTCAGCATGCCGGTGACCGACAACATCAAAACACAAATCCGGTTGGATTACCGTTCGCGGCGGGGCGTGGCGCTGGGGCTCGAGCCGGACATCAGCTATGGGAAGGACAAAACGAGCTGGGCCAGGCTGCGCACTTATTTTCTGCGCGATGCGCATCCCGATATTAATCGCACTTCGGAGGTCCGTGTGGGTGTGCCCAAGGATCGTTACCGGCTTTCAGTGCAAGACCGGACGAATTTTGCCGAAGACGTCTACGGCATCGCTAACGTCACCAAACTAAGCGACCCATTCCTCCTGCAGGATTTTTACCAGGGCGAATTCCAGATCAATCCGAAGCCCGACAACGTGATTGCAGTGACCAAGTCCAATCCGATTTACACCCTTACCGCGATTACGCGTTTTCAGGCCAACGACTTCTTCGAGCAGACCGAGCGCCTCCCCGAGGTGGTGCTCGACATCAAAAGAACCCCCCTTTTCGGGGGACCAATTTTTTATGAGGGCGAAACGGGCATGGCCAATCTCCGGCGTGAATTTGCGACGGACTCCGGCAATAAAAATTACGGGACGCTGCGGCTCGATTCCTTCCACCAGTTCCTCTACCCAAACACCTATTTCGGCTGGCTCTCGGTAGTGCCGCGGGTCGGTTTTCGCGGCACTTACTACGACGAAACGCGCGATCTCGGGACAACGCTCCTCACTCCGAGTGACGGCAACCCGTTCATTCCTGATTTCCTGCGCGTGAACCTCAAACAGCCGGTGCAGTTGGCAGGCAGTACGTTTCGCACGGTGGTGAACGCGGGAGTGGAGTCCTCGTTCAAGATTTCGCGCGAATGGGAAGATGCGCAAAACCGGAGCCTGGGCCTCGACGGTCTGCGACACATTATCCAGCCATTCACGAATTTTTCCTGGGTCTCCAGCTCCAATTCAAATCCTGTTTCCATCTTGCAGTTCGATCGCCTTCAGCCTTCCACGCAGTTGCAGCCGATCGACTTTCCGCAATTCACTTCCATCGATTCGATCGACAACTGGACGATCGGGCGGATTGGCGTCCGCAACCGGCTGCAAACCCGTCGAGACGACCTGACCGTCAGTTGGATGGACCTCGAGACCTACATCGATGTGAATTTTGACAACCCGTTCGACAAGACCCAGTACTCCAATCTGTTTAACAAGATCAACTTCACGCCGGTGCCTTGGGCAGCATTCGGAATCTCCTCGCAGATCCCCGTCTTTGAGAAGGGATTTACCGAGGTGAATACCAACGTAACCGTTCAGCCGATCGCGAACCTTCAGGTCAGCTTTGGACATCGTTACCTGAACCAGAACCCCTTCTTCGATAACAGCAGTCTCTATGTCTTGAGCGGTTATTATCGAATCAATGATAATTGGGGGATCGGGATCCAGGAACAGTACGAGGGCACGACTGGCATCCTGGAACAGCAGCGCTATTCGATCTATCGCGATTTGACGAGCTGGGTCGCGTCGGTCGGCGCAATCGTGCGCGATAACGGCGGCGTAAAGGAATACGGCCTCCTCCTCACCTTCACCCTGAAAGCGCTGCCCAAATTCAGCTTCGATTTGAACTTCGATCCGGCTGGCTCGGACCAAACCCAATAAGCAGCGTGGCGCCATCTCGATTGCAATTTTCGCGCTGCGCTTGAGCTGCAGCGTTACTTTCACCCGCCATGGATATTTCCATCATCGGCTCCGGTTATGTCGGTCTCGTCACCGGCGCCTGCTTTGCCGACGTCGGCCATAACGTTATTTGCGTGGACAACGATCCACAAAAAGTAGAGTCGCTTCAGGCGGGCAAGGTCCCCATCTATGAGCCCGGCCTGGAGGAGGTCATTCACCGCAATGTTTCGGCCCGGCGGCTCCGGTTCACCGGCAGCATTCAGGATGGCGTCGAGAACTCACAAATTGTCTTCATCGCCGTGCCGACTCCGCAGCAGCCGGACGGCAGCGTCGATCTCAGCTTCATCGAAAAGGTCGCGCGTGAGATCGCTGGCGTCCTGACGAGTTATCGCGTGATCGTGGACAAAAGCACGGTGCCGGTCAAAACGGGCGAAAAGGTCCGCGAGTCCATCAAGCGCTATAACCAGCATGGCGCGGAATTC
>JBEEHC010000183.1:0-19249 GCA_041167205.1 Verrucomicrobiota bacterium
CGGGATGCCAGTGGCTGCGATTTGCGCCTCCTGGGTGTCCCTCCAGTTATCGTTCAGGACCGTGGCAAAGGCACCAGGACCATGCAACTCGAGCAACGGATCGGCCAGCACGTCGGCGATACCATAGCGCGTCAATGAGGGGCCGATCGCCCGGATGAGCACATGTTTTGGACCGCTTCCCGTAATGATGAAGCCGCCGACGCCTATGTTATCTCCAGTCTGGACTCGCATCCGAGTCGAGAGGTTGATGGCATGCGTCGTCGGACTCGGAGTTGGGGTAGGTGTTGGTGTCGGAGCTATGGTTGGCGACGGTGTCGGTGTTGCAGGGGTTGCGGTCGGCGATGGTGTAGGTGAGGGCGGAGTTGGAGTAGGTGTAGGCGTCGGGGTCGCTGTTGGTGTTGGAGTCGCGGTGGGAGTCGGTGTGGGTGTCGCCGCAATGTTGGTGAGAGAGAAAGTCACGAGCCCGGCGATGCCTGTCACGGTAGCCGCCACATTGTAGCTGCCGGCTGTGCCATTGGCGGTGAATGGCGGAGCAGTGGCAACGCCGCTCCCGTTTGTCGTTGCGATCGCGGGATTGCCGCCCGCGAATGTGCCGCTGGCTCCGCCGGCTGGCGGAGTAAAGGTGACCGAGACGCCGGCCACGGGATTGCCGGATTCGGCGACACTAACTTGCAGGTTGGTCGCGAAGGTCGTGTTGACTGTTGTGCTCTGAGGTGTGCCCGCCGTTGCGGTGAGCGTGTAGCTGGTTTCCACCGCGCCCATATCAAGGCGCGGGCCGGCGACGCGCGGCAAACCGCGCTGGTCCGTATCGGGCGGCGGCGTAAAGGCTGGATCACCTGCGTCGATGCCCGTGCTGCCGAGCAGAGGGATATGCGTCCGGGTAGGACCGCCATTGTTCGCCAAAGACCCGACTTGCGGGTTGCCGTTGAGGTTGCCTGTACCGCCGTTGATGGTCGCTCCCGCCGGGTTGCCAATGAAAGTGTAGTTGGCGGTAAACGTGCCGCTCAGGTCAGGGCCGGTGGTTGTGGCGGTGTTGAGTGCGACAATACTGTTGGCGATCTGTACCACGCCGGCGCTGATATTTGCAATGCCGCCGCCGGTGGTGTTGGCAGAGTTATTAGTGAGAGTACTGAGAGCGACGTTGACTGGCCCGGAGCCGTTATTAGTAATGCCGCCACCGGTGCCGAAGGTGCCACCCTCACCCGGTCCGCCGTTCGAAAAGTTGCCGCTAAGAGTGCTGTTCGTTAGGTTGATTGTCCCAAGGCCATTGTTGTAAATGCCACCACCGCCTCCGAGGTTGGCCGTGTTAGTCTCGAGCGTGCTGTCCGAGATGTCGATAGTCCCGGAGCCGCTGTTGAAAATACCGCCGCCAAAGTCAGCAAAGTTATTATTGAGAGTGCAGCTGACAACGTTGACCGTCACGGGACTGCTATTACTGATGCCGCCGCCGGCACTGCCCGGAAACGTCCCTTGAGCCCGCCCATTGGTGATGGTCAATCCTGAGATGGTTACAGCTCCAAAACCTTCTCCCGTGTTTGCCACCACGTTGAAGATACGGAAGAAGGGCCCTTTAGGGCCTGTGTTCCGCCGGACCGTGAGAAGGTCCGCGCCGGGTCCGCTTATCGTTAGGTTTTTATCTATTACCAACTGACCACTCGTCAAGGTGATAGGACTGACGACCTGACTCGTGTCGAAAGTAATGGTGCTGCCCGGACAGGCATCGAGAATGGCTTGCCGCAACGAGCCCGGACCGCTGTCGACGTTTGTCGTCACGACCGGGTCGGTCAGGCAGTCCACGACTGTCGTCGAGGCAGTGGAGTTATTGTTTTTGTCATTGGGATCGAACGTGCTCGAACTAACCGAGGCCGTGTTGGGGTAGACGGTGCCCGCCGGTGTTCCCGCGGGGACGTGGCCAACCAGGGTGAAGACGACGTTGCTGGAGGGCGCCAGACTGGGGTTAGAGCAGGAGACGGTGCCACCCGCGCCCGGTGCAGGGCTCGAGCACGTCCAACCGCCGGGCGCGGAGAGCGAGACGAAGGTCATGGTTCCTGGTAGCGGATCGCTTAGCGCGGCGTTAACAGCGTTGTCTGGCCCCACGTTGAGCACTTGAATAGTGTAGGTCACGTCCGACCCGGCGAGCACCTCGTCGGCGCTAGCCACCTTGATCACTCCCATGTCCGCGCTCTGTCCAGCCACCGTGTTTGAGGCACTGGCACTGTTGTTTTCTTTATTCGGATCAAACGTGTCCGTGCTGACCGACGCGATGTTTGTGTAGTTTGTGCCCGCCGGCGTCCCCGCGGGAACGTGGCCAACGAGAGTGAAGACTTGGTCGATGGAGGGCACAAGGCTTGGTCTTGTGCAGGTGACGAGGCCGCCCGTCCCTGCTCCTGGAGTCGAGCACGTCCAACCGGCCGGCGCGGAGAGCGAGACGAAGGTCATGGTCCCTGGCAGCATGTCGTTCAACGCGGTGTTACTCGCGACATCGGGCCCGCCGTTCGTGACCGTGATTGTGTAAGTCACGTCAGAGCCAGCGTTCACCGGATCGGGACTGCCAACCTTGGTTACCGCGAGATCGGCCTCAGTGGTAACACCGTTAATTCGGGCCTGGCCGTTTGGCACCGGGCCGCTCAAAAACAGTGAGACGACGGCAATGGTCGCCAATGCTACGCGGATTGGATATTGGGAGATCATGAAAAGGCTTCCTTACAGATCGACTGCTTCCAATCGAAGACCAGTGATGGCATCAAGTGGTTTCCAGCGAAGGTACGGCGACGAGCCATTCAGCCCGGGCCGAGGAGATTCGCTGGCAATCGGTTCCCTTTCCTAACAGCACAAAGCGAGCCCGTCGAGAGCCGTTTCGCCGCGTGGCGCAAATTGAGTTCGAGTAATGGAATCCGGCAACGTGCGCTACATGTTGCGCCGAGGCCTAGACACGCGTAAAAAAGACGCTCCCGCCACCTAACCATCCATGAACGTCAATTTCGCAAGACCGCTCCTTTTGGCGCTCTGGGTCGGTCTCGCCTGCCTAAACGCGGAGGCCGAGGAGAACAAGGACGAGGCGCGCTTCCTCTCGAACGCCAGGCAACTCATCTTCGAGGGCCGGCGCAGCGGCGAAGGTTATTTCTCGCCTGATGGCAAGGCGCTCATCTTTCAAAGTGAACGCGAGCCCGACAATCCCTTCTACCAAATCTACACGCTGGATCTCACTTCGGGAGACATCCACCGCGTTTCGCCTGGAATGGGCAAGACGACCTGTGCGTTCTTTCGCCCAGGGAAAGACGAAGTGCTATTTGCCTCCACGCATCTCGATCCGAAAGCGCGCGAGAAACAAAAGGCAGAGCTGGACTTCCGCACTTCGGGGAAGGAGCGCCGGTATTCGTGGGATTATGACGAGGCCATGGATATTTTCGCGGCCCGTCGCGACGGCTCGAATCTGCGGCAATTAACAAAAGCGAACGGGTACGACGCGGAAGCGAGTTACTCGCCGGATGGAAGCAAAATCGTTTTCTGTTCGCTCCGCGGGGCGTATCCGCTCGAGAACCTTTCCACCGAAGATCGCAAGCGCTACGAAACTGATCCCGCCTACTTCGGCGACATCTACATCATGGACGCGGACGGCTCCAACCAGCGCCGGCTCACTTCCACACCGGGCTATGACGGCGGGCCGTTCTTCTCGCCGGATGGACAACGCATCATCTGGCGGCGGTTCGATAAGAGCGGCGCGATCGCGGACGTCTACACGATGAAACTGGATGGCTCGGAGGAACGCCGGCTGACCGATTTCAAGGCGATGTCGTGGGCGCCCTACTTCCATCGATCAGGCCAGTACGTCATCTTCACTTCCAACAAGCTCGGCTTTTCAAATTTCGAACTCTACCTGGTCGATGCCGCGGGTGAGCACGAACCGGTGCGGGTAACATTCACCGACGGCTTCGATGGCCTGCCCGTCTTTTCGCCCGATGGCAAACAGCTTTGCTGGACGACCGGCCGCACCGCCGATGGCAAGTCGCAACTTTTCCTGGCGAGTTGGAATCATGAAGCGGCGCTGAAGGCCAGTGCGGAATCACCGCGCGCGGGTCAGAGCCCCGCTCCATCCACATCTGCCCCGATTCAGGCGACGGACACACCGTCGGCTTCGCGGCGAGAGCATCCGGGCACAGCTGAGATCACGGCCACCGATCTCCGGGAGGAAGTTGGCTTCCTTGCTGCCGAGGAACGGGAGGGCCGGATGACGGGAAGCGCGGGCGCAAGGCAGGCGGCGGATTACATCGCGGGCCGTTTGCAGGATGCGCAACTCAAGCCGGCCGGCGATAACAAGACCTTTTTCCAAAAGTTTGAATTCAATTCGGGGGTGAAAGTGCTGAAGGAAAAGAACGAACTGGCCCTGCGCGGCGACGCGAAGAGCGAGCCCGTCCGATTCCAGATCGAGAAAGATTTCGCGCCGCTCTCGTTTACGGAGAACCAGACGGTGGACGGCGAGATCGTGTTCGTGGGCTACGGCTTGTCCGTGCCGGGCAAGGGAGCGGAGGGGTACGATTCGTATGCGGGGGTAGATGTGAAGAACAAGATCGCGGTCGTGTTGCGCTACGTGCCGGAGGAGGTCGATCCGAAGCGGCGGCAGGAGCTGAACCGGTACGCGGGGCTGCGTTACAAGGCGATGCTGGCGCGCGAACATGGCGCTAAGGCCGTCTTGTTCGTCACCGGCCCGAACTCCCCAAACAAAGGCGAGCTCGTGGCCGCCTCGTTTGATGCCAGCATGGCGAATTCGGGAATCGTGGCCGTGAGCATCTCCAGCAACGTGGCGGACGCGCTCTTTCAGCGCGCAGGCAAAGATTTGAAATCCCTCCAGTCCGGGCTCGACAAGGAGAATCCCCATGCGGAAAGCGGCTTCGCGTTTCCGAACGTTACGGGCCACATCATGGCCGCGGTCGAGCACATCAGGAAAGAAGACCGCAACGTCGTCGCTCTGCTCCCGCCTTCCGGTCCACCGGAGCGGGCCGAGTACGTGGTGGTCGGCGCGCATTACGATCATCTCGGTTTTGGCGAGACCGGCGCGATGCAGCGGAAAGGCGAGGAAGGAAAAATTCATCCGGGCGCTGACGACAACGCGTCCGGCGCTGCCGCGGTCCTGGAATTGGCGGCTTCGCTCGCCGAGGAACGAAAGGCGAAACCGGAGGAGTTTCAGCGCGGGATCGTGTTCGCGTTTTGGTCGGGGGAAGAAATTGGAATGATCGGCTCTTCTTACTTTGTTGAACACCCAAGCGTCACGTTTTCGACCGTCGCCGCCTATGTGAACTTCGACATGGTCGGCCGGCTTCGGGAAAACAAACTCAGCCTGCAAGGTGTCGGATCATCGAAAGCGTGGCGGCGCCTGGTCGAGAAACGCAATGTCGCGGCCGGTTTCAATCTCTCGCTCCAGGAAGATCCCTATTTGCCGACGGACGTGACGGCCTTTTATCCGAAAGGCGTGCCGGTGTTGAATTTTTTCACCGGCGGGCACGATGACTATCATCGGCCGACCGACACAGCCGACAAAATCGACTACGACGGATTGGAGCGGATCACGAAGTTCGCACGCGCGTTGGTCGTGGATCTCGCGAAAGGCGGTGAACGTCCCGACTACGTAAAGGTGGAGCACAGTGAAGGAGCCGGGGGCCGCGAAACGTTGCGCGTCTTCCTAGGCACTATCCCCGACTACGCCACGGAAGTAGTCGGCGTGAAACTTGCCGGAATACGCGGCGGCAGCCCGGCGGAAAAAGCGGGTTTGAAGGGCGGCGACGTCATCGTCGAATTCGGTGGCCAGAAAGTATCGAACATCTACGACTACACGTACGCGCTCGATGCAGCCAAGATTGGCCAGCCCGTGGCCATCGTGGTGATGCGCGATGACCAGCGCGTGACGATCACGGTGACGCCAGAGGCTAGGAAGTAGCAGGCAGATAAGATTGTTCGTCAGGGCGAGACATGATAAGGGTCAAACCATTCTCAATGTCACCTTCGCCTTATAGGCCAATGAGGCGCCACCGGACGCCCGCGTGCCGCGGTCTTTCCTATGCCGGTATTCCGTCGTTACCAGCGGAACAGCGATCGTCGCTTCCCGGCGAGGGAGTTAAGAGATCTCATCTGGTGGCCGGATACGCGCGGTTTCGTCGCCGATGAATCACGTTAGTCGCGTGTGGTTAGCTTTGATGTTGCTCGTCGTGGCTGTCCGCACTGGGGGTGCGGCTGTCGCACTGGAAGTCGATCTCACACAGCAACGAGCATTCTTGCTCGAAGGTGGTGTGATGGTTTATTCGTCGCCGATTTCGAGCGGTAAGCCCAGCTATCCGACCGCCATTGGGGATTTCAAGATCCTCGAAAAAGAGTTGAATCACTTTTCGTCGCTCTACGGACGAATCGTGAGTTCTGGCGGAAGACTGTTGCGCGGCGACGCCACCGGTTTCGATCCTCTGCCGCGCGGCGGCCGTTTCGTGCCTGCTCCGATGAGATATTTCCTTCGCTTTGACGGCGACTGCGGACTGCACGCGGGCACCCTTCCCGGCTACCCCGCCTCGCACGGTTGCGTTCGATTGCCCAAAGCCGCGGCAAAGCTGTTTTTCGAGAGACTTAGCGTGGGCGATTCGATCCGAATCAGTGGCGAGGCCCCTCGGGCGGTGGCGGCTACTCGACCGTGAATTCTGTAGTGGCGCGGCCGAGGGAACTTTCCGCTTCAACGATGTGCGTCCCTTCACGAAGCGGCCAGAAATAGCGGCCGCTCGAGGGAACGACGGATTCTCCATCCACCGTCCAGTTGAGTGCATCCGCTGGATCGCCCGAGCTCACTAATTGCAATGCCTGTTGAGCGCGCGGCAGGTGCGGGTCGATGAGAAATGTGGCGCGTGGTGCGGGGCTGACGATTCGCAGACGCGCGTCCGCCGCGATGCCGGCGCGCAGATAGTTCTGACGGCTCGCGCACCACAGCGCGTAGTTCGCCGGGAGAACGAATCGCGTCACACCACCGATCGTGTGAAAGAAGCGCGCCGCATCTTCGGACGGTTCCGTTCCTGCCAGAAACCATTCCTGGATCGCGCCTGGACTCGCAGTGCATGGAGAAAAACCGGTCAGCGAACAGACATCGCGCTGGATAAGACGGGAATTTGGCGCAGGGGGCGGCACCGAGCTGTCGCCCCGAGCGAGCAAGTGCTCAACGATATCGTGCCAGAGCGGCGCGGGTCCGCTCGCCGCAGCGATCTCCTCCATCTGGCGACCGTCGAAATTTCCCATCCAGACACCGACTGCGTGCTGCCGGGTGACACCAACGGTCCATGCGTCGCGAAAGCCGGAACTGGTGCCGCTCTTGCAAGGGATGCGGTGATTCTCGAAGGCGAGCGGACTGAATGGTCCGAATGTTTTTTGCCTCGCGCCATTATCGGCCAGAATGTCTGCCACGATCGCAACGGCCTCCGGCGCCGCAAGAAAACGATGGCGCACCGGCGCGGCAGCGAGCAAGCGAGGCTCGACGGCGAGACCTTCTCCGGCAAAAACGGTGAACGCGGCGGTAAGATCGAGCAGGCGGATTTCGGCGTTCCCCAAGATCAAGCCCGCGCCGTATTCAGAAAATGGGCGCGCAAAGTTGAAACCGTAATCTTCGAGAGCAAGAAACGTATTGCGCGCGCCGACCCGGCTGAGGGTCACGACGGCCGGGACATTCAGCGAATTGGCCAGCGCCTCGCGCAGCCGCACCGGGCCCCAGAATCGCTTGTCGTAATTGACGGGATCGTAGTCGATGTACTCGGCGCGCACGGCGTCCGGCGTGTCGGGGAGAAGGGTCGCAGCGGTGACCTGTCTTTGGTCAATCCCGCGCAGGTAGAGGAATGGCTTCAGTGTCGATCCGCTACTCCGATGGCTGGTGGTTCCATTAATCTGACCGCTGCGCGGCGCCGCGTAATCGTGCGAGCCGACCATCGCGCAGACCGCTCCGGTGCGTGTGTCGAGGATAACGATGGCACCCTCGTTCACGTGCCGCGATGCGAGCCTGGCGAGGTGGACCTGTAGCGTCTTCTCAGCGAAATGCTGGAGATCAAGATCGAGCGTCGTCCTGACGACGCCGCCGCGAAACTGTGTCGGCGTCTTGCGAATAGTATCCACGAAATGAGGTGCCAGCCGCCGCGGCGGCTCAAAGGCGGCGACGCGCGGCAGCTCCAACCCGCCGGCCATCTGCGCAGGCGCAGGAAAGCCGATCATCGCAAGACGCGCGAGCGAGCGCCGGTACCGCGCCGCCGCCGCGTCGGGATGCCGCCATGGATTAAAGCGAGTCGGCGCTTGCGGCAGACCGGCGAGATAAATCGCTTCCGGTGGCGTGAGATTCGCGGGCTTTTTGTGAAAGTAGGCCGCCGCCGCTGCCGCCGGTCCAAACTGGCGGTTCGCATAATGACTCCGATTCAGATACTCCTGGAGGATGCGGTCTTTCGACCACAGCCGCTCGAGATGCACCGCGGCCAGGTTTTCGTAAACCTTCGCACGCCAGCTGCGGCCCGTGCGCCCGGATGCGAGCTTGATGAGCTGTTGGGTAATCGTCGAGCCGCCGAAGACAATGCGACGCTTGCGCAAGTTGCCGAAAAAAGCGGCGGCAGTCGCGCGCAGGTCCACGCCCGAATGTTGGTAGAAGCGATGGTCTTCAAGTGCGACGATCACGCGCGGAAGCATGTCGCCCATTTCGGTGAGCGCGATGGGGTGCTGCGCCCGCGCCGTCTTGGAGGGCAGGCACGCCAGCGTCCGCCCGCGAACGTCCACGAGCGTAGTTGTCGCGGGGGGCGCGTCGAACAGGGAGGGCGGCAGAGAGACAACGCGAGTCGCGATTTCAAATGCCAGTACACCAAGCGCGGCCAGAGCGAAGGCTGGCATTCCTACGCGCCGCAACAAACGGCGGGAACGGGTAACTGGCATCTTCATTCGACGTGCACGACCGCGGCTGCGGACGTACTGGAAAACCGGTTGTCGTACATGGGCCGCGCCTGGGTCGCAGGCCATCGGAACGTGCCCGGCACGATGACCTGTGCGAGGACCGAATAGACGTTCCGACCGGGTAGCCCATTCTCGAAGTAGAGCAGCGTACGTGCGAACCGCAGCTCGACATGCGAGAGCTTCAGCGTATTCACGCCCGCGTCGGTCGACAGCTTGAAATTCTCGACGATCGGCGGAAGATCGGGGTTTACGGTTTCGAGACACGCCGGAAGCTGGTCCTCAATTTCGAGATGGCTGTGCGCTTGATCGAGCTCGAGCTGGTAGGAAACGAGGATTCGATCGCCGGCCTTCCAAGGCGTCGCTTGGGTGCCGGTGCGGGCGGGGTCGGTGAGATTTCGCTCGCTGCGGACGAGGCTAAAGCCCGGCTCGCGCAACGGCGCCTCGGATTCGGGCACGCGATAGGTGGCGTTGAGGAGATAGGACCCGGCCACGCCGGGTCGCATTGGCAGGGCGAAGGTCGTCGACAATTTGTCCAGAGGGATGTCGAGCCAGGCCGCAGTGAACTTATTTCGGGAACTGGCCGTAGGCTTCGGGACGAGCTGACGGGTGGCCATTTTCGCGGGAATGTCCCCGCGTGTCAGTGAATTGAGCGCGAGCAAAAGCCAGAGATTTTCGTGCGTAGAAAGATCCAGCGACGATCTCGTGATCCGCTCGAAAGCCTGGATCGCGTTTTGACGCGTGTCCTTGGACCACTTACTCGATTCGATTTCGGCCTTGGCGAAGAATCGCACGGCTTCCGCGCGGGTCTTCGTTCCGAACATCGCCGGGTCGAGCAGAGCCTCATTGATCGGCTGGTCCAGTTCCCTCAAGAGCGTCTTTTGCTGGTCCGGGAGGATACCGAGAAAATGCAGGCCCAGCGCGAGCCAGGCCCGATCTTCGACGGTCAGCTTCAGCTCGGCACGCCTGTCGAACAGCTCTCCGGCGGATGCCTTAAATTCCTTGGCAGCCTGTGCTTCCGTCCCATCCGCTGCCAGCGTGCTGCCGTACGCCATTAGGGCAAAGCATCGCAACGCGGGCTTCAAGTCATCGAAGCCTTCCTCTTTCTTCACAATTTTCTGCAACCAGCCGTGTGCGAGTGTTGCCAGCCTTTCATCTACTTCAAAGCCACGCCGGGCGGCGTTGCGAATGGCCCAGGCCGCCTCGATCGTAGTCCAGTCGTCGCGCGACGCCGCGCCCTTGCCCGTCCCTGGCCAGGACGGCATGCCGCCGTCTTCCAGCGTCGATTGGGCGAGGCGCGCAAGACCATCGCGGACTTTCTCGCGGAGCTGATTTTCCGTGCCCGATGCCAGAGGCATGGTATCGAGCGCGGCGGCCAGCAGGGTTGCGGCAAGAATGCGGCTTGACACTTTTTCGAGCGAGCCTTGGGCCTCGAGCAGTTTTGGTAGTCCCGCAAGTTTCGGCAGGAAAGTGGATCCGGAGAGGAGCACATCGCAACGCCCGTTCTGTTGAAGCCAGCGCGCCGGCGTTACTTCTCCGACATCGAATGGTTTGGCTGCCGTTACGGTGCCGGTGACCGCCTCGCGCCGCTCGATCACTGGCGGATGCACGACGAAGGAATGCTCCTCGCCGTCCTTGATCTCCGGATGGCCCGCAGACTTGGCGGCGAAGCTGATTTTGGCTCGGACCGCATTTGATGCCGCTTTTCCGCGGAAGCCGACTGCCAGCGGTTGGCCGCGTGCCACGTCCACCCGCTTGACCCCCGGCTCGGTCAGGATAATCCCGGCATCGGGAACAATCGCGACATCGATCGCATCGGAATCCGCGTACTCCTGCCGTATCGTGGCGCGGAGTGTAACTTCATCGCCATTGCGCAAGAACGCCGGTAAGGCCGGTTCGACTTGTAATTTTTTCGAGAGTCGGAGCATGGCGCGGCCCGCGCCGAACTGCTCGACCCCTTTCTGCGCTACCGCCACCAGGCGATAACTCGTGAGACCATCCGGGGCCTTGAATTCGAATGGCACTTCGCCGTTGGGCGTCGTGCGCAGATCCGCCTTCCAGAAGGCGAGCGGGATGGCGTCCCTGCGAAATGTGATATCCGCGACAAGCGGCCCGGCGTCCCCCAGGATAAAACCCTTCTGCGAATGGCTGAGCTGCTCCGGCTTTTCCGGTGTCCAAAGTTTCCCCAGGGCGGTGCGCGTGGTCACCTGCCACTGGCGCCGCGGAAAGAAGGCTTGGAAAAAATCCGGTAGCTGCCAGCGACCCAACGCCAGCACGGCTTCATCCACGGCAAAGACGAGCACTTCGGCACCGGCGATCGGTTTGCCGTCAGCGCTGACTTTCACCGTGCCACGCGCCGTCTCGCCCGGTTCGAGGGAATCGTTGACGAAAGTAGGGACGACTTGCAGGTGCTGATCGGGTCGATCGACTTTGAGCTCGCAGTACCCAAAGCGCTCCCCCGGCACACTGCCGCCAGCCGCGGGTTTGATGAGGTGCACGCAAACGAAGGCATTAGGCGCGAACGATGCCAGTATGGGCACCGGGATGCGGTGGGTGTTGCCTTTGAACTCGACCGTCTGTTGAGAAAGAATGAGCTCGTCTTGGACGGTCACGTTGGCCGTGCCGGTAAAGGGGGATTGCACCGAGATCATCGCTGTCTCGCCCGCGTTGTATCGCTCCTTATCGGCGGTTACCTGCAGGCTGCTCTCGTTGTCCACCGCCACGAATATCTTCTCCTCGTCATCCTCGAGCATTACGGCGTCGCTGACCTGCGGCGTCCCCGGCTGACTGGGGGCCGTGACTCGCACGACGTAATTGCCGCCGGTCTTCACCGGGATGGTTTGCTGAGCCGGCGTCGTCAATGTTCCCTCCCAGACTTTCTCGAAGGTCGGCGTGTTCCGATAGCGATGAATACCATCCGCGATACGCTCCTTCGCGGTATTCACCTCGACGGAAAACACCTCGGCTTTCGCCATGAGGCCGCTGGCCGGACGATCCACGGCATCAAAGGAGCCGACCTGCAGGCTTAGCTTTCGGGGACCCGCCTGCTCGAGATTCACACCGAGGATTTGGGGGACGAATTGCACTTTCACCATTTTCCCCCCACGCTGGTTTTGCGCGGTGTCCGCCGAAGTCACATCAACGATCCAATAGAGTTTTGCGCGACCGTAATTCACTCCCGCCGGAAGAGGCGTTTTGCTCTCGATCGTGGCGGTGCCCTGCGCGTTCAGTGTCGTTTCGCCATACCCCGTGGCGGCAATCCTCACCTCGCGATCCTCCAGGGCAGTGGACCAGCCTTCGCTCCTGAGACCCTCGATTATGTCTTTCGACAAACCGCGCGTGGGTGCATCGGCTGAATGTTCATCATTCAGCACCAGGGCAAACCGCTGGGCATCTTCCTGGCCTGAAGTAACACCAGGGGCATACCATTCGTCGCGACGCCAGTCGTCGACGATCCATTCGGCCTTCCAGCGCACTTTGGCTCCCGCGTTCGGGGCACCATGGAAATGCATGGATCTCACCGTTGCGCGGACGGTGTCGCCTTGTGTGTTGTCGCTTGCGACCTCCACCGAAAATGGCGGCGGACGATATTCCACGACTGTTATCTTGGCCAGCGCGTTCTCCGCCTGGATATAGTATTCTCCGTAAGCATCCGGAGGGACTTTCCATTCGCCTTCGAAACTGCCTGTCGCCGAGACCACGGCAGTAATTTCGTTCAAATTTTCGGTGTAGGCGGTAGAGATTCTCCACGAGACCTTCTCTCCCGCCGGAATTGCCAGTCGCGCAGCATCCGTTTTACGGACAAAGGCCTTGAATTTCAGGACTTCGCCGGGCCGGTAAACATTGCGGTCGGTAACGATGACGCACTCCGTGTCATTTCCTTCGACCTCGCGTCG
This sequence comes from Verrucomicrobiota bacterium, assembly GCA_041167205.1. Lineage (GTDB taxonomy): Bacteria > Verrucomicrobiota > Verrucomicrobiia > Chthoniobacterales > UBA10450 > AV80. The sequence goes on from JBEEHC010000183.1 coordinate 12,837, forward strand.
CACGGCGGCAGATCCAGAAGGAAAGTAGGGCAGCGTCGTCAACTGAATGCAGGCGCGTCCGGATTCGCCTACCAAAATGGCGGGGTCGTGTGAACTGGAGGATGGTCGCCAACCCAGCGGAACCGCGTTCTTTCCTGCGAAGAACGCCTCGCCTTTTTCGTTGGTCATCAGAGGGCCGGTATTGATATCCTCGCCAAGCAACTCCACGGGCACACCGCGCACCGGCTTGCCATCGTCCATGCTGCTTACCCGCACGATGTTCGCTTCAGGCAAGTCCAGGACCGTAATTATCCAGTCGCCGCGGGAGATAATCGCGCGGTTGCCCACGATCCGTCCGCGTGAATCTTTCCCGGAAATTTCCAGGAGAAAAAGTCCGGGATCGCGATTGGGCGGCGTCCATTCCAACTCGCGGGGGGTCTCGAGATCGCCTCCGCTGGCATCAAATTTTCCGGAGGCGAGCAGCGGAAGACCAAGCGTGGGGATAAGAAGTTCCGTGGGGCGATAGATAAACTCTCCCGTCTTTGGATCGCGTTTGATAGTCTGGTCATCCGCATCGGCTTCCTTCTCTTCCTCCCCTTTCACCTTGTCGTCGCCTTTCCGGCCGTAATACCCGAACTCGCGCTGCCGCTTCCGGACCTCGGAGAGTTTGTCGCGGGGTATGCTCGCGATCTTCCAATCGAGGCCTTCGGTATTTACTTGAACAAACTCGCAACGGACAGACGGCGAGGCTGCCCGCCGGAAAATGTAGCTCTCCGGCAGCACGATCGTGGGACGTTTCTGACCAACGGTAACGTCCCAGACCGAGTCTTTCTCGAGTCGAAATCCCTCGTGCGTCAACAGGCCGGCTTTCAACGTGAGTTTATAAGGAATTCCGGTCTTGAACTTCCCGAGAATCTCCAAGCCATTTCCAGTTGGCACAATGTTGACGTCGGGAACTGCCGGCTCCACTAACACGTGTTTCAAGTTGGCAGCGTCACCGTCGATCGTCTGATTGGCGATGATCCGGATGAAAGCTCCTTTGAGCGGTTGATGATAAGCGCTGGCGGCTTTGATCTCCGGCGCAAATGTGGTCCCCGCTGGGATGGCGAGCAGATGCGGAATCGTGCTCGATCCGTCGGCCTCTTTCAATTGATCGACGACCAGTAGCAAAGATCGCCCAGGCGGGAGCGGCTTGGCGGGCTCGATGATGACCCAGCCCTGCGCCTCGACGTCCTGGCCAGGCTCGATATTCACCTCCACCGGAAATTCCTCGTTAGTCGCTGAGTCCTGAAAACGGACCGCTTTCGCCACATCCTGCGGCTTTACATCGTGCGTAAATTCGAGGCGCACCCGCGGCTGCGCCGGCAACGGGGCGTCGGGAGGACGCGACTCGATGGTTCCCGCGCTGCGCTTTTCCCCCTCCTCCTCCATTTCCTTGCCGTTTTCTTCCTGGGGTTTCTCATCGTCTTTTCCTGCCGTTGTGGAAGTCTCCGGCTCCTCTTCTTCCTCCTCGGCGCTTGAATAGACATTCAGGAATTCGAGTGCTCGGAGCGCAAATTCATCCTCGGAAAAAGACAAGCCCCAAGACGTGGAGGAAACGGGGTTCCCGGCGAGATCGCGCAAACCGGGCCGCAACCTTGCGCTGTGCCGGATACTGCGAATGCCCGCCGCCGTCATGAGCACTCCGTCAACGTTGTTCCTCACGAAATCTTGAGGAAAGGTGAGTTTCCCCTCGGTCTGGCTGACCCAAATCCAGCGCAATTCAACTGTGGGCTTGAAGACAATCGGGCTTGGCTGTCCAGCGCGGCGAATTATTTCCAAGTCGACCATTGGTGTCGGGAACGTGACTCGGATCGCTCGCGCGTAAGGGAACTTAACGAGCGGGCCTTTGTTCGGCGCGACGACAATCGCGGTCGGATCCGGCGGCGCACCGGGCGCTGGAGGCTGGACGAAGAAGAACAATGCCGCGGCCGCGGCGAGGGCGATTCTGGGATGGCGGGATATTATGTTCATGGCGGAATGGGCGTTGTCGGTTTGGTTTCACTTTCAGGGCTTGGCTCGGGCTCGGCGGGTTTTAGTTCTGGGAGATTGCGTTGCATCGCATCGTAGACTCGGGGGAATTCCTTCCTATCGCGCGTCCATTGCGGCTCCACCGATACGCCGAGTTCATCGGGAATGGGCTGGTCGAGTTGCCAGTGCAGATGCGCTTCCTCGATTTTCAGGCGCGGCGAATCGGGATCCTCTTGGCGCGCCGCCTGGATGTCGTCGAGCGCGCGCTTGAATTGCCTTTCCCGAGTCAACGCCACCGCCCGCCCGAGCCGAGCCTTTGTGTCGCGGGGGTCTTTGGCAACTGCGCTATCCCAGTCCTCGATCTTCTTGCGGCTCGACATCTCCACGAGCCCAGTGGCCTCGATGGCATCCGGCTGATTGCGCTTTAGCCAGTCGATTTCCTTGTCCCTTTCCTCCCATTTGCCCAATTGCTCGTAAGCCGCGATAAGGCCAAGGCGCGGCTCAGGATCGTTCCTGTCTGCTTTGATCCAATCGGAAAAGCGATCGCGCGCCTCGGTCCATCGCCCCTCCGCGCCCAGCGCCGCGGTCAGTTTTTTCCATCCGACTTTACGCGCTGCGAGATCGAGCGACCTTTGCTCCACATAAGCCGACCAGTGCTTAATCGCCTCCTTCCGGCGGCCTTGTTTGGCCTCCTTGTCGCCGAGCAAATCCTCGATCTGCGCCGCGCGAGGCTGCACCTTTTTTTCCCACGAGGCGATAACGGAATCGAAAGCGGGAAATTGCCCTTGTTCGAGAAGCGCTCGGGCACGGATCGCAAACTCCTCGGAACGAGCGTCCTCGCGAGCGAGTTCGAGAATCTCACCGCTTAATACGCCGGCTGATACCGCATCGAACTTTGGCTGGGCTATGAGGCTCGCAAGTTCCCGCCGCTTCTTTTTCAAGATTTCCGCGTTCGGATCGACTGGGCCGGGCCTTGCATAAATCCAAACGAGCGCGAGGGCCACCAGACCGACGACGCCCATCAATCCGTTGCGCGCGGTCCGAATATTCGCCGCCTTTCGCGAAGCCTTCACGTAATCGCGCGTGACTTCCGTCACTTCCTCCGAGAGCTCTTTGCTGAGACGCTCGGCCTGCCGGAGTTCCGCGCCTCGCAACACCGCGGGACGAGCCTCGCCGGTCTCCTGCTGCCACAAACGGGCGGTGGCCTCGATGCGGCGCAAGCGCACGCGCGAAGGACGCTTTTTCTGGTCGTTCAGTTCGGACTTCAGTTGCTCCCAGCCGGCCAGCAGCGATTCGTGTGCGATCTCGACTGTCGCCATTGGCTGCTGTCCGCTGGCAGATGCACCTGGCGCGTCGTCGAGCACCAGCAGCCGGTTTTCCTGCTTCGACAGCTCGCGGGCCAATTCCTGCGCCGATTCACCGCCGGGCAACTCCACGAGCGGACGGCGGCGTTTCGTGTCCGATCCGTCCTCGTCCAGTCGCGTGAGGTGGATGAAGATTGGGAGAAACAACGGCACCTTTTCCGGCGAAGTTGTTGTGATCCTCTCCAATACGGCCTCGGCGTGCGCATTCACGGCACCGGGCAGGCCGCCGAACTCGCGGTAATCGGCGAGCGAAAGTCTCTTTCGGTCGCCCAATTCCCAGACGCGGCGCAGCGCCTCCTGCAAGAACGGCAACGCCCCGCCAGGATCGAGAAAGTAATCCTGTGTCACGGTCTCGACGAGCGCCGCATCGAATTTCAGCCCTCGCTGGATCGCGGGACCTTCGATTGCCGAACGAACCTCCGCTTCGCTCAAAGGCTTGACCAGACAGCGTTGCTCCACTTTCTCCAGCAGTCGGTCCAGGTCGGGATCGGCCGCGAGGCTCTTGAGAAAATCCGAACGCATCGCGATGATCACCGAGACCGGACCCGCCGGATCCTCGGCCGCCTCGGCCAGATTTTGCACGAAAGGTTGCCAGATAGTCGCCATGTAATCCTCATTCCGCTTGCGGTCGGTCTCGCTCTCGCCCTGCGGTCTCGCGGTCAGCAACTCCTCAAATTGATCCACGATCAAAATCAGCCTCGGCGCCCCGTTTTGAGTTCCGAGCGCCGCGGTCGCGACTTCGTGGAGCCACCGCTTCGGTGTGGTCGGTGTAGTCCCGATGTATGGCAGCAACAGCGGATGACCGGCGATGGCCGCGCGCAGGTTGCTCCAGGCATTTCCACCCGGCCGCATCGTCACGTAAACCCAGTCTTTCGTTTCGGGCCGCAGCGTGCCCTTTCGCAGACGTGATAGCACGCCTGCGTGAAGCAGCGATGACTTTCCGCTGCCCGACGCGCCGAGCACCGCCAAAAAACGGGGGACCGCAGCGCGATGCAGATACTCGGTGACATGGACGATGTAGTCATTGCGTCCCGTGAAGATCGAACTTTCGTTCTCGGAGAATGGTCGCATTCCGATGAAAGGCGGTTGCGCTGGATCCGATTTCTCTGGAGCTGGCGCTTGTTGGAGAATTCCGGCGATCAGCCGATCAAGAGCGGCATCGTCTGAAAGTGACGGAAACTCGACGCTCGCGTAGAGGCGCAGAAATGGCGGAAGAGAGAGCTTTCGCCAGTCGGGCGCGTCCGGCAGCCGCACCGGGATGATGCCGAAATGCCGGCCTTCCCGCCCTGCCTCCGCAGCCATGAGTTGAGCCAATTGGCGCTCCATCTCGTGCCAAGGCCCGATGCCCAGCGGCCCATAAAAAATCGCGCAGCAGCGCGACATTCGTAGCCCCTCTTCAAGACGAGGCAGCCAGTCGGTACCGCCGCGCAAATCCGTTGCGTCGAACCAGCAGGTGATCCCCCGCTCGGTCAGCCGTTCCTTGAGGAAACGAACAGCAGGCTTGTCCAGGCTGTTGTGGCTGAGAAAAACCGCGAACTCCGTGAGCAACCCCGGCAAATTCGCGTCACTCATTCTCTACGCCGCGTCCTCAGCGCTTACGGCGCCAGTCGTACCACATTAAGCCGTGACAAATCTCCGGGGAGGGGGACATGAAGCACTGGGGGTTCGATTAAAACATAGCCGCGATCAGACCGTCCACTTTTTTCAGATTGGGGGACGAGAGTCAAACAATATCGCCATTGTCCAGTCGAGGCCAGCGCCTGAAGATCACGGTCACGCCGGAGGCGAGGAAGTAGCTGTTAGGGTGAGAGTGTTGCCCGCGCGACGAAGCGGGAACTAACCAAGGATCGGCGGCTTACAAACCGCCGATCGACTAACAGAGGGCGGTTTTGGAAAGCGCCCCTCCTTGAAGCTGACTGGCGATTCCACCCTGAATTTACTCGAACTGCTCGTGCTTCGCGTGCCGTCTGCTCGGTTGAGCTGTGCCAGTGGGCTTGAGGTCGCCGGCCAACTTGGCGCATCGCTCCGGGCTTCACTCCGACGCAGAGTCGGTGCTTTGCAGCGTTCGCTAGCCTTTGATTGTCGGGTTGTCGATCCCGAGCGCGCCGGCCAAATCGGTAAAGTGCTCTTGTTCCTGCGCGATGATCTTGCGCAGCACTTCACTGATTCCGAACTCGCCCATTGCCTCCGCCTGCCGGATCCGCTCCCGATAGTTGACGATGGTTTCCTGCTCATTCGTGAGATCGAACCGCAGCATCTCCTCCGCTTTCTCCGATGTCTTGACCTTCTTGGGAATGGTCACGGGCGTGCCATTCAAGTAATCGATCTGCTTCGCAATCAGGATGGCGTGGCTCAATTCCTCCCCGGCGTGAACCTGCAATTCCCGGGCGATATCGGTAAACTTCGCGCCCTTGATTGTCTGGCTGTAAATCACGTAGGCGATGATGGCTTGGTACTCTCGAGCGAGGTCCTCATTCAGGAGTTCAATAAAACGCTCGCGGCTGATTGGGGTGTCCTTGGGCATGCCTAGTATTCGATCCCCCTGACCACGCCGGATGCCAATTCAAAAAGGCGATGCCCTGCTTCGCACAGTGAAGCGGCTACAGCATTGAAGCCGGAGCAAAGCTACGACAGACGGAACTGAGCATGCGCTCGGATCACTTGTTCGAACGAGCCGTATTGATGGGCCTCGATTTCCCCGGGGAATTTCGCCCCGGAGCGGTGCCACTTTTCGAGCCAATCGGGCGCGAGTAGTTCGTGTCGGGAGGATGAGGACGCGCAACACGCTGCTGGCGTGAGGGCGATCGTGGTCTCCAGTTTCTCTCCCGCGCTGCGTCCTCTGGCAACGTAGAAGCCGGCGGCAAGCAGCGCCGCGCGATTCGCGGTGGAGCAGGTGTAGGTGAAAAGTTCGGCGGCACGTCCCGCGCAAGCTTCGAACAGCTTGCGGAATGCATTGAGCGTCCACTGATCGCCGGAAGTCTTGGTCGAAAACATATCGTAGAAAATGAGGTCTGGCTGAGCGGGAGCGGTCGACATCGTTTCGAGAAAATCACCCGGCAG
>JBEEHC010000184.1:0-12874 GCA_041167205.1 Verrucomicrobiota bacterium
AGCTGTGATTGCGCGCAAACTGCCACCGCAATCGACACCAGAATCAGTAACCTCGCGCTCGAAGTCTTCATGTGATCATCCTCCTGCCCTCCCGAAAGATGTCCGGCGTTAGCTACGGGCTAAACGCCCGGCAGGTTCTGGATTGGGGCTTGTATGGGGAGCTTCTTATAAAATGCTGAAGCACAGCAAGAACAAAATGTTCGCAAAGAGCGATCCAGCTCGCCGCCGCAGCGGATGCGAAGCATCGGCCGAAACGCTACTAAGATTTCTGACTTAGATTAGCTCGCCACTCAGGCGGCGAGGCGATCGACGGCGGAGCGCAATTCGCCGAGGTCAAAAGGCTTGCCGAACATCTCGTGCACATCCATTCGTGCGTAGTCTGCTCGAACTTCCGGCGACAGGTGGGCCGAGAGGACGATGATTTTGCCGTTGAGACCGCGTTGTCTTATGGCGCCGACTAATTCGGCACCGGTCTGGCGAGGCATTTTTTGGTCCACAATGATGACATCATACGGGCCATCATTGGCGTCGATGCTGGCCAGCGCGGCATCGCCGCTTGCCACGCCGGTAAATTCATAGTGTGGCCCGGCAAAGACATACTTCAGGGAAAGGGTGACCGACGGTTCGTTGTCGACCGCTAGAATCCTGAGAAGTGCGTCCATTGTTTCCGTAAACCAAGCACCGTCCGTACCGGGGACTGAAGTATTGCCCGGCGGCGGCGCAGCATCGTCCAGAAAGAACCTGGAGCGCTCTTCGATGAGGTTACGGCTTCTTTGCTTGTTCGATTTTCGTGCCTTGGGAAACGATGAACTGCCAGGTTCCGCCGCGTTTCGCCAGCACGTCGAGCCAGCGGTACTGGCCGCTCAGGTCGTGCCCATCGTAGCTGCCCTTATCGGTGCTGCGATAGGTCACGATCGCCATGTCCGCATCGGCGGCGTGGACCTTCATGTCGTCGAGCTTGTTCGATTCGAGCTTGAGCTTGCCTGACTTTAGGTCCGCGAGGAACGCGGCTTTGCCCTGGGTCGTGCCGTCTGGGTTAACCGCGTAAAAGCTGTCGGCCAGCATCTTCGCCGCTGCGTCTGCATCGGGCTTGGTCAGGGCAGCACTCATGTCCTGCTCGATCTTTATGATCGCTTTCTCGACGTCGGGATTCGGTTTCGCCGCGTCATTGCTTTGGGCCAGAACCGCCGCAGGCAACGCCACGGCGAACAACAGCGCAGTCAGTTTGGAGTAATTCATCCGCGCAGGCTATCGACCCACCGCTGGCTCAACAAGTTCAAACGTTCCGACCGCAATCGCTGGCGATTGCAGCGCGCCCTCAATTAGCAAGCGCCTCGACATAGCGAGGCGGGTACAGCTCGGCGTCTGACACAGACGCCCTACACCCACCCTGGATTCGATTGAACTTCAAGTAGTCGAGTGTTAAAGCGGTCGAGTCCAAGGCGCGTTCACTTCTGTCCTCTGGCTTCCGTCCTCATGTCCATCCATCTTTACGCCGCCTGCTGGAACGAAGAACGCATTATCCCATTCTTCCTCCGGCACTATGAGCCGCTCGTCGATCGCATCATCATCTACGACGACCGTTCCACCGATCGTTCGGTCGAACTTCTGCGCGCTTCGCCCAAAGTGGAGATCCGGCCATTCAGGCGTGACGCCGAGTCCTACCTCGACGCGCACCTTATCCTCTTCGAAACCTGCTGGCAGGAAAGCCGTGGACGCGCCGATTGGGTTTGTCTGGTCGACCTGGATAAATTTCTTTTCCAGCCCGATTGGCGCCATTACCTCGCCGCGCAAAAAGACGCCGGCGTCACCATCATTAAGGCGGTCGGCTACGACATGGTGAGCGAAGATTTTCCGCCCGCCGGCGCGGCTCTCGCCACCATCCTTACGCGCGGCCGGCGCGATCATCATTTAGATAAGACTGCGCTCTTCGCTCCGGATGCGATCGAGCAAATCAACCACTCCGTCGGCCGTCATCTTTGTTCCCCCGTTGGCCGGGTCGTGCCGTTGGCGAAGCATGGTATCCAATTACGCCACTACAAGACTCTCGGTCTGGACTACCTCCTTGCGCGCACACATGCTCTCGCCGGCAGGCTAACCGGCGACGATCTCGCGCGCGGTTGGAGCGCACACTATCTGCGCGACGACGATTCCATTCGCGTCCAGTTTCAAGAACAACTCACCCAGGCCGAACCTGTGCCTTCGCCGCCAGTAACAAAGCAAAACAAAAAACCTGAGAGGAAACCGTGGTGGCGTCGTCTGAGCTCGAACCTCTGACTGCCATCTTCCCGGGTTCGGGAAGTGGATCGAGCGCGGGGCGCTCTGTGCCAACAGAAGTCCGCGCCGCCGGCGCGCAAAAATGCCATCGTGCGCTCCGCGCGCGATCCACCATTTTTTGATCGAACAAACGCCTCGACCCATTCGACTCCGCTCAGGGCAGGCTGCAGCGAGGCCGCTACAGTTCGGCGCTCAGAGAGCGCCTCCACAATTCGAGCGCTACTTCTTCTCCAGGAGCGACAGGTACGCTTCGTAGTGTTCCAGTCTCATTCGTTCGACCGGAATGAAATGGAAGGCGGCTGAATTGAGGGTGTAACGTTGTCCGCTCGGCGACTGCGGGTCGGGAAAGACGTGGCCAAGGTGGGCGTTGCTTCGTTTGGCGCGCACCTCGGTCCGCTGCATGTCGTGCGAATTGTCCAGGCTCTCGATGAGAAGATCTTTCGAGATTGGTTTGCTGAACGTCGGCATGCCGAGGCTGGCCTCGTATTTATCGACCGAAGTGAAGAGTGGTTCGTTGGTAATAACATCGACGTAGATGCCAGGACGGTCGTTGTTCCAGAATTCGTTTTGGTATGGCATCTGGGTGCCGCTATCGCGCACGACGTGGTACTGCTCCGGCTTTAGGCGGCGTTTTAGAACGGCATCGCTCTGGACCGGCCGGTTCGGATCGAAACCGACTATCTCCTTTACCTCCTGGGTGATAATTAATAAATAAATTCCCCCGGCTGCGAGCGCGAGCACCAAGATAAGACCGATGTACTTGCTGAGCGTCGACTTTTCTTCGCTGGTGATTCGTCCCCCGTACATCTGATCGCTCACAACGTGATTCAATCAGAGACGGGCCGCGTTCGGCAAGGTCGATCTCACCTCTTTTGGCGGAAAGAGACGATCCACCTTCGCCAAACATTCGGCGCGACAAGAAGCCGCGGCAAGGCGTTGCGCGCGATCGGTTCTATCTGGTCCCGCGGGCCGCGGGATCGAGTTCGACCGGCGGTCAGGGGGTTGAAGCGGGTGCGGAGGAGGGCCCGGGCCCGGGTTCCCCTAACATCATGAAAGCGCCGAAGATTGCCTCGGTGCGATCTTTGTTCGCCGCGACAAAAGCGGCGTTGGCCTGGACCGTTTTGTCCGCGGACTTGGTCAGGTCTTCGCTCATTCCCACGGCCATCCCCACGGCCATGATCGCGAAGACTCCCTTGGTAAATTCATCCGGCGTCAAGCCGGACGCCTTGAAGATTGCAACGGCCTTGGGGCATTTGGCGGAGATGATGCTTCCCCAGGTCTCAGGCGTAATGGATGGATCTTTGCCGGCCGCGGCGAGCTCGGCTTTCGCGGCATCGTCGGTGTTCACGCTCTTGATGAACTTCTCCATCTTGTCCAGGAGCTCCGTGGTGAGCGGAATGGCGCCGGCGGCTTTGATCTGATCAGCCGGAATTTCGGCGCCAACCGGAGTGGCTGCGAAGCCGAGCAGAGTTAGGGTGAGCGCGCCGGCAATCGAGGCGATCGCCAGGCGAGAGATGAAGGGGCGGGTGTTATGAGCTGACGATGCTGCTTTCATTCATCGACGGTAGAAAGACGGAACGGTCGGTCAATCACAAATTGCCGGCCGACCCGCACTGATTTTGTAGGGCGGGCGCCTGCCGGGGATCTGGCAACCGGTGCGGTTGCCCTACAACTCGCTCCACACACCGCGGCACCTGCCGGGGATCTGGCAACCGGGGCGGTTGCCCTACAATTCGCTTCGCACAGCGCTAGGACGGCAATCCCTTGCGCGCGATCAGCTCCATCTGTTCGCAAAAACGATCCAGCTCGCCGAGCGTGGTGTAGACGTTAGGCGTGATGCGAATGCCCTGAAACTCCTCGTGGACGATGGGCACAGTGTAGATGCGATGTTTGTCGAAGAGATACTTAACCACAGCGTCAGGGGTGGTTCCTTCGATATGGACGTTCGCGATGGCGCACGATTGGTTCGGATCGAACGAAGTGTTGAAGCGAACCTTGGGCACATCCTTGAGCCGGTTCATCCAGTAACGTGACAGGTAACGCAACCGCGCTTCCTTGCGTTTGCCGCCGATCCCGCTGTGAAAGACGAGCGCCTCACCAATGGCCAGCTTTATCGCCGCCGAATGGGTGCCGATCTCTTCGAACTTGCGGATGTCCGTTACCTGCTTGGATTCCGCGGCCATCAACGGCCAGATCTTTTCGATCTTATCGCGCTTCACGTAAAGCAGGCCCGTGCCTTTGGGAGCGTATAACCATTTATGCAGGCTGGTGCCGAAGTAATCGCAACCGAGGTCCTTCTGTTTGAAATCGAACTGGGCGAAGGAATGCGCGCCGTCCACGATCGTCTCAATGCCTTTGGCGCGAGCCATGTCGCAAACAGCCTTCACGGGAGTGATCTGTCCCGTGATGTTGACCTGGTGCGCCATCAGAATCAGGCGCGTTCGATTACTTATTCCTTTTTCGAAGGCCGCGGTGATCTCGTCGAGGTTCTTGGGCGGAATGGGAATCTGAATCAGCTTGAGCTTCAGGCCCTCGCGCTTCTCCCGCTGACGCAGCGTGGTCAGCATGCGCGGATAATCCTGGGTGGTGGTGAGAATTTCGTCGCCGGACTTGAAGTCCATGCCCATCAAAAGAATCTCGAGCGACTCGGAAGCATTACGGGTGATCGCAATCTCTTCGCGATCGCAGCCGAACAGTTCCGCCAGGCCGGTGCGAATCGTCTCCGATTGTGGCTCGAGAATTTGCCACATGGTGTAGGCGGTGGCGTCTTCCTGTTGCCAGGTGTAACGCACCAGCGCCTCGGTCACGATCCGCGGGCTGGGCGACACGCCGCCATTGTTCAGATTGATGATGCCGCGCGTGACCGTGAAGGAGTTTTGAATGACGGCCCAGTAGTCTTCATCCATGGCCGCCTGCTCCGGCGTCAAATGCGCCACGGTCTGCGTCGCAGCGGCGACGGTTTTCAGCAACGAAGCGACCGTGGCAGAAGAAAGCGCGGCCAGGCCGAGGCCTTTGCCGGCGAGCGAAAGAAAGTCGCGCCGAGTGCGCTCACGCAACATGGAATTTGAAGTCGTCACAAGATGGGAATCAGCGCGGTGCAGGAGTTGGCTGTTCGTCCCGAGTTTCAAAGGACCGGGACAATGAAGGCAAACAAAATCGCCGCAACCTGAGCGCGGTCCCGCAGAATTTGTAGGGCAAGTTCTGGCCAGCCAGGCGGAGCGCCCGCCCTAGAAAACTGAGATCGCGGTCTACTCGTCGCGCACGCGAAGGAGGCACTGGTTTGGGTTTCCGCTTATCTCCCAAACGTAATAGAGGCGCGCGGGACCATTACTGTAGATCAAGGTTTCTTCCGTTCGGTTGCCGCCGATCCCTTGGCTCTTGGTGACCTGGCGCCGCCGGTGGCCGTTGATCCAGACATCAAAGCTCGTGACATCATTGTCGTGGATCTTCACCCGCACGTCTGATCCACCCACGTTGCGAACGAGACTGAATTGGTCGGGCGGGATGCGCTCGGTTCTGCCAGCCGCGTTTTGCAGCTCGCGCTCCTTGCGTTCGGCGTCAGCGCGGTCTTGCGCGAGCCGGGCGGCCTGAGTCTGTTCGCGCGCGCGTTGCGCGGCGTTCAGGCGCTCTTGCGCGGCCCGCTCCTGTTGCGAACGGAAATATGGATTCTCGATCGTGTAGCTAACGGGCGCCGGAGGGTTGGCCGCCGCTCTGGCGCTGATTGCGTTTTGGGAGCCGCTGGCTCCGCCTCGCAATACGAAATAGCCCGCGAGTGAACCCGCCGATAGGACAAAAATCGAAATGGCGGCGGCCCAAGCAATAGTGTGGGCTCGGGAACTGTGCAGCTCGGTCGGCTGATATAAAGACCGCGCCGTAGTTCCGTGCTTTAACAGGGGAAACACTTCATCGATGGTTCGCCACTTTGCCTGTTCCGCTTCCTTGCACGGGTCGTTGCCAGCGAGCTGACCCGCCTCAAACAGGCCGGCGATCTGCATCTTCGTGAGTGCCGTACGATAGCCACCCGCCAGAACGTCGTAGAATTGCACACCTGTCAGGGAGCAGGACAGGTACCATAGGTACCGTAGTGCCGCAGGTTTTCGCTGGCCGAATCACAGCCCTTGGACGAAAGAAACTGCGACTACGGGGCGGGAGTGCGGGCGACGACCACGGTTCCTTCGTAGGTGCCGTAGATGAATTGGCTGGCGTCGGGCGACCAGGCGATCGCAGACGTTACGCCGATGCCGGTGTGTTGATCGAACTGGTGGCGCAGGGCGCCGTCGGCCACACGCCAGAAGCGGAGGTAGCCGAATTGCTCCCAGCCGCCGGTGCCCTCGACAGCGAAATAGCCGCTCGTGACCATGCCGGCCCCGTCAGGGGTGAAGCGAATGCCGGCGAGGCCTTCTTGCGGAACGGCGTCCGGAAACAGCATCAGGACCGCGCCGTCGGAGATGCGCCACAGGGTGGTGCGATTGGAGTCGCCGTCCCAGGCTGCGATCGCGTTGCAATCGGGGGTGAACATCGCCGGGGTAAAGCCCCGGGCGGCGCCGCCGGAAAGCGTGGCGACAACCGCGCCGTTTTTGCGCGATAAAATCTTGATGGTGCCACCCGTGGCGACGGATTGGTAACGTCCGTTGGGCGAAAGATTGTTGGTAGTGGTGGTGATGTTGTAACCACTGCCGGTGCTAACAACGACGGTGAACTGTTCCAAAGGCCAACGAGACATGGCGCCAGCTTTCGGAATGGAGCCTTGGAGTTGCGCGTCGGGCGCGAATTGCACGAGGCCGTTATTGTCGATGGTGACGAGGATCGTGCCGAGAAAGAAGCCGTCGGCCGCGCGATAGACCCGATAATCGAGACCTTTATTGAGGCTATGAACGGCCAGAAACCCGTCGCTCGAGTAAATGGTCTGGTCTCCCCCGCGGCTATGTTGCGGCCCGAGAATGGAATAGGAGAGCGCGCCGTTCGTGGCCCGACGCGTGCGCAGCCAGCGATCGCTGGAGCCCATGGCCACTTGTCCGGACAAGCCCGACGCCCAACCCACTCCGGCGATGCTGTTGGCCAACCCATTTGGGGTCGGGACTTCCCATACGACATCAGGCGCGCCTTGGGCAAAGCCTGCCGAAATTCCGCGCAGAGAGATCCCCGCCAACACAGCCAAAAACGAAATCGAACTCCTTCTCATGTTATTCTCCTCCTGATTAGAATTCGATTTTGACAGCGGGTTCGGGCGCAATCGCTCGCCGAGAACAGGTAACAAAACCGTTACGAATAAGTCTGCGCCCGCGCACGCCCATCGTTTCCCGTGGGGCCCGGTTGAGTACGAGTCACCGCGACCAAGATTGTTCTCGCTTGTTGGTTGGCGCTGTCTAGAAGAGAGCGGCAACCGTCCGGTTGCGACAACAATTATGAATGGAAATTTCTTGAAAGCGCTGACTCTGAGCCTGGTGACAGTGGTGGCGGGGACCGCCTTCGGCCAGGATCACAGTCAAGATGAGACTGACATCCGGGCGGTGGAGAAGCGACAGCAGGAGGCATGGAACCAACATGACGCCAAGGCTTACGCCGGCTTGTTCATGGACGACGGCGATATCGTCAACGTCGTCGGCTGGTGGTGGAGAGGGCGGGCGGCGATCGAGAAAAAGCTGACCGATGCTTATGCGTATGTCTTTCGCGAGAGCTCTCTGGCAGTAACCGACGTCCAGGTGAAGTTCCTTACTCCCGAGATCGCGGTGGCGCATGTGAAATGGACTATGACTGGCGCGAGGACTCCGAAAGGCCTGCCGGAACCGCAGCAAGGCATCCAGATCCAGGTCCTGCAAAAGCAGGCGGGCAAATGGTTGATTGCCTCCTTCCAAAACACGAACAGCATTCCGGAAAGGCCATTCCCGAAAGGGCCGCCCGGGCCAGAGTCAGCGCCGAGCGTGAAGCCGTAGAGCTTCGCCATTTCTTCAGCGTGATTTTCGGGCCGGCTGCTGAAGCCGAGCTTCGGCCAGGTCGATGTCACGCTGGATTCGGCGCAGGACGTCGTCGTTGATGGCCTCGTCGTTGCGCAGGGCGATGACGGTGTCGCGTTCTGTTTCCAACGCTTCCCGAGCCAATTCCTCAAAGTCCCGCGAGAACAATCGGCGGGCGCTTTCTTCATGCGAGGTGTCCTTGCTCAGTTGCCGGATGCGGTCGGCGTATTCCGAGCGCAGGCGTTCGACGGTCTCGGGCCTGGCCTGACTCGACGATCCCATCTCCTCGATGCGCGCTAGCGCCGCTTCGTTCGCGTTCAGCCGCGCCAGACGCTCCTCTTTTTCCGGAACGTGATCGTCCTCAATTTTCAGCCAGCGAACCAGAGGCTTAATCGTAAGTCCTTGCACGACCAGCGTTCCGAAAATGATGCAGAAAGTCAGCAAAAGGATGAGGTCGCGTCCGGGGAAGGGCGTGCCATCGGCGAGGACAAATGGAATTGCGAGCGCGCCGGCCAGCGAATCCGCCCCGCGCATCCCGGTCCATGCGATGAGTGCCGTCTGTTGCCAGGGCGCGGGGTTTTTGCGACGGAACGTTCGGCTGAAGAGCCGCGGCAAATAAGTGGCGCCGAACATCCAGACAAAACGAACCAGCACGATGACCAAAAGGACGAGGACCGCCAGCTTCGCGACGGACCTCGCCGAACCCGGAGGAAGCGCGTGGATCACCTGCGGCAGTTGCAGCCCGATGAGCATGAAAAGGATTCCATTGAGAATGAAGACGACCATTTGCCAAACCGGCACGGCCTGGAGTCGCATCCGTCCGCTCAAGACATGGGGCGCGCGCCACCCGTAATAAATGCCGGCGATCACGACCGCCAGGATGCCGGAGACATGCAGTCTTTCCCCGCTGAAGTAGGCCACGTACGGAGTAAGGAGGGAGAACATGGTTTGCACCGGCGGATCGTCCAAACGCTTCTGCACTTGCGCGGCCAACCAACCCACGGCGAGGCCAACGCCAATGCCACCGGCGGCGACAAAAACAAACTGCAAGCTCGCCTGTCCCAGCGAAAAGGTCCCGGTCAGCACGGCCGCCACGGCGAAGCGGAAGGAGATAAAAGAAGTGGCGTCGTTGACCAGGCTCTCGCCTTCGAGGATGACAATAATCTTGCGGGGCACCCGCAAATGTTGAGTCACCGCCAGCGCAGCCACGGCGTCGGGCGGCGAGATGAGGGCGCCGAAGACAAAACCGACCGCCAAAGGTAATCCGGTAAGCCAGTGGACCAGATAAGCCGTCGCCGTCATCGTCAACAGGACCAGGACGATGGCCAGGGGAAGAATGGACCGAAGGTTTGCCCGGAAATCTCGCCACGATGTGTAAACGGCCGCCGGATAAAGCAGGGGCGGGAGAAACAAACTGAAGACCAGTTCCGGCTCCAGGCGAATCTCAGGCAGGCCGGGAATCAGAGCGAGACCTACACCACCGATGGTCAGGAGGATCGGGTACGGGACCCGGATTTTCCGGGCGACGATCGCCAGGAGAGCGACCACCACGAGACAAATCAGGATTAATTCGGTTTTACCGGCCATAGGTCTGATTGCGCCCGAGCCTCGCCGGAATCAGCTCAGGCGTCCAGCGGGCGTCTAACGATATGTGTGAAACCAGTTCACGGGCATCCGCACTTCGGTCACGCTGTTGGGACGGAAGCGCCATTTCATCAGCCATTTTATCGCCCGGGTATCCAAGTCCCCATTCCCAAACGGCACGTATGGCGTCGCGCTCGCAACCGTCCCATCCGGCCGCACCGAAAGCCGGAACATGCGTAGCTTGTTTGGGCCCAAGTCGAAGCCTCGATTGATCGGAAGGGCCGGAGGCTCGTAGTCGACAAAATTGTTCACCGCGATTCCCGAGATCATTTCGCCTCGCGTGGTTCTGGCGGAATAGAGCGCCAAAGACTTCGTCAGGCTCGCATCCGCGTCGAAACGAATGGCGACCGCAATCCCGACGTTGCCCTCGCCCAGGCGCATCACCACCGTAGCTCCCTGGCCCCGCTGGACCTTGTCCAATCTGATATATCCGTTTCGTCCGCTGATCTTCGTTTCGTCCGTGATACGGAAAACAAAACTCCTGACGTGAGACTTGATCGTGATTGTTCTGGCGGCGAGGTCGACCGCCTTTACCTCTCCGTAGAAGGTATGGAGCGGGGCGGAAGAATCCGTCTGCGCCGAACGGGAGCCAGGGATGAGAACGCTCAGGACAATGGCGACAAGAATTATCCGGACGCGCATCCTCCCAGTTTCCAAGAGACGGGTCCGTCAAGGCAAACAAAATCGACCCGAACCTTTGTCGAGTGGCGCGCAGGCTGGGCTAAGTATTACAATTCCAAGACCATGGCAGGTCCTGAAGCGCCACCACCCGCAAATGGTACGTAGTTACTGCGATTTATGGCCAGCCAAATCGGCGCGAGCTCTGGCCATCTGTTTCTTTTTATCCGCGCTTAGCTTCGGCAAATGAAGGTTCAGGGAACGCAGCTTCTCGATAATGACGGATGAGACAACCAGCCGGGTGAACCACTTGTGATCCGCCGGGACCACATGCCACGGTGCCTCGGTGGTCGCCGTATTTCGCACCATCTCCTCAAACGCTTTCATGTAACGATCCCAAAGCTTCCGCTCGGCGATGTCGCCTATCTCGAACTTCCAGTTTTTCTCGGGTTCATCGATTCGCTCGAGGATTCGCCGCCGCTGTTCTTCGGGGGAGAGGTGCAGGAGAAACTTGAGCACAACGGTCCCATTTCGGGTCAGGTGCCATTCGAAATCGTTGATGCTCTGGAAGCGTTCCCGCCAGATTTGTTTTGTCACCAGTTTTTTCGGAATGTTCTGATTCTCGAGGTAATCGGGATGCACACGCACGAGGAGCACCTCCTCATAGTAGCTGCGGTTAAACGCTCCTATGTATCCGCGCTCGGGCAATAACCGGGACGCGCGCCAAAGGAAGTCGTGGCTCAGCTCCTTGTCGCTCGGTTTCTTGAAGGAACTGACCTTGCAACCCTGCGGATTCACACCAGAGAGCACATGCTTGATCGTTGCGTCCTTGCCAGCCCCATCCATTGCCTGGAAGACGAGGAGCAAGGACCATTCGGCTTGGGCATAGAGTTTTTCCTGAAGTTCGCAAAGCGTCCTCACTTCTTCCTCGAGCTGTTCCGCCGCCGCCTCTTTCGATTTTATGCCTCCTGTATCGCCGGGATCGAAGTCCTTCAGGCGAAATGTGTCTCCATGTTCGATCCGGTAACGCTTGGAAAGGTCTCTCTTGTGTCGTGGCATGTGCGGTAACTATCGCTCCGTTGAAACTGATCTACCTCGCTTTGCGTTCATTCACGGAAACGATCTGGAGGTCGTCGGCGCCTGTCCTTTCCAGGATGAGCGTTTTCCAGACCTGGCCTGAGGACCGCCTTGAACCGCTCCGCAGTTCGTAGCGCAGCGGGAACGAGACCTCCAGCTTGTCCTTAACTGGCCGGACCGCCAGATCGCCCGCCAGCCAGAACCCCCGCTCGGGCCAGCGCTTGTCGTATCGTTGTAAGTCTCGCCGAATTTTCTCCCGGGTGACGTGATGCTCTCCAAAGTAGTCTACTCGGTCGGCGAAAAACTCCGCTTCCGCTCCAACCTGCGGATCGAGGCCAGCCAGGACGAAAGCGGCAACGTAGTCGCGAAGACGCTCGCGATCGTAGCTGTTTGACAACTTCCTGGCGGTTGTGGGTGGAATCGCAACGGTGGGCGCTGATGCGAGGGTTGAATTCGCCGGTGATTTGCGAGGTTTTGAGACTTTGGCGTCTTCAGCCATGAGGCGGCTGATATACGCCTGGTCGCTTTTTCGAAGATATCGCCAAACATCCTCACCCAATTTGGGCAACGGAACTTCGGATTCACCCGCGGCGGCCACGCCAAGGGCATGACGGGTTTGCGCATCAACCTTGCCGGTAATCTGAAGTCCGTTGCGAATCTGGTAGCGCGTGACGGCGGTGGCAGTATCACTGTTGTAGAGACCGTTTATCTCACTGAATAATAGCCACCGGCCTTCAGCCGGCTCTGGACCGCGCGGACTCTTGCATCGGCATACAGAGAGCAAACGGCTCCGAAGCTAACGACCAAGAAACAACAGAAGAATCGTCTCATCATCTTGCCAATCGGATGTGGGCAAGGGTGTGGCGGCAGAGGGACACGATTGTGCCGGTCGCGTTTGCCGAGCCGGGCGGCATCGCTTAAGCAGGTGGAGCATGAATCACCTGCGCAAACTTGGGCTCGCGTCGTTTTTCTTCCTTGGACTTGGCCTCTTGAGCGGTGCGCTTCCCGGTTCCATGACGGGCTGGTCCCCGCAAACCGCTGTCACGGTCGCAGTGATCTGTTACGCTGTCGGGCTAGTCTTGGCTTTGATTGCGTTCATGCAATCGCGGCGCGGCCAGAGTCTCGATGGGTTGACGAAGTTTCTCGCGCGCGCACCGCTCGCGCTCGTGACCATCGGCGTGCTGATCTTTTTCCTTCGAGCCATGATGGGGTGGTAGGCCGGCGCATTGCCTCCACGCGCCCCACAGGGACGCGGCTACAGTTACCAAATTCGAACGCGATCGGCCGGCGCGAGATAGAGCTTG
>JBEEHC010000185.1:0-4996 GCA_041167205.1 Verrucomicrobiota bacterium
AGCCGCGCCGCTTGTCACAGCGCCTGTCCCCGCTCTTCAGTTTTCTTTCGTTCCGGCGTTGCATCCTGTCTGGGTTGCATCGCCTTTTCTCGGCGCGCGCATTTTCGAACACGCGCCGCCAGCAACCGCCTAGGCACGGGCTCTAGCCGCGTTGTCGCGCGGAGTATCGGCGTTTCGGTTCCTCGCGTCTTGCGGCACGGATTTCGTGCACGCTCACCCACCCTTGCGGCCTCGCCTTGCGGGCGCCGCAGCAACCGCACTCACCAAATGATCTTCAAAAAATTTATCCATGAAAAAATTTCTTACTATTGCAGCAGCGCTGATCGCCCTTGCGAGCGTTGCGACTGCCCAGGATGCCATTCAACCGGCAGCCTCTCCCAAACCAGCCCGCACGGCTGAGACTGAACGCGTCGTCGTTGTCGGCGGCGCGATTGAGCAAAGCGAAACCGATAAGGCCCAATCCGTCACCATCCTGAACGAGAACACTCTCAAACAAAAAGCCGCTCCGACGCTTGGAGACACCCTCGCGAATGAGCCGGGCGTGGCCGCAAGCGGCTTCACGGTCGGCGCGAGTCGCCCTGTCATTCGCGGTCAGGCGGATAACCGCGTCCGCGTCTTAAACAATGGCACCGAGGTCTTCGACGTCTCCAATCTCAGCCCGGATCACGCGCCCAGTGTGAGTGCACTCCTGAGCCAAAGCATTGAAGTAGTTCGCGGACCGGCGACCATCCTCTTCGGCTCCGGGGCAATCGGTGGCGTCGTCAACGTGTCGGACAACGTGATCCCAGTCGAACAACCTCCTGTGGCTCTGAGTGGCGAGGTTGATGGCCGATTCGACAGCGCCGATTTCGAGCGCAGCGGCGCGATCGCGGTGACCCTCTCGCCGGCAAAGCACTGGGTGTTCCACATGCAAGGATCAGTCGTTCGCACCGAGGATCGGAGCATCCCCGGGTTCGCGCTCGATCAGAGAATTCAAAATCTGCTGACGCCTGAGCAACGAGCCGGTCGCGGCTTCGGACAGAATCCCGAGGGCACGGTGCCGAACACTTATGTGAGAACAAAAGATTACGCGTTTGGCGCATCCTATGTCTGGGACAAGGGATACATCGGTGCGTCTTTCACCCAGTTCTTATCGGTTTATGGCGTTCCGGATGATCCCGAAGTGGACGACCCAACCGTGCCGCCGGTGCGGGTGAGGCTCGATGTGGACAAACGCCAGGTTAACGCCCGCAGTTCCATCGTGGATCCATTCCCATGGCTTTCGACGGCGAACGCAAAGTTTGTCTATACCGATTACCGGCACGACGAAATCGACGGCGATACCATCGGTTCGACTTTCAAAACCAATGGCGTGGACTCGCGGCTCGAGCTGGTGCACAAGCCGATTGGACCCCTCGAAGGCTCGATCGGCGGGCAGTTCTTCTACAAGGAACTCTCCGTGCTCGGCGCCGAATCATTCCTCCAACCGACCCAAGCCACTCAGATTGCGGCTTTCCTCTTCGAGGAATGGAAATTGAATCAGGTCCGGCTGCAATTCGGCGCGCGGGTGGAGCATCAGGCAGTGCACATCGATAGCAGCGATCCCGCTCTTACTTCACTCACCTCGCCCGGCCAGCAGGATCAGGATTTTCTTCCGGTGAGCGGAGCCGCGGGCGTGCTCTACGATTTCGCCGAGGGCTGGCAGCTTGCGGTCAATGGGACTTACTCTCAACGAGCGCCGACAACGGAGGAGCTTTTTGCGCGTGGACCGCACGCCGCGACTTTCCAATTCATCATCGGCAATCCGAATCTCAGTGAAGAAAAGAATGTCGGGATTGATGTCAGCTTGCGGAAAAGCGCGGGCGCTGTGACCGGCAGCATCAGCGGGTTCTACAATCACTATGATGGATTTATCGATTTCGCGCCGACGGGCGATGTCGAGGACGGTCTCCAGGTTTTCGTTTACACCCCCAAGACCGCGGAGTTTTACGGCGCTGAAGCGAGAGCCGACTTCCACTTCCTGCCCCTGACCATGACGAAAATGCGAGACCAGGAAGCGACCGATCCGAAGTCGGTCAAGAATGTCGTGACCGGTGAGAAATCGGAATCGCAAAAGAATCCGAACGACCTCTTCCTGCGCCTGCAAGGAGACTACGTCCACGCGACCGATTTGGATACGGGCCAACCTCTCCCGCGCATCACGCCGCTGCGTTTCAGCGCCTCGCTCACTTACGAGACCGAAAAATGGAATGCCAGTATCGAGGGCCAGCGCGTGGACGGGCAGGATCGGGTTGCTCCCTTCGAGATCTCGACGCCGGGCTACACGTTCCTGAACGCCAGCATCGGCTACAAATTTCGGACTGGCCTAACCAACAACTACGTCTACGTGAAAGGCACGAACCTGACGAACGAAGAAGCACGCGATCACTTGTCGTTCCTCAAGGAAGTGCTGCCGCTCGCGGGCCGCGGCGTGGTGGTAGGATTTCGGACGACGTTCTAAGACGCGTTTCTCGTCGGCCGCTGGGGCTGGGTCCTATCCCTTTCTCCAGTCTTTGTCCCGACGGGCCCGGATCAACCGTCATGAAAACGCCGGCTGAAATCGCCAATCACCCAAAGGCGCGCCTGCACCAGGAGCTTGTCGCAACGCTTCGGGCCTCGGAGAGCGTGAAAGGCGCGGAGCAAACCTGGATTCGTCTGAGGCTGAATGCGCGCCTCTGGCGGCGGATCGTCACTTACGGGCTCGGCCTGCGTGAGCGGCAATTCCAGCTTAACAAGATAGCCTTCCCAGATGCCAACGCCGCGGAAGTGGAGGCTGCACTCAAAGCGGGAAACAATTTGAACCGGGTCTATGAACTGGCCTGCGGACGCGCTTCAATTGCGAAGAATTCAGCGGGCCATTACAAGATCGGTAATAGCGGGCTGAAGATCGTAAGGCATGTAACCGCAATCAAGTCTCCGGGAGACCGGGTCTCTACATCCTTGACGCGTCTACCCTAACGAGCCAATACTCGCCGCCTTACCGGAGGATAACCAATGTTACATCTCGATACTGGCAATACTGCTTTCATGCTCCTTTGCGCGAGCCTGGTGATGCTGATGACGCCGGGGCTCGCCTTCTTTTACGGCGGACTCGTGGGGCGAAAGAACGTGCTCGCCATCATGATGCAGAGCTTTGTCTCGATGGGCTGGACCACGGTGCTGTGGTGGGCCTTCGGATTCTCGATCTGCTTCTCCGGCGATCTGAAGAGCGGCACGGATTTCTTTGGCATCATCGGCAACTTCGACTGGGCGGGCCTGCGCGGCATCACGCTCTCCACGCCTTCACCTAACGAGACGATCCCCATGCTCGTCTTCTGTGCCTACCAGATGATGTTCGCGATCATCACTCCGGCGCTGATCACCGGCGCATTCACCAACCGAATCACCTTTAAGGCTTACATGTTTTTTCTGACGGCGTGGCTGATTCTGGTCTACTTCCCGTTCGTTCACATGGTTTGGGGCGGCGGCATCCTGGCGCAGTGGGGAGTAAAGGATTTTGCCGGCGGAATCGTCGTGCACAACATCGCGGGAATCGCCGCCCTCGCCTCCATTCTCTACGTCGGCAAACGCAAGGTCGTGGACCGCGGCCCGCACAGCATCCCGCTTGTTGCTCTTGGCACCGGCTTGCTCTGGTTCGGTTGGTACGGCTTCAATGCCGGATCCGAGTTTCGGGTCGATTCGATCACGGCGGTCGCTTTTATTAATACCGACATTTCGGCCTCATTCGCGGCCATCGCCTGGCTCTGTGTGGACTGGCGAGTTTCGAAAAAGCCGAAGTTCCTCGGCTTGCTCACGGGCGCGGTGGCGGGTCTCGCCACGATCACGCCCGCGGCGGGTTACGTGTCGCCGGCGACGGCCGCTATTATCGGCCTCGTGGCGGGCGTCGTTTGTTTCTACGCCTGCGCGCTGAAGAACAAGCTCGGGTGGGATGACGCTCTCGATGTGTGGGGAGTGCATGGCGTGGGCGGCCTTCTTGGTATTATTCTGCTTGGCGTCTTCGCCTCGACCGCATGGAACCCAGCGGCCAACGGCGGAGTGAATGGGTTGCTTGCCGGCGATTCGACCTTTTTTCTGAAACAACTCGCCGCCGGGCTTTTTTCGTCCGTCTGGGCCTTCGTCTTCACGCTCGGGATGCTGTGGATCATCGACCGCATCACTCCCGTGCGCGTCGAAGATGCACATGAAGAACTCGGCCTCGATGAGGCGATCCACGGTGAAACGGCCTACGTGGAAGTGGATGTCGCGGTGATCCGGACGGGCCAGCCGCTGTGATTCTGGCGCCGGCCGCATTGCCTTCCTTTTGATGACGGTTCCACTTCTCAGCGCCAGATCCAGGTCGTTCGTTGCCGCCCTATTCTTTGCGATCGCGGCAGACCAGATGAGCGCGCAAACACTCACTCCGGCGGAGGAAGACGCACGGAGCAAGGTCCTCGAAAAAGAAGAGGCGAAGTCGCGCCTGGCCATTTACGGCTGGGTTGAAAGCGGGTTTACCGGAAACTTAGATGGTCCGGAGGACAATCAGAACTTCGGCCGACTGTTTGACGACCGAAGCAACGAGTTCGTGATGAACCAGGCGGTGATCACGGCGGAACGCGCGCTCGATCCGAAAACCGGATTTGATTGGGGTTTCAAATTCCAACTCATGTTCGGCACGGATGCGCGTTTCATCCACTCCCTCGGGCTGCTCGACCACGCGATGAGAAGCAGCCTTTATCAGCCGGACATTCCCGAAGCGTTTCTGAGTCTGCATTTACCTGTGCTGACCGAGGGCGGTGTTGATGTGAAGCTCGGGAAATTCGTGACCCTCGAAGGAGCGGAAACAATCGACCCGCGGACCAACCCCTTTTATTCGCACACTTACATTTTCAATTTCGGCATCCCATTTAACCACACCGGTGCGCTGTTTACTCTTTACGCCACCAAGTGGCTCAATCTGGTGGCCGGCGTGACGCGCGGCGTGAACACCAGCATTGATGAC
>JBEEHC010000186.1:0-15375 GCA_041167205.1 Verrucomicrobiota bacterium
GCTCCTCCCATTGCGGCTTATGTAAATTGGCGGGGCCGAACCGTTCGCCAGATCCAGGAAGAGGCGGCCCTCCGGGAAGCGCTCGAAACTTATCTTGCCAGCAATGCCAGGGAGTTTGTGAGCCTGCCGGCTCGAGAAGCTCACGCGAAGTTACGGCGATTCCTGGAGACGGAAATGGCATCGGGCCGGCTCAAGCTAACGCCGGAGGCGGCTACTCCGATCGGATGGTGGATCAGGAATGCGCTTCATTTGGTCGGTGTTCCCCTTCTGTTCTTACTGTTGTTGCCGCTGCTTATTCTGATCGCGCCGATTTACATCCTTTGTTTGCGCCGGCTTGAGAAAAGCGATCCGGAACTCTGTTGGCGGGTCGATCAAGCCTACTCCGATGACTTGTCACTCGCCGAAGATCACTACGTCACCAATCAATTCGTGGCCATGGGCAGCTTGAAGCCAGGTCTCGTGCGGCTCATGACCGTGATTGGCGTGCTCAACACCGTTAATTATGCCGCGCGGCATTTCGTCAGGCATGGGCGCTTGGGGCGCATTCGCACCATCCATTTTGCGCGCTGGGTTTTTCTCGATGGGAAGAAACGCATGGTCTTCTTCAGCAATTACGACGGCACAGTCGAAAGCTACATGGATGATTTCATCAACAAAACCGGCTTCGGGCTCAATGCGGTTTTCAGCGGCGGGATCGGTTATCCGCGAACTAACTGGCTGGTCCTGGATGGATGCGGCGACGAACAGAAATACAAGGACTTCCTGCGGCGCCACACTTTGCCCAGCCAAGTTTGGTACAAAGCGTATCCGGCCTTGACCGCGATCGATCTGGAAAGGAACACACGCATCCGTCGCGGCCTGGAGTCCACCTCGCTGAGTGAACAAGAAGCCCGCGACTGGGCTGCTCTCTTATGAAGCAAAGCGAAGTCGATTATGTTGACGTCCAAGGCTTGGTTCGCTTTGGCTACGGAAAAATGAAGGGGGCCTCCTACGCACTCCTGCGGGTCAGGGATGCGGCGGCCGCGCGCGCGTGGTTAGGCAAGGCAGACGTCACCAGCGCCGCGACCAGGAAACCTCCCCCCTCCACCGCCCTCCAAGTTGCCTTCACGGCGAAAGGCCTCAGAGCGCTCGAGGTGCCTTCTGCCGTTATCGAGAGCTTTTCTCCCGAGTTCCTTACCGGCATGGCGGAACCAAACCGGGCGCGCCGCCTCGGGGATATCGGCCCCAACGCGCCCTGCGAATGGGAATGGGGTTACGGCGCCTGCATGCCCGATCTGTTGGTTATGTTCTTCGCCGATCGGCGACGCCTCGATGCCTTTATTCAAAGTTCGAAGGGAAACAGTTGGAGCGAGGCATTCGAAGAATTGCGCTGGCAAGGGACCGCGGATCTCGACGGGGTCGAACCTTTCGGTTTCGTCGACGGCATCAGCCAGCCACATATCGACTGGGACCGGCAGCGGGACGTGACGGGGCCCCAGATTGATTACAGCAACGTCGTTGCGCTTGGAGAGTTTCTGCTCGGGTATCCCAACGAGTACAACAAATACACCGATCGGCCATTGGTCGATCCGGATCCCGTGAGCAGGAGTTTACTGAACGCGGAAGATGCGCCCGGAAAAAAGGATGTAGGTCGCAACGGGACCTATCTCGTTCTTCGTCAGTTGCGGCAGGACGTGCGTGGCCTCTGGCGATTCGTCAACCGGCAGACCGGTGGAAATCCCGGCGAGGCCGAGAAGCTGGCCGCCGAGTTCGTAGGCCGGACCAGAATGGGAAGCCCATTGGTGCCGGGACAGGCACAGCCGATTCCGGGCGTTGGACCTGATCCCGATGAGATTTGCCTCAACCAATTCACGTTTGCTAAAGATCCAAAAGGCGCCCGCTGTCCCTTCGGCGCGCATATTTTTCGCGCCAATCCGCGCAATGCCGATTTGCCCGGACGCCCGACCGGTTTCCAAAAACTGATCACCATGCTCGGTTTTGGTCCGAAAGGTTTCCGGGACGATCTCATGTCCCCCGTTCGCTTTCATCGCATTCTGCGGCGCGGCCGCGAGTACGGTCCCGAATTGTTACCCGAAGATGCCCTCGAGCCGGCGCCGCCGGACGATCCGGAACGCGGCCTGCAATTCCTCTGCCTTAACGCCAACATTTTGCGCCAGTTCGAATTCCTTCAAAACGCCTGGGTAAACACAAGCAAGTTTTCCGGGTTGACCGAGGAGACCGATCCGCTACTGGGGAACCGTCAGCCGGTTCCAGGGTGCCCGGTAACCACTGATTTCACCAGCCCGCGAGACGACGGAATCCCCCACCGTGTCTCGGGCTTGCCACAGTTCGTTACTTTGCGCGGCGGTGCGTATTTCTTTCTCCCGAGTCTGCGCGCTTTGCGCTACTTCGCCGAAGTTGGCAATGCCCGGCTGTAATCGGCGTTCCGAGCGACGCGATTGTCTCTGAACGCTGCTGGAAATCCGGTTGCGCATGGAGCTGCGGATGGCAGCAAATACCTCGACTCGCCCGGGACCCATAGCTAAACACACGGTAGTTCGATCCTGATCCAAAGCCCGATGTCCATTCTGCTGACTTCCCGCTCACGCGCCTCGAGAGCGGGGAAGTCAGGCGGCGAAAAGACTGGCGCGGACTACGAGCTCACTCCTTCGGAATTGCGAGCGCTGCGCGCGCTGAAAACGCCGGCCGGCGTTCAGCGTTATCTCGATAATATGCCCTACCATCTGGCTGAGACGGCGTGGTCGCCGCGAAAAGTGCTGCGAGAAAATACAGCGCATTGCCTCGAGGGTGCGGCCTTCGCCGCGGCGGCATTGCGCGTGCTTGGATTTCCGCCGCTCATTTTCGATCTCGAAGCGGATCAGGACACCGATCATGTGGTCGCGATTTTCAAGTCGCGCGGACATTGGGGCGCCGTCGCCAAATCCAATTTCACCGGCTGCCGCTATCGAGAGCCGGTTTACCGCACTCTGCGGGAGCTGGCCCTGAGTTATTTCAATATCTATTTCAACCTGCGCGGCGAGCGCACCCTCCGGCGTTATTCGCGACCGGTAAATCTGGCCCGGTTCGATCGTCTCCACTGGATGACCACGAAAAAAAACATCTGGTTCATTGCGGAACACCTCTGCGACATCCCGCATCGGTCGCTGCTCAAACGCGGCGTTGAAAAAAATCTAACGCGCGTCGACGCGCGCACGTGGAAAAGCGAGATGCTCGGGCACCGAAAGAGCTAGCGCGACAGAATTTCGCCGCCTGAGACACAAAACGAAAGCGACACCGCTCAGCTTTTCGGACCGGCTCAGTAGGCCGAAGAGGGCGATATCTTGGTCAGGTCCCAGACGTAGGCGGTGTCACTGTCGCCATAAGTAACCAGCGACTTCGAATCAGGTGAAAACTCCGCGTGGGAAGTTTCGCCCAGATTGGTCAGCCGCGTCCGGGGCGACGGAATGTCCGTCGACATTTCCCAAATGATCACTTCACCTCCGCCGACTGTGGCCAGGAGCCGGCCATCGGCGCTCCAGGTGGCGGAAAGAACAGGACCGGGATGGTGCGGCTCGAGAACTGTGTGGTGTGCTCCGGCGGCGGTGGTGACGTCCGTTACGCGCACGAAGCGCACGTCCCCTTTCACGTCGCAGCTGATGAAGGTGTAGCCCTTGGCGTCGATGACCGGTCGAAAGGTCGCCTGCGTGACGTCCGCAGGATGACGAACGTGGGTGACTTCGATCGCGTCGGCGACCGAAAAGACGTTGACAGTCTTATCGCCCCCGGCGGCGATAACAAATTTGCCGTCATAACTGAATTCGGGCCGGCGAGCCGGGGCCCCCATCATGCCGAGAATTTGAACTTCGGGATGGTCGATGGTGTGGAGCCGCACCCCCCCATCGTCGCAACCACTCACGACCAGATTATCGCCGCGATGAAATTGCACCGCGGTAACGATCCCCGGCAATGGCTGGCTGGTGTAGAGCTGCGCCATCGAGCGCGAGTCAAAAACACGAACGGTACGATCGGCGCTGGCGGAAGCGATTCGCTCACCTCCGTGGCTGAATTCAACATCGGTAATTGAGTCCTTGTGCAGATCGAAAGTAGTGGAGCTGGGTTGCATTCCTTCCTTTAGACTGAGCAGCCCCAGACCTCGGAACACGCGTACCGTTTTCCCGCTGCTGGCCGACGCGATGGCGTCACCTCCTGGACTGAAAGCGATGTCGTTTACCGCGCTCGAAGTGGGAATCTTCCCTTGCAGTTTTCCATCCGCCCTCCAGATCCAGATATTGCGATCCTCACAGGCGGCGGCGAGCAACGGGATTTTGTCCGGCACCGGGCCGAAGTGGACACGGTTCACCTTGCCGCCGTGTTTCAAGGCGACGGCTTGGGCCGGCTTGAGTTCATTGAGGCTCGGGTTGGATACACTAACCTGGGTTTTTCGAAGCACATTTAGCGCCGTCTCGATCTTGGCGATGCGATCGGCGAACAGTTTGTAATCGTTGCCTTCGAATCCGAATGCGAACGCCGCTTTCTGAATTCCATCGATCACCTTGAGATCCGTCGCCGCGAGCGAAATCTCCTTCTCTTTAGCGGTAACGACGGCGGCTTCCGGTGCCGTTTTCCCGAGCAACTCGCCTAGCACTTCCTCCGCGTGATTCAGCCGAATGACGATGGAATCCTTCACGGCATCCCACGCGTCCGCACTTTTCTTGAGCGCTTCGTGACGCTGGCGGACGTCGAGGGCCTGACCATCCAATGTCTTGACTAATTCTTTCAGTTGCCCAACGCCGCCGCTGGCGCCGACGGCCTTCTTACAAGCGGCCGCCAGGTTTCCAATCGCTTTGCCCGCGCCTTCCGACGCGGTTCTGGCGTTGAGCAAACCATCAGTACTCTCCTGAGTCGGCGCCGGGCCTTCGGCCGCCTGTCTGATAGCGGCGATGAGTTTCGCCGCGCGCTGCTCGGCATCGGAAACCGCCGCCTTACCGCTTGCCACGATATCGGTTGCGGCCTCACCGATGCTAATCGCAGCGGATTCCGCCTGGCGCTTGCTGGTCGCGGCATCGTTCCAGAATTTCGCCATGACCAACCCGAGGATGAATAACAACAGGGCACTGGTGCCTGTGACCGTGAGCCAAAATCTTTGCCGGCGCTCTTTTGCTTCGTGGGCTTCGCGCACCTCCCTTTTCTTCTGTTCTTCCAAGTCGATTGCCGCCTGCCGGCTGACCTCGAGAAACCGAACGCAATCGTTCCAGTTCCTGACCGAGTGGCGAATCGCCCAGGCCTCCGACGGTTTTTCCCGGGCGAACCACATTTCGGCTTCGCGCAGATCGTTGCCGCGCCAGAGCTCCATCTTGTCGGATTCTTTTTG
This sequence comes from Verrucomicrobiota bacterium, assembly GCA_041167205.1. GTDB lineage: Bacteria > Verrucomicrobiota > Verrucomicrobiia > Chthoniobacterales > UBA10450 > AV80. The sequence continues at coordinate 5,351 of JBEEHC010000186.1, forward strand.
GTAATCCCTGGCGGCCTGCGAGAGTTCATGCAGCCACGTCTCGGATTCGCCCTCGCGTGTGCGCCATTCGCTGATCAACGGCCATTGCCGCAGAACGGCCTCGTGTCTCACATCGAGCCATCCGTCGTCCTCCTCGATGAACCCGGGATCATCTTTGGAAAAGGCCGCGATAACATCCGGCACGAGCTCGCTGTCAGCCCCGGCGATGGCTTCGATCTCCGCGCGCGTGCTCAAGCGGCGCACGAGCGGCCCGTCTTCGCGCTGCTCGCATAGGGCCATGAACAGGATGCGCGTTACCTCCGTTCCCGCCGGCTGCGGAAGCTCGTTCAGAATGTCTTTGCCATGTTCCGCGATCGATTTGCGGATGTCGCCTTCGGCGTTGTAATCGTCGAGGGTCAACTTCCGCCGTTTCGCGAGCGCGGCCCGCTTCCACATTCGCCGGAGGATATGCTGGGCCAGCGGAAGCTGGTCGGGAGAATTCCCGCAATCGTTCAACACGGCGGTGAGCGCATCGGGCGCAACTTCCCATCCGACCGCCGCTGCCGGACAGCTCAAGGATCTCTCCAGCTGTTTGCGGCTGAGCCGCGGGGCGAGAAACTGGCTGCGGCTGACAATCTCCGGCAGGCCTGGAAACGCTTCGCATTGGCCGATGAATTCCGAGCGCATCGAAAGCAGCATGTGCAAGCGCACTTCCGTTTGTTCCGCGGCATCGACGAAGAGCCGCGCAAAGCGAAGCGCGTTCTCCTGCGCGGCGCGGGACGCCTTTTCGCCAAAACGAAAAAGCTCTTCGAACTGGTCCGCATAGATCAGCGTCTCGCGCTCCGGATTGATGATCTCCGCGACCTTCAACGCTTCGAGTAATCCGCCGCCGGACTCAAGCGCGGCCCGGACGTAACCGGCCAGATGCGGGTCGTCCTTTTTCGGCGCCGCTTTCACGATCGCGGCGGCCAGCTCGGCGAGCGGATCGTTGCCGGGATTAAAACAAATAATGCTCCACGGCGCCGGCTGGCCGTTGGCATCGCGGCGCGAACCGGCGAGCTGACCTTCGATCAATGCCGGAATCAGCCCAGCGAAAACGAGCGATGATTTTCCCGATCCGCTCGAACCGACGATGGCAAGAAAGCGGCTTTCCTCGAGGCGCGACAACATCGCGTCCACATGCTCCTCGCGACCAAAATACCAGTCCCGCTCCCGCGTAAAATAAGCTCGCAACCCTGGATACGGGCACTCGTCGTTCGCGGGATCGGGCATCGTGATTACTGCGAAACGGCCGTGGCGAACTTCTCGAGCGATGACTGATCGTCCCAGCGAATCTTTTGGAAAGAAGGCATGTCGAACAGGAGGCGGCGTCCCGCCGGATCCGGCGGCGGCGGGCAAAAATAAACGCCGACATGCAGATCTTTCAGCCGCGTCTTCGGAAGCGTGCGGATAATCCGAAGGCGGTCCCGCACCCATTCCGCCTTACTCGCGCCGTAGAGCACCAGAAAGCCACGCACATCATCAGCCTCTAATTCTCCCGCTGGCGAATCAGTCATGTAATGACCGAGCGCATGGGTCTGCAACTGCTGGGCAACGCTTTCACCGTACTTTTCCAGGTCAGGCGATTCACCCGTGATCAGGACAAGCCGCTCGTCTCCCTGCACGGCCTGCTTCACGCGCCGGGCCGCCCGCAAGGTTTCGAGCGCCTCCAGCAAATCGCTTTTAAAAATGGGGAGAAGCTGCGGACGCACATCGGACGCTTCGGCAAATTGTTTAAAGGTGGGATAATTGGCTGCCGCCGCGGCGAGGTCCAGGTCTGGAGCGCGCCAACGGAACGTGGGAATCTTCGAGGCCGTGGCGGCGGCCAGCTGCAACTGATCGTAGGTGGTCCCTTCGCCGCCCGGAATTTCGAGCAAGACCGGACTGACGATCTGGACGAAAGCGAGCGCGCCGGACATCGCCGTGTTGAGTTCCGTCACCTGCTTGCCGGCCATGCTCACCGCCGGACGCACCTCGAAGCCGGCGTCACCCAGAGCCATTCGAAGCTCTTCGCGATCGGCATGGGAACGAAAGGCATTTTCCGCCAGGAAGACAGCGTCGGTTTCCACTGTGACCGGCACCCCTGCCTCCGGCTGCGGCGATCCATTCTCCATGGCACGGATTCGTTCCGCCATGTCCCGGGCCAGCCGATCAATCTCGAGATAATAATCGTTCGCATTCGCGCTCGGTTCGTCCAGCGTCGGCGAACCCAGCGTACGCGGAGGGCCGCCCGCGGCCTTGTCTTCCCGGAAGAAAAAATAGCCGCGGAGATCGGGAAAGAATTCGCTCTGCCAGGTGCGCGGCTTGATGAGCGGATCCACATCGATGGTGTGAATGACATACACCCGCTTCGCCAGCGATGGGTTTCCGCCTAGTGCCGTGATGAAACGCTGGCGCTCCAGTTTGCACCAGGCCCGCGCGTAGTAGGCCGGCGAACTGATGGCAACAAAGAGATGGCTGTCGTTGAGCCCGGCCTCGATTTCCGGCGTGAGGGCCGAGTTGCCGCTGAGGTCGCCGCGATCGAAAAAGGTGTCGGCCTTCCGGCCAAGATAATACTGCAGCTTGGTCAGAAGAACGCCGTGGAAAGTCGTTACCCATTCGTACTCGGGCCGGCCCGCGATGGCCGGTTCGTTATCGAGAGCCGCGTAACTCAGGAAGAAATCGTGTGGCATGAAATGGGATTCTGCTGGGACTCGCTTTGCCAGCGCCAGCAGCGCTCAAGTAACTGGAGGCGGTTCCGGGGACGGCCATTCCGTTATCGTAAATATTGGTTTGCTTGGTGCCAATCAAATTCGGCCTCAGGGGCGATCAAACGCCTTGCCCTGCGGCATCACTGATGCTCATGATAGGTCCCCGATGATCCAGGCGAATTGTCGGGCGCGATTTACCGCAGAGGATTTTCAATTCATCGTGCGGACGCTGGCCCGATCGCAAACCGACCAGGTCTCGCTGGTTGATCTGCTGAGCGATTCAGAAACGCGCGACTCGGTAGTAGATAATCCCCGGCTGATTGACGCGATTCTTTCCAATGGCGGTCAACTCTGCATCTCCTCGCATTTTTATTTTTACGTGCTCGCGCGCCACGTCTTGCGAGACGTTGGAATCACCGACCGGAAGCTATGTGATTACGTCGCCTCGCTCCTCGAGACTTTTTCCCGCGCGAACGGTTTGCAGGCGCCGCACGTGAGCGAGGATCGCGGGCGCCAATACGTTTCCGACATGTTGATCGCTCTCACTCGCGCGACCTCGGAACAGGCGTTTCTTTTGCGGGCGCACGTGGGCAATTATTCGCTCTTTCTCACCGGCATCTTCCATGAGAACACGCAACGGCGCAGTCTGCGCGGCGCACCCGACCTCGCCTTTTATGAGCAGATCGGGCGGACAAATTATCAACTCGTGGCGTCGCACGCCACCGCGCGCCGCTGCGAATTGAGCGAGGTCTATGAAGAACTCGCGGACCGATTCCGGGAAGTGCGGCTCGCCTTGAACCGGCTCTCCGAGCAATTGCTCAACCTCGATGAAGAGGTCAACCCATCGCTCTTTCTATGAACGAGACTCTCTTCAGCCAAATTCAGCGGCTCTTCGAACGGACCTACGCGCAGGTCGGAATCAATCTCGAGGATTGCCTGATCGATCGCGGACGTTGCGCGCAACTGTCGCGGCTGGCGGGCGCGTCCGCACGAGAATTGAGCGAACTCGCGCGCACTTTTCTCCGGCGGGCCGATGATCAACTCTACGTCGGCATCTATTATTCCCGCTGGTTGATCGAAGAACTCGAGCGGCATGATCCCCGCGCCGGTCTGAACGATCGCAACATTCGGTCGCTCATTGCGTTTGTGGAAGAGATCAATCACGCGTTGCACGCCGCGCTGCAGTTCAAAACCGGGCAACGTGAGATCGCTTCGGAGGATTTCGCGCGCAACCTCGAGCTCCAGGCCCGCGTCGACACCTATCTCGTGCTGCTGCTCTTCGTCGCCTTTTTTCGAAAAACCCAGAAAGTCTCGCGCACCGATCGCCGCTGGCTCCGCTTTCACCTTTTCGCGTCGCAAAATCCCGGCGCGTTTCAGGCCGAGAATCTGCGCGGCCGTTATCTCGAGACGACGGAGCTCGCGGCACGCTACACGCGATTTCTCGATACCCTCAACGGCATGCGGCGGCTGGACGAGATCCGCCGATTTCGCTCCCTCGATTACGGAGCGAAAAAAGAGCGCGTCCTCGCGCTCATGAACGTGCGGTAAACGCGATCGCTTACGGCGTCTTTTTCTGCTCGCCGCCCGCCGCGAGCGCTGCCTGCAGCTCAGGCAGATGTTCCTGCACGCGTTTCTGCCCGATCTCCGCGCCTTTCGCCATGAGAGCCGGCATCTTCTGTACCGTCTTTTTTCCGAGCGGCGTTTGATAAAACTTGTTCAGCTCATTTAGCTCACTCTCGGAAAACTCGGCCGTGTAAATCTTGACCATGTCATCCTTCAGCGTGGCCCAACTCATATACTTGCTCAGGAACGCTTTCATTTGCACCTGATAGGGAGCGAGCGCGGGATTCTGTTGCACTTGCATCGCAAGCATTTGGTCGATGGACTGGTTGATCAGGCTCTCCATCCCCATCAAGGCGAAGAGCGCTTCGGCCGCCTTGCGATGGCTGGCTTCGTCGGCGCGCGTCGTCGCCGGTTGGAAAAAGGCGATGGCGCCGATCAGGATCGAGAGCAGGAATGGTTTCATGCGGAGAGGGTGCAGGCGTCATCGCCTGCGCGCAAGATCGAAGGTGGGTAAGAGTTTTTTTCCGCAAGCAAAAGGCAATTCTGTTTGAGAAAGCCGATCGCGTCCGTTACTAATCGAGCGTGTTCACCTTGACGATGCTCGGAAGCGGGAGCGCGGGAAACAGCGCGCTCGTCGCAACCGATCATTGTCGGCTGCTGGTCGACGGCGGACTGAGCGCGCGACAGCTCGTCCTGCGCCTCGCCCGGTGCGGAATCACGCCCAACCAGCTCGATGGCGTCCTGCTCACCCACGAACACGGCGATCACGTGTGCGGCCTCGAAGTGCTTTGCCGCAAATTTCATATCCCGATTTATTGCAACTCGCTCACGGCAGAAGCGATCCGCTGCGGGACGTTGTCCGGACACCGGAACTGGCGGTTGTTTCGGACGGGGTCGGACTTTTCGATCTGCGACATCACCATTCAAACTTTTCCCGTCCCGCACGATGCGGTCGATCCAGTCGGTTACGCGTTTCATTCGGGCTCGAGCGCGCTCGGGTTCATCACCGATCTTGGTTACGCGACGAAGATGGTGGTCGAGCGGCTGCGGCGGGTCCACACGCTCGTGATCGAGACGAACCATGACGAAAAACTTTTGCAGAATGACCCGCATCGTCCCTGGCCGGTAAAGCAGCGGATCCAATCGCGGCACGGTCATCTTTCGAATACCGCGGCGGCGACAGTAATCGAACAATTGCTCTCCGGTAAACTCGAGCGTGTCGTGCTCGGGCATCTCAGCCGCGATTGCAATACGCCCGAACTCGCCGCGGGTGCGATCCGCGCGATGCTCGCGCAACGCGGCCGCAATGAGGTGGAGGTGCATTGCGCGGGACAAAGTGAAATCAGCATCCGTTTTCGGATCGGGGAGACGATTGGTCGCGCCTTTCAGCCAACTTTCGACAGCGTTTTTTTCCAAACGGCCCCGGCGCCCGACAAGACCATTCGCGCGGCATGATCATCCGCGACGCCGTGGAAGCTGATCTTCCGGCGATCGTCGAGATTTACAACGCGGCCATCCGGGGCCGGATTTCCACGGCTCAATTGGATCCGGTGTCAGTCGCAGAAAGACTGCCGTGGTTTCGCGAACATTCGCCTGAATCTCATCCGCTCTGGGCAGCTGAAACCGATGGAAGTATGGCCGGCTGGCTCAGTTTTCATCCCTTCATTACTCGATGCGCCTACCGCGGCACTGCGGAAATCAGTGTTTATGTCAGCGAAAAATTCCGGCGCCTCGGTGTGGGACAAGCGCTGGTGGAAAAAGCTGTTGCACAGTCGCCTCATCTCGAGATCGCCGTTTTGGTCGGTTGTATTTTCGGCCACAACGAACCAAGTCTGCGCCTGTTCGAGCGATTGGGATTCGAACATTGGGGGATTCTCCCGCGCATCGCCCGGGTGGACGGCGTCGAGCGTGACCTGGTGATCGTAGGCCGCCACATTTCGGCCTAAGCCTAACGAGCGATCGAATCACGGCGTAACTTGACGTCCACGCCTGAAGAAACGGGGAAGCGAAAGAGCGCTCGGGATGACAAACGGGCCCGGGCGATTCCTCACTCTTCGTCGCCCACCACCAGATGAATCACGCCGGCGGGATCGGAAATCCAAAAGCCGTCGAAGTCTTCCCGCAACTGCTCCACTTCGTCACGGCGCGGAACGCCGTTGATTTTCAAATACGACGCAGCCGCTTCGGTATCGTTTGTTTCTAGCTCCAGCCAGATATCGGGGTGGCTGAGATTTGGCACCCGATCGATCCAGAGCCGGTTCGGGCCGAATTGGAAGATGCAGCCGTCGTCTTCCTCCTCGATCAACGGCAAACCGAGAGTGTCGCGATAGAAAGCGAGCATTTGTTCGTAGGTATGGCTCGGGCATTTGATCGCGATGTTCGCGCCGCCAGAGAAGTGAGGACCGTTGACGTTTGCGACCATATCGAAGTGCTGAGGTTCGGCCGTCGACTAGAGTTTCGCGAGAATCTTCCGCGCGAGCGCCTTGGCTTTCTCGAGCGCCACTTTCTCGTCGTTGATACCGCCAATCCCGACCGTGACAAACGCGTTGCCCTTCGTGACGTAGAGCATCAGCACGTGAGAAAGCCCTTTTTCCGCGCCTTCGCTGGCCAGCGCGGCTTTGTCACCCAGCCCGGAAATCGGTTTGATTCTGCCGCTCCCCGCGATCAACTCCTCCAGTTGTTTCGCTGGCGTCAGTTGGCCTTCAGATGCTTGTCGCACTCTCAAGACCAGGGACCTGCCTGGATTTTGACTGTAATAATTGCAGCGCGAGTAATACCCGTCCGCCCCCCCTTCATTTCGCGGCTGCGGATCGTTGACTGCTTCACCGAGCGCGGACTCCGCGTCTTTCTTACTGATGATAACCGCGAGGTCGATTCGCTTTTCGGGCGCGGCGCAAAGATTGCCGAGTTCGCAAACCAGCGTTGCGAGAGCAGCCACAGCGGTGAGTCTGCGCATAAACGCTTATCCGCCGGTGGAACCCTCACCGCCCGGCTCCGTCATCCCGGCCGGATCGAGCGCACGTTCCAGTTCGTCGGCGGGAAGCACTTTTTTCTCGAGGCAAATCTCCCGGACTGTCTTTCCTGTCTTTGCGCTTTCCTTGGCAATTTCCGCCGCGCGATCATATCCGATCTTGGGCGCCAGACTTGTCACCATCGCCATCGACAGCTCGACCAGCTCACGGCAGCGCTCTTCGTTCGCCTCAATTCCACGCACGCATTTTTCACAGAAGACGTCGCACGCGTTGCCCAGAAGCCGAATGCTCTCGAGAAGATTATGCGCCATCACGGGCATCATTACGTTGAGCTCGAAGTTCCCATTCGCGCCCGACCAGGTGACACAGCTGTCATTGCCGATCACCTGCGCGCACACCATCATGAGCGCCTCGCACATGACCGGGTTGACTTTGCCCGGCATGATCGAGCTGCCCGGCTGGGTCGAGGGCAATCGAATTTCGCCAATGCCGCAACGCGGTCCACTACCAAGCCAGCGAATGTCGTTCGCGATCTTGAAGAGGCTGACCGCGATCGTCTTGAGATGGCCGCTCGCTTCCACGACCGCGTCCTTCGCGCCTTGCGCTTCGAAATGGTTTTGGGCCTCGCGAAATTTGATTCCGGTCCGTTGCTCGAGATGCCGCATCACTTTCCCGGGAAATTCCATGTGCCGGTTCAAGCCCGTCCCGACCGCCGTGCCCCCGAGGGCAAGCTCCTCCAGGATCGCAATCGCTCGTTTCGCCCGCTCACAGGCGTAAAAAACCTGCCAGGCATATCCGCTGAATTCCTGCCCGAGCCGGATTGGCGTCGCGTCCATCAAATGAGTGCGGCCAATTTTGATGATCCCCCAGAATTCGTTCGCCTTGACGTCGAGCGCGCCATGCAACTCTTCCAGCGCCGGAATGAGACAGTTCTTGAGCTGTTCCGCCGCGCTGATGTGAATGGCCGACGGGATCACGTCGTTGCTCGACTGGCCCATGTTGACGTGATCGTTTGGATGAACCGGATCCCGCGCGCCGATCGGTTTCCCCGCCAGCTGGCCGCACCGATTTGAGATGACCTCGTTCGCGTTTGTGTTCGTGCTCGTGCCGGAACCGGTCTGGAAAATATCGAGGGGAAAATGCTCGTCGAGCTTGCCCTCCACTACTTCCTCCGCGGCTTGAACGATCAAGGCGCACCGATGGGAATCGAGCAATCCAAGATCCGCGTTCGCCTGCGCGGCGGCCCATTTGATTAAACCCAGGGCGCGAATGAAGGGCCGTGAAAATCGATATCCGCTGATCGGAAAGTTAAGGACCGCCCGCTGCGTGGAAGCGCCGTAGAGCGCGGATTCCGGGACGGACATTTCGCCCATCGAATCCTTTTCGGTACGGGTCGACCCGGAGGTCATGCCGAGTGATTTGTCGAAAGTTCTGCCGGCTGCCTGAGAGGACGACGATGCCCGTTCCGCCGGTTCATCTTGTGGAAAACCGTGATGAACATCGGTGGAAGATTTTGCAGGAAATATTCCGAGTCCGCGCGATCGAACAGCTTGGCGTGCTGGCGCAGCTCGTTGGTGACCTGGTAGATAATAAAGCTCCCACCATCCGCGAGCGCCTCATACGTTTTCTCCAGCAAGGCGCGCTTCTTTTTGATTTCGAGAATGCTGAACGGGATTCCGGAAAGAATGTAGTCGCAGTGCGGGATGCCCCGGCGTTCCAGCTCCTCCGGCAAGCGCGCCGCATCTCCATTGATGACGTGGACGCGCGGGTCATCCGCGAATTGGCGCCGGAGGTCCCGGGAAAAGGCAGGATCCAGCTCGAAAAGGAGCAACTGAGAACCCGGCGGCATCCGGCGGGCGATCTCTCGCGAGTGAACGCCCTCCCCCGGGCCGTATTCCGCGATGACGCGCGGCTCGCTGAACTCCATCTTGCGCCCTACTCGCTTCACGAGGGCCTTCGAGCTCGGTATGATCGAAGCGATTTGAAACGGGCGTTGTAAAAACCGCTTGAAGAAGAGAGCGCTCATGAAGGTGGGAATAGTCGGTCGCCGGTCGCTTCTTGTCCAGTCGGGATGTGAGCGCCGCCTGCGTCGGACTTTAGGTCAAAAACGAGCCAAAACTGCGTCTAACGAGTGCATTACTGGTGGTCGGCGGTCGAAAAATAGGAAGTAAACATTGACACGGGCCATAAATTTTATAATGCTCAGTTAGCGAAAAAACTTGCTCAAGAACACGCAAGTTGCTGCTTTTCTCCAATGCACAACCTCTTAACGGTCAAGGAAACGGCCAAATATCTCCGGATTCCACTACCGACGGTTTACTACCTTGTGCAACGGGGCCAGCTACCCGCCATCCAGATCGGCGGCCGATGGCGCATCAAGAAAGCCTCGCTCGACAAAGACATTCTGAAGGAAGACAAGTCCGGTCAACCCACCGTGCTGGTGGTCGACGACGACGAGAGCTTGCAGAGTTTGTTTAAGATTTTCCTCAAGAAAATCGGCTTCAGTCGCGTCGTGGTCGGCACCGTCAAAGAAGCGATCGCCGCGCTCGAGAAACAGAAATTCGATCTTCTCTTCCTGGACCTGAAATTGCCGGATGGCCCAGCCGACGATGTCTACGATGCGGCGAAAGAAGCCGATCCCGAATTGCCCATCGTCGTCATCACCGGTTATCCCGACAGCGAAATGCTCGATCGGATTCTGGAAAAGGGGCCAGTTACCGTTCTGAAAAAGCCGCTCCAAGTGGAGCAGCTTCAGCAGACCGTTCGCATTCTCGGGCACAAG
>JBEEHC010000187.1:0-10446 GCA_041167205.1 Verrucomicrobiota bacterium
AGGAAAGGGCAGAGAAGAGTCGAAATGAACGAACCCGCGTTAATGGAAAAATAGAACCAGCCAAAAACTTTGGAGAGAAGATGCTTGTTCGATTCGCCAAACTGATCGCCGACGTTGGCCGATACGCATGGTTTGATGCCGCCGGCACCGACCGCAATCAACATCAATCCGATCGCGAGCACCCACTTTTGCCCGAACTGGATACCGAAAGAGGTGTCCATCAGGGCGAGAGTGAAATGACCGAAGCAGTAGACGATGGAGAGATAAAAGATCGTCCGGTACTTGCCGAGCCAGCCGTCGGCCAGGAGCGCGCCAAAGAACGGCATCCAGTAAACCGAGGAGACGAACTGGTGGAACCAGCCTTGGGCTTCGTTCTCCGGCATGCCCTGCAGCACGCCCGATTTGTTCACGAGAAATTGCGTCATGAACCCGATGAGGATCGTCCGCATCCCGTAAAAGCTGAACCGCTCCGCGCCTTCGTTGCCGATGATGTACGGCACACCGGGCGGCATCCCGGTAATGTTTGGCGGAGTGGTGGCGTACTTGTGCTTAGCCATGCGTCGGTCCAGTCTGATTACGGTTTGGTCTTATCCGGGAAAAAATTCGCAGGACTCGATCGAGCAACGGGAGATGGACCAGGATGAGGATCCATGACAGGCGTCGCGTCGCTCTTCCTTTGATGCTCGACCGGTAACTCCCCGACGTAATGGCGCTCGCAGGAGCAGCAGAAGATCAGCAACCCGGTCGCCAGCGCGAGACCGGCTCTGCGAAGGAAAAATCGCATAACGCGCCGCACACTAAGCGCCTCGGCTTGGAAGGCGCAAGAAGGAAAGCGGGGTGGGAAAGGAAACGTCCAACGCTCAACGTCCAACATCCAACGTCCAACTCCAGAGCCGGATGAATGTTGTCCAATCGACGTATCGGTCTTCGCTCTCTTCATTGGACGTTGGGCGTTGAGCGTTGGACGTTGGATGTTTCTTCCCCGCTCCTTCCGCTTCGCTAGCCTGACGTTTCGCCCAAGGGGATGCATATTTCTTCACCTTCCTCGGAATGAAATTGAAAGGCCTCTCTCCCGGATTACTGTGAGCCGCAGTGGCTCGAACTTTCAAAAATACCGCATGGAATGAAGTCTTCGCTCTCGTTCTCCTCGGCGTCGGCACGCTGCTTTTCCTGGCGCTGATCTCTTACACGCCCAAGGATGTACCCTCGTGGGTCTGGTTCAGCCAGGTCTCCTCGCCAAATCGCCCCGCGCAAAATTTCATTGGCCCCTTCGGCGCCATCATCGCGGGGTTCTCCTACATGATGATCGGCGCGGCGTCTTACCTGTTGGCCGTGGTCCTGCTCGGCTTCGGTGGCGCAAAATTGTTCAATACCAAGTTGCGCGTGACGCCCCGCCTCATTTGGATCGTGCTTTTCATCGTCTCCGCCGCGTGCCTCTTGCAATTGCAAACGCAACACCTCCAGGGTTGGCGTTCGGCCTTTAACGTCCAGGGACCGGGCGGCTGGATCGGCTACGCGCTGGGGAAGAAGCTTCTGCTCACCTGGATGGGCGGCGTCGGCTCCGTCATTCTTCTCACGGGCGTTTACGTGAGCAGTCTCATCCTCATGACGGGCCTGCGCCCGATTCATATCGTGCGGCAGACGGTCGCCGCCGTGCGCAGCAGCATGATCGCGTTCCAGGAATGGCAACTGAAACGGCGCCTGCGCAAATCGGACCTGAAAGGTCAGTTGGAAATCAGCCAGCGCGAGCTCGCGAAACAGCAGCGGGTGATCGAGAAGCAACTGAGGAAACAGGGCGCGCCCGTGCCGGAAACGGCCGGAGTTTTTGTTTCGCCGGAGGAATTGGCGAACCGGCCGAAGCCGAAAGTGGTCGATACCACGGCGCTGCCGGATGAGCCGCTGCGCAAGAAGCCCTCCCTGGCGGAACTCCGCGGCACGGAGAAGAAGGCCAAATCGCCCGCCGGCCTAACGAGTCAAACGTGGGATGCCGAGAATTACATCCTGCCGGGTTTCGATTTGCTCGACGCCCACGACACCGAAGGCCGCGTAGCGGCCGACCCGGCGGAGCTCGAGCAGATCCAGCAGATCTTGATCGAAACCCTGGCGCAATTCGGCATTGCGGTCGCGGCGGGCGACATCACGAAAGGGCCCACGATTACGCGCTACGAAGTCTACCCGGCCAAGGGCGTGCGCGTAGACAAGATCGTCGCGCTCGAGCGCGATCTGGCACGGGCGACGAGCGCGGAGCGGATTAATATTCTCGCCCCGATTCCCGGCAAGGACACGGTCGGCATTGAGCTGGCCAACACGCGGAAAGTGAAAGTGACGCTGCGCGAATTGCTTCAATCGCAGGATTGGGAAGATGCGAAAACAAAATCCAAGCTTCCGCTCGCGCTCGGCAAGGATGTCTACGGGAAAACGATCATCGCCGATCTCGCGCAGATGCCGCACCTGCTCGTCGCCGGCACGACCGGCAGCGGCAAGAGCGTCTGCATCAATGCGCTCGTCGCGAGCATGATCTTCCGGTTCACGCCGAAGGAGCTGCGTTTCATCATGATCGATCCCAAGGTGGTCGAGATGCAGATGTTTAACGCGTTGCCGCACCTCGCGTTTCCAGTGGTGACCGATCCTAAAAAGGTGCTGCTGGCCTTGCGTTGGGTGATCGATGAGATGGAGAAGCGCTACAAAATTTTCGCGCACGCGGGGGTGCGCAACATCACGAGTTTCAATGGACGGCCCGCGAAAAAAACGCAGAAGGAATTGGACGACGAGGCTGGGGAGACAGGCGTGCCTCCTGCAAAGCGAAGAGCGGCCGACACGGCTGCCGCTAGAGCGGATGAAGAAATCCGGGTGCCGCGTGAAGACGAGCTCGTGATTCCAGATCGAATGCCTTACATCGTCATCATCATCGACGAGCTGGCGGACTTGATGCAGACCGCGCCGGCCGATGTGGAGAGCGCGATCGCTCGGATCACGCAAATGGCGCGAGCGGCGGGGATTCATCTCATCGTGGCAACACAGACGCCGCGCGCGGACGTCATCACCGGCGTGATCAAGGCGAACATCCCGAGCCGGATCGCATTTCAAGTCGCATCGAAAATCGATAGCCGAGTGATCCTGGATGAGAACGGGGCCGATCGGCTGCTCGGGCAGGGCGACATGCTTTATCTGCCGCCAAGCACCTCGCGGCTGATCCGGGCGCAGGGAGTGCTCGTGACCGATGAAGAAATTCATCGGCTGGTCGAATTCGTTTCCGCGCAAAGTCCTCCAGCATTCGATCTCGCGATGCAGGACAAGCTCGAATTGGCGGGCCCGCCCGCGGAAGAAGTGACCGACGAAGACGAGGAGCTGGTCGAGAAATGCCTTGAGATTATCCGGCAGGAAAAGCGCGCGTCGACCTCGCTCCTGCAGCGGCGCCTGCGCCTCGGCTACACGCGCGCCGCGCGAATCGTTGATATTCTGGAGCAGCGCGGCATATTGGGTCCCGGCGAAGGCGCGAAGCCGCGCGAGATTCTCGTCGACCTCGACGCCGCGGTGTAACCGGGCGCCGCACAAATTTCCATGGAAGGCCTCGGCAAAAAATTACAGGAAGCACGCCTCGCGCGGAACCTCACGCTCGACGAAGCGGGACGCATGACCAAGATCCGTCCGGGCCGCCTGCAAGAAATCGAAAACGAGGATTTCTCGGAGTTCGCCAGCCTCGCTTACGCCAAAGGATTTCTGCTCATCTACGGGAAGTTTTTGGACGTGGACGTGAGCCCGTATCTCGAGGCCTTTGAAACGTCCGAGTCTATGACGGTCGACGGCTATGCGTATCTCCAGGACAACCCCGCGCCCAAGCCAAGTCGGACAACTGTCGTTCGACCGCGCAGCAGCGGGGGCGGCGGCGGTCGCGGATCGTTCCTCCCGTTTGTCATCGGAGTCATCATTTTGGTCGTCGGGTTCCTCGCCATGAAATTGATTCTTGGGGTCCAACGTCTCAAACCAGATCCTCGCCAGGTCGTGGGTGTTTCACCTACGGCAACGGCCGCGACGGAAAAAATCATCGCACCCCACGCTTTGCCGGTAGAGAACGCGGCCAGTCCGACACCGCAAGCCGCGACCACGCCAACGACCCAGCCCACTGTCACCGCTCCCGCGCCAATTCCGCAACCCAGCGCGGCGGAACCAGAGGTCCGCCGAGCGGAGCCGGTACATCCGCAAGAGTCGCCGAAGACGAAGCCCAGTGCTGCGCCAACCGTTCGAAGGCAATTGCGCGTCATTCCGAGCCCGACTCCAGCCCTTCCGCGGCTAACTCCCACTCCGCGGCGGTTGATTTCTCGATAGTCCGGCCCGCGATGTCTCGATCTGATAACGTGATAGCTCAAGTCGAAAAACCGAAGGTCGGCATGATCAGTCTGGGCTGCGCGAAAAATTTGGTCGATGCAGAGATAATGCTCGGAAGCGTCCTGCAACACGGCATGGAAATCACCTCCGTTGCCGAGGAAGCGGACGTGCTCGTGGTCAACACCTGCGCATTCATCGATTCGGCCAAGGAGGAATCGATCGACGCGATCCTCGATGCACACCAACAACGCGGGCTCGGGAAAAAGCCCGGTCAAAAACTCATCGTGAGCGGATGCATGTCGCAGCGTTTTTCGCGCGAGTTACGAGAGTCACTTCCGGAGGTGGACGCTTTTGTGGGGTTGGACCAGGTGGGCGAAATGGGGGCGATCGTGCGGCGCGTCCTCAGCTCGGACAGCGTTCCCGGCTCCAGTTTTGTGACCGACCGTCCGACCTATATTCCGAATTACGACACGCCCCGGTTCCGGTTGACCCCTGCGCACAGCGTTTACCTGAAGATCGCGGAAGGGTGTAATCACCCGTGCAGCTTTTGCGTGATCCCGCAAATGCGCGGCCGGCATCGCAGCCGGCAACCGGCCTCGGTCCTCTCCGAGATTCGCGCGCTCGTCGCTGAAGGCGTGAAGGAGATCAGCCTGATCAGCCAGGACACGACTTATTACGGGATGGATTTATGGGCAGCCAAGGCGGGTCCGCGCCAGCCGGTCGATTCTTCGCGAGGCCCGACGCTGACCGGGTTGCTCCGCGAGATCCAAACGATCGACGGCGATTTTTGGGTGCGGTTGCTTTACACGCACCCGGCGCATTGGAGCGCTGAGCTGATCGAGACGATCGCCCAATGCGACAAGGTCGCGCGTTACATCGACATGCCCTTGCAGCACATCGACGAGACGATGCTCGGCCGCATGCGTCGTGAAACGAGCCGCGCGCATATCGAAGATCTAATCGGTGTCCTTCGCGCGGGGATTCCGGGCGTCGCTCTGCGGACAACGTTCATCGTCGGGTTTCCCGGCGAAACCGAGGAAGCTTTCGAGTCGTTGCTGGAGTTCATCGAGCGAACGCGTTTTGAGCGGCTCGGCGTTTTCAAGTATTCGCAGGAGGACGGGTCGCGCGCGGCGAAGATGCCGGAGCAGGTCCCAGTGCGGATCAAAAACGAGCGCTACCGTCGTGCCATGACAGTGCAACAGCGGATCGCGCGGGAGATGGCAGCGGAGAAAATCGGACGCGAGCTACGCTTGCTCGTGGATCAACCGTTGGTCGCTCGCACGGAGGCGGACGCGCCGGAGGTTGATGCGCGCGTGATTCTTTCCGAGCCCGCCGCCGTAGGCGAGTTCACGCTGCGCCGCATCACGGGCAGCCGCGGCTACGATTTGCTGGCCTGAGATTGGGGGGCGCTGCGCCGTCCCTACCAATTTAGAGTGACAACCAAAGAATTTTTAGCGATTTTTCTGGGCGCAACTTGATTCGCCCATGGCTGAACCGGAGAAGGAAATTATTCGCAACGCGGTCCCCCCAAGGCCCGAGACAACGCCAGCCATTCCGCCGCGTCGATCTCCGCCGCCGGTACCCGTTATGAGCAGTGGGCCGCGAGTGGAATCGCCCGTGATCCCACTGCGGCGTCCGCCCGTGTTGCCATCGCTGGGCACAGCCTCACCGATCTTGCAGCCCCTGCCGAGGCTTGCGGGTGCGCCGCAATTTTCGTCCGAGCCGGCGGCATCCGAGAATTTCGCCCGCGTTTTGGTCCCGACAGGTCCACGAATGGAAACGGCGCGCATCGCCCTTCAACCCGGACTTTCGCCAGCAGCCGCCATCGTGCAACCTGCGCCAGGCGTCGTCGCCACATCCGATGCCACCGACGCGTTCGATTCCATTCCGAGAGGTTTCTGCTGGGGATTGCTCAGTATCTCCGCTCTTATTTTTCTCATCGAAATCTGGAATTACACGTTATCTTAAACCCATGGAAAACTCCGCCACTTCTCCGACCGTAACGCTCGACGACTCGAATTTTGAAAAGGAAGTCACCCAAAGTGATCAGACTGTGCTGGTCGACTTCTGGGCGCCGTGGTGCGGGCCGTGCAAGATGATCGCGCCACTCCTGGACGAGATTGCGACGGAAAAAGCGGGCTCAGTGAAGGTCGCAAAAGTCAACGTGGACGACAACCAGAGCCTTTCTGTGAAGTACAACGTGCGTGCCATTCCCGCGCTGCTCTTCTTTAAGAACGGTCAGCTCCGCGATCAAGTCGTCGGGATGACGACCCGGAAGGACCTGCTCGGCCGGCTCGACGCACTGGCGTGAGACGGAATTGATTTGCGCCCGGCGCGGCTCGAACGCGCAACCTACAGCTTCGGAGGCTGTCACTCTATCCAGTTGAGCTACGGGCGCAGCTTCCGCGGATTATAGCGGCGCACTGTTGGATCACAACTGATGTCGCATCCGCTCTTCCTCTTCCTCTACCCCTGAATCTCAATCCATCGGTCCCTCCTGCAGAAGAGGTAGAGGAAGGACCGTTCGCGACATTTCCTTTTGCATTTCTCCCTGCTCCGACTGAAGATGACCGCCCGCCAGCGGGCCGGAGGAAATCATTATGAGCAGCATCATCGACGCAATCGAAAAGGAACAACTCAAGACCGACGTGACGAATTTCAAGGTCGGCGACGGCGTGCGCGTGCACACGCGGGTGGTGGAAGGCGACAAGGAGCGTATTCAGATTTTTGCCGGGATCGTCATTGGCCGCAAAGGCCGCGGGATGAATGAGACTTTCACCGTGCGGCGAATTTCGTATGGCGAAGGGGTCGAGCGGGTGTTCCCGCTTCATTCGCCGCGCATCGCGAAGGTGGAGGTAGAAAAGCAGGGGCGCGCACGCCGCGCCAAGTTGAACTACCTGCGCGATCGCAAAGGCAAGGAAGCGACGGCGGTTCGAGACCAGAATTAGTTAGCGACGTATCGATCCGCCTGAAACGGACGATTTAGCGGTTGCAAGGGAACATTCGTTAATTCATTAAATCCCTGGGTCGCTAAATGTACCGTCGCTGTGGTTTCCGGCATGAACGCAGATTGCGCGCACTCGGTGTCTCGACGATCGCCGGCATCGATGAAGCGGGCCGGGGCGCACTGGCCGGCCCTGTCGTAGCTGCAGCCGTCATCCTCCCCGAAAAATTTCGCCATCGCCGGTTGAACGACTCGAAGCAGCTCCTCCCCGAACGCCGCGACGAAATTTACCACGAACTGATCGACAATCAGGCGATCTCGTGGGCCGTCGGAATCGTCGATTCGATTGAAATTGATGCGATCAACATCCTGCGCGCCACCCATAAGGCGATGCGCGCGGCCATCGCCGCGATAAGCCTCCGGCCCGACCATGTGCTGATCGACGGTCTTCCCGTTTTCCCCTTTCCGCTTCCGCAGACGGCGATCATCGATGGCGATTGCTTCAGCCTGAGCATTGCCGCGGCCAGCGTGATCGCCAAAGTCACCCGCGACACGATTATGCGCGACTTCTGCGCGCGCTTTCCGGAGTATTGCTTCAGCCAGCACAAGGGCTATGGGACGGAATTGCACCTGATAAAATTGCATGAGCACGGGCCTTGTCCGATTCATCGCCGATCTTTCGAACCGGTGGCGCAGCCGGTTTTCGCCTTCGCGTCCCGAACATCTTCGGCTTGGGACTCGCGGGGAGAAACTGGCGTGCCGGTTTCTGCGGAGGAACGGTTACAAACTCCTCTATCGTAATTTTCGCGGCCGAAGCGGCGGCGAGATCGACATCGTCTGCCGCGACAAAGACACGCTCGTCTTCGTCGAAGTGAAAACGCGGACGCGTGAAGATTTCGGGCGTCCGTTCGACGCGGTGGATCGCAACAAGCAGAAGCGAATTGCGCGCGGCGGTCTGGCCTGGCTCCGGCTCCTGGACGATCCCGACATTCTTTTTCGCTTCGACGTCGTCGAGGTTATCATCGCCGGGGAAGCGCAGCCGCGCTTCGAGTTGCTGCGCAACGCCTTCGCGCTTCCCGAGCCGTATATCTACTAGCATGGGCCGCCCAAATCAGCTTCTTCGCCTGATCCGCCGATCGCCTCTGACGCTCGCGTCATTATCGATCATTTGGTTCCTCCAGGTAGCGACCGGCCAAACCGCTGTCACGGGCGATTGGACCCAGGATGCGCCGGGGGTTCGGCACAAGATCACCATCGATGACTTACCGCCGCCCTACGCGACGGAGTCAGCCCAAAACGATGCCCGCGTCGTTCGGCGGCCCGCCGGCGCACAACTTCGCGTGCCTTCCGGCTTCAAGATTGAGGAATACGCCAGCGGCTTTGTTTATCCGCGCTTTCTCCTCACGGCGCCAAATGGCGACATCTTCATTACCGAAAGCCGCTCGGACAGCATCAAGGTTCTCCGGGACAGCAATGGCGACGGGAAGCCGGACGCGCCGGAGATTTTCGCGGATCGCGGCATGAAGGATCCATTCGGAATTGCATTTTATCCGCCCGGAGCCGAGCCGCAATTTCTCTACGTCGCGAACACGAACGGTGTCGTTCGCTTCCCGTATCGCAATGGCGACACCAAGGCGCGCGGTCCGGCGGAAAAACTCAGCGCCGAGCTTTCCGGCGGCGGGTTACTGCACGGTGGCGGACATTGGACGCGCGACATCGTGTTTTCTCCCGACGGCAAAAAAATGTATGTCTCCATCGGCTCGTATTCGAACGTTTCCGATACCGCGATGGAAGCCGATCGGGCGCGCATCTTCGAGTTCAATCCAGATGGCACGGGACGAAACGTTTTCGCGTGGGGAATCCGCAACGCCGTCGGGATTGCGTTTCGCCCCGGCACGAACGAGCTCTGGATGAGCACGAACGAACGCGATGACCTGGGCGAGGACCTTGTCCCGGATTACATCAGCCGCGTACAACCGGGCGGGTTTTACGGCTGGCCCTGGTTTTATCTCGGAAATCACCAGGATCCGCGGCAGAAGGGCAAGCATCCCGAACTTGCCGGCAAAGTTCTGGCGCCGGACGTGCTGGTCCAAAGCCACTCGGCCACGCTCAATCTCTGTTTCTACGATGGCGCTCAGTTCCCGGGGGAATACAAAGGCGACATCTTTGCCGCGTTTCACGGCTCCTGGAATCGCGAACGGCGCACCGGTTACAAGATCGTCCGGGTCCCCTTCGACAAATCGACCGGCAAAGCGCGAGGCGATTACGAAGATTTCGTAACCGGTTTTGTGACACCCGAGGGAAACGTATGGGGCAGGCCCGTTGGTGTTACGGTCGCGAAAGATGGGAGCCTGCTCTTCAGCGAAGATGGAAACAAAACCATCTGGCGGGTGAGCTACACCGGAAAGTAAAACTAAACGAGCAACTCGTAAGAGAGAATGCTCAGACAGTAGATCGACGCGGTTTCAACCCGAAGAACGATCGGACCTAACGTGATCGGCCGGCAACCCTGGCTGCGGGCGAGCGAAAGCTCCGCGGGCGTGAAATCACCTTCCGGGCCGACGAGCATCAGCACGTTGCTGGGTCGATCCCCATGTTCGGCTGAGAATTGCGCCAAGATTTTCTTAAGATGCACGGCATCGGACTGGAGGGAACCAATCAATTGAAGATCGAACCCCCGATGATCTTGAAAGAATTGCGCGAGCGTTTGCGGTGTTTGCACTTGCGGCAGCCAGTTCTGGCCGCATTGCTTCGCCGCTTCGATCGCGACCGTCTGCCACTTGGCCTGCTTTGACGCGCCGCTCTCTTCATCCAAACGGACAACGGTACGATCGGAAAGAATTGGGGCGATTTCCGCTGCGCCGATCTCAACCGCTTTCTGCACGATCAAATCCATGTTTTTCCCCTTGGGAATTGCCTGCCCGAGCGTGATTCGACAACGCAGCGGCGGCGTTTGCGCGTCGTGCAATTTGCGGAGCCGGACCTCCGCCGTGTCGCTGGAAACGATCTCCGCGGTGATCTCGCGTCCCTGGCCGTTAAAGAGAACAACCCTGTCCGGCGGCTCAAGACGCAGGACGTTGCGGCAATGATGCGCTTCGGAATCCGTCAGGACGAGGGCATCGGGATGCCAATCTTCCGGCGCGATATAAAAGCGATGCATGAGGGAAGATTAACCG
>JBEEHC010000188.1:0-10026 GCA_041167205.1 Verrucomicrobiota bacterium
GCGAGTGCGCGCACTCGAATCGCGACGCGGCTCCTGCCGTTTCTATTTCTCCTTTACGTCGCGAACTATCTCGATCGCACGAACATTGCCTACGCGACGCTGGGGATGAAAGGCGACCTGGGTCTGACGGATTCGGTCTTCGGCACGGCGAGCGGAATTTTCTTCATCGGATACTTCGCGCTGCAGATTCCAGGCGCCCTGCTGGTGGAACGGTGGAGCGCCAGGCTCCTGCTCGCGATCACCCTGATCACCTGGGGCGCACTCACAACGCTCACAGGTTTTGTGCGCACGCCACTGGAACTTTATGGCGCGCGATTCTTACTGGGTGGGGCTGAGGCAGGGTTTTTTCCCGGTGTGGTTGTCTATCTTTCCCATTGGTTCATTTATCAGGATCGGGGCAAGGCGCTGGCGCGGTTCATGGCCGCGATTCCAATTGGATTTATGATCGGGGGGCCAATTGCCGGCACGATTCTCGGTGTGCATTGGCTGGGCATCACCGGCTGGCGGTGGCTTTTTCTCCTGGAAGGTTTGCCTGCCGTTGTGCTCGGAATCGTAGCGCTGTTCGTGTTGCCGGATTGGCCCAGGGAGGCGCGATGGCTGCCGTCGAACGAACGCGATTGGATCACTGCTCAGCTCGACGAAGAGCGGCGCGCGAAAGCACACGCCGAGCAGATGACCATTTGGCAGGCGCTCCGTCATCCGGCGGTGTTAGTCCTCACGGCCGGACTGTTCTTCACCTATACCGGTGGCTATGCGTTTTGGTTCTGGTTTCCCACCATGCTTCAACGCTTCACCGGTTGGACAGATGTCCAACGCATCGGCTGGGTCGGAGCGATTCCGTTTGTCGCAGGCCTGATCGGAATGCTCATCCTCGGCTGGAGCTCCGATCGCACCGGTGAACGGCGCTGGCATTTTGCCTTGCCTCAACTAACGGCCGCGCTCGCGCTCGGTCTGTGGTTTTTCATCCCGCATTCGAATGTGCTGCTGATTGCGGTGTTCACGCTCGTCGGCTTCGGCACGGTCGCTTATCTGCCATCGTTTTGGGCGTTGCCTTCCGCATTCCTGACCAGTTCGGCGGCCGCTGCCGCCGTGGGATTCATTAACTGCACCGCCAGCATCGGCGGATTCGTCGGCCCGAAGATCATTGGCAACCTGAGCCAGCGCACCGGCTCGTTCGACGCCGGATTTATTTTTATGATCGCGTGCTGGACGATCGCTTCAGTGCTGGTGCTGCTCTGCCCACGGGAGCGACAGACACTCTAACGGATCGTGCGTCTTCGCCGGAAGCGCATGGCTAGAAGTTCCTTGGCAGTTAGCTTCGCGCCAGCTTGAGGTGGGACCAGTAATCCTGGCCGGCGCAGGTTGCCCACCTGTCCCGCAAGAACGATGGCGTTGCGCTCACCACCCGGGCTATCCAAAAGGCGAACCGCCAAACCTCTTTCTTTGAATCCCGCGGCAATCCTATCGGCTATCGGATCCGATTTCTGTTCCAGGCAAACATTAACCAGGGCGAAGCCGTCCTTTCGAAGACAGCGGCCGACCGCCTCAAAAAATGCCGCGCCTTTCAGGTGGGCGGGAATGTTCTCACCGGTAAAAGCGTCGATGATCAGGACCTCATAGCGCCGCCGCGTCTTTTGCATGAACGCCAGTCCGTCACCTACGTGACACGCGATGTTCCGTGGCAGGCCAAAATAACGCTTCGCCAGCGTGAATGAGACTGGGTCAATTTCAACAATCGAAACCTGCCGGCCTGCTCGCGCCAGCATGGTGCCTAGAGTGCCGCCGCCGCAGCCGATCATGAGGACATTTTTCCCGGGGTGTTGCAGCGCCAATCCATAGAGGACATGGATGTGCGCATCCAGGCTGACGCCGTTGCAGTCGGCCGTGCTTTGATTGCCGCCTTTCTGTTCATAGGTGAGCGTGCGGCTTCTTTTTCGGAAGCGCAGCGTGATGACACCGTATTTGGAAGCGTGCTTAAGCGACGGCGGACGCATGGGACAAGTTTTGCTTAAAGTCCTTTCCCGATCGTGGCTCGCTGGGTGCGCTACCCGATCCGTTGCAGCAAGTTAGTTCTTCAGTGCAACGTCGAACGGTGCGCCGGTCTTCGCGCGGATGTCGTCCACCGTGACTCCAGGATGCAACTCGGTCAGGACGAGCCCGCCGCCCGGCTTCACCTCGAACACGCACAGGTCGGTGATGATGAGATTAACGACTCCCAGGCCCGTGATGGGCAGGGTGCATTCTTTCAAGATTTTCGGGCTGCCGTCTTTCGCGCAGTGCTCCAGCACCGCAACGACGCGCTTTACCCCGGCGACGAGGTCCATCGCGCCACCGGGTCCTTTGACCATCTTGCCGGGAACCATCCAGTTCGCGATGTCGCCTTTGTCCGTCACCTCAAAGGCGCCGAGAATGGCGAGATCGATGTGTCCGCCGCGAATCATAGTGAACGAATCGGCGCTCGAGAAAAAGGCCGAGCCGGGCATTGCCGTGATGGTCTGCTTGCCGGCGTTGATGAGATCGGCGTCTACCTTGTCGTCGGTTGGGAATGGACCAATGCCGAGCAGGCCGTTCTCGGATTGGAGGGTGACGTTCATGCCTTCAGGGATGTAATTCGCGACGAGTGTCGGGATGCCGATGCCGAGATTAACGTAGTAACCGTCGCGCAGCTCTTGCGCGGCGCGCTTCGCCATCAAATCGCGGATCGGATTTTCTTTTTTCGCCGCCGCACTGCCCCGCACTGTGCGGAACTCGATGCGCTTTTCGTAGCTCGGGCCCTGGATGATGCGGTCAACAAAAATCCCTGGCGTGTGAATCTGGTCGGGATCGAGTTCGCCCACCTCGACAAGTTGTTCGACCTCGGCCACGCAGATTTGGCCGCAAGAGGCGATCATCGGGTTGAAGTTCCGTGAGGTTTTTCGAAAAATGAGGTTGCCGGATTTGTCTCCCTTCCAAGCTTTCACGAGCGAGACCTCGGCTTTGATGCCGGGTTCGAGCACGTATTCCTTGCCGTCGAAAACTTTCGTCTCCTTGCCCTCGGTCAGTTTCGTGGCGAAGCCGGTGCGGGTGTAAAACCCCGGGATGCCCGCGCCGCCCGCGCGCAAGCGCTCGGCAAGTGTGCCCTGCGGGATGAGCTCGAGATCAAGCTCGCCGCTGAGCACCTGGCGTTCGAACTCCTTGTTCTCGCCGACGTAGGACGCCATCACCTTCTTCACCTGGCGCGTGGTCAGGAGAACGCCCATGCCGAAGCCATCCACGCCAGCGTTGTTGCCGACGATGGTCAGGCCCTTCACGCCACTGGCATGAAGCGCGGCGATGAGATTCTCCGGGATGCCGCAGAGCCCGAACCCGCCGGCGGCGATCGTCATGTTGTCGTGGAGCAGGCCGGCCAGCGCCGACGTAGCGTCTGAGTAAACTTTGCTCATGTGGAGAGATTTAACCACGAATTACATGAATGATCACGGATGAAAACTCCGGCGGAATTTTCCGATTGTAGGGCAACCGCATCGGTTGCCAGATAAATGGCAGGCGGAGCGCCCGCCCTACAATAACAACCCAGAAGGCAGCTTGCCGACCCGCAATTCGTCGCCAGATTGCAGCTTCACTTTTCTATGACGAATCCGACGCTCGCGCACCAACTCGCCCATTTCGCCTGCTCGCTGAATTTCGACGACCTCTCGAAGAGCGTCGTGCATGAAGTGAAGCGGCGGCTGGTGGACTCGTTAGGCTGTGCGCTCGGCGCGTGGAACGAGGAGCCCTGCACGATCGCGCGCAAGGTCGTTGCGGATTTCTCGGCCGAGCAGGGCGGCGCGACGGTTTTCGGCACCTCACACAAGGCGCCGCCGGATTGGGCCGCCTTCGCGAACGGCTGCTGCATTCGCTACTTCGATTACAACGACACCTATCTCTCGAAAGAACCGGCGCATCCGAGCGACAATTTTTCCGCCGTGCTCGCGGTGGGCGAAAGTGTCGGCGCGACCGGAAAAGAAATGATCACGGCTGCCGCTATCGCCTATGAGGTGCAATGCCGTCTCTGCGATGCCGCCAGCATTCGGGCGCGCGGCTGGGATCATCCGACCTATGGTGCGTTCTCGACCGCGCTGGCCTGCGCGAAGTTGATGAAACTCGATCCCGAGCGGACGCGGCACGCCATCAACATCGCGGGCGTGCATTGCGCGGCGTTCCGGCAGGCGCGCGTCGGCGAGCTTTCGCATTGGAAAGGCGTGGCCTTTGCGAACGCGGCCAGGCTCGGTGTTTACGCGGCCTTGCTGGCGCGCGCCGGCATGACAGGCCCGGCGCCAATCTTCGAAGGGGCGATGGGATTCGAGAAGGAGCTCGGGGTTTCGTTAGGCAACGTCCGCGAAGTGTTCGATAAAACGAAGGAAGCGATGCCAGGCGAAGGACCCGCTTCGATGATTTTGAAGACAAGCATTAAGTACTGGCCGGCGGAATATCACAGCCAGAGCGCAATCGAAGCCGCGCTCTTTTTGCGCAAACAAATCGAGGACCTTTCCCAGGTGAAATCAATTGTGATCGAGAGCCACGATGCTTCCGTCGATATCATCGGGAGCGAGCCGGAGAAATGGCGGCCGCAAAACCGTGAGACGGCCGATCACAGTCTGCCTTACATCACGGCTGTGGCCTTGATCGACGGCGAGATTACCGACAAGCAGTTCGCGCCTTCGCGTTTCACCGAGCCCGGGATCGTGAAGTTCCTTGAGAACGTGAAGGTGCAACGCAACGATGAGCTCAGCGCAATCTACGCGGAAGCGGTCGCGAACATTGTGCATGTGAATTTGGCAGACGGACGGACGCTGACAAAGCGTGTGGACTATCCGTTAGGCAATGCGAAAAACCGGCTGAAGGATTCCGAGGTCGAAGGGAAATTCCTGAATCTCGCCGCGCCGAAGATCGGCAAGGACGCAGCGGATCGCGTGCTGGAGCATTGCTGGACGTTCGATGAAGCGGCGAGCGGCGATTCCTTAATGCAGGCCCTGAGGATGCCATGAAAAGCAAAGGCGCATTGTTGCGAGAATTGATCGCGAAGAACGCGGTGATGATGCCGGGCGTGCCGAACGCAGCGATGGCGCGGCAAGTCGAGCGCGCCGGGTTCGACGCGGTTTACATCAGCGGCGCGGGGATGGCAAACGCCACGGCAGGCGTGCCGGACATTGGCTTGCTTACTCTTACTGAGGTGGTGCGACTCGCTGGTTATATAGCGAGAGCGGTCAAGATTCCGGCGATGGTTGACGCGGACACCGGTTTTGGCGGGGCGGAAAATGTGGGGCGCACGATTCGCGACTTGGAGAGCGCGGGGCTGGCCGGTTGTCACATTGAAGACCAGGAGTTTCCGAAGCGTTGCGGGCATCTCGCCGGAAAATCGATTGTCGATCTTGAAGAGATGATCGGGAAAATCAAAGCGGCCGTAGCAGCGCGGCGCGACCCGAATTTCATGATCATCGCGCGGACGGATGCGCGAGCGGTGGAAGATTTCGATCGGGCGCTGGATCGTGCGCAACATTACATCGCAGCCGGCGCGGATGCGATTTTTCCGGAAGCGCTGCAAAGTGTGGAAGAGTTCCGCGATTTCGCCAGGGAGATCGATGTGCCGTTGCTCGCAAACATGACGGAATTTGGGAAGAGCCCATTGCTCTCCGTGCCCGAGCTGGCCGAACTGGGCTATCGCATGGTGATCTTCCCGATGAGCGCGTTTCGCGTGGCGATGAAGGCGAGCGAGGAATTTCTGCGCGCGCTGAAAAAAAGCGGCTCGCAAAAGGAATTCATCGACCAAATGCAGACGCGTCAGGAACTTTACGAGCTGCTCGATTACGATCCGACCGCGGGCAAATGGCTCGGATTTAGCGATCCCTGATTTGTCGAAACACGTTTCGTCGTTAGAGTGCAACGCAAAATGACTACGGAGACAAAACCCCCTTACAGCCCGGGCCTGGCCGGCGTCGTCGCCGGCGAAACGGAAATTTGCTGGGTCGATCCGAACGCGGGCTTGATGTATCGCGGCTACGACATCCATGAGATGGCGAACAAGGCCAGTTTCGAGGAAGTTGCCTATCTCCTGCTGAACGGAGAGCTGCCCAACGGCGGTCAGCTGGCGAATTTCACGAATCAACTCGCCTCGGAGCGCGCTCTGCCCGACGCCATCGTCAAGATGATGCGGCTCATGCCCAAAAACACACATCCGATGGACATGCTGCGCACGGGCGTCTCGATGCTTGGACCCTTCGATCCCGATCTGAACGACCACTCGCACGCCGCCAACGTCAGGAAAGCCATGCGGCTCATCGCGCGCGTCTCCTCCCTGGTCACGGACGGCTGGCGAATTTCCCAGGGACAGGATCCGATTCCCGATAAACCTGACCTGACGCACGCTGGTAATTTTTTCTACAAGCTGACCGGCGGCGTGCCACAGGATTGGCAAATCCGGATGCTCGATACGATTTACATTCTTTACGCAGACCACGAATTCAACGCGTCCACCTTCGCGGCACGCGTGACGGCCTCGACCTTGTCCGACATGTATTCGGCCGTCACTTCGGCCTGCGGAACGTTGAAGGGGCCGCTGCATGGCGGCGCGAACGAAGAATCGATGAAGATGCTCGACGATATCCAGACACCCGATCGCGCCGAGGGCTGGTTGAAAGCGAAGCTGGCGAAGAAAGCCAAGATCATGGGCTTCGGCCATCGCGTTTATAAGGCAGGCGACTCCCGGGTGCCGATCATGCGCGAAATCGCGCGCGATCTCGGGAAACGGCTGGG
This sequence comes from Verrucomicrobiota bacterium, assembly GCA_041167205.1. GTDB lineage: Bacteria > Verrucomicrobiota > Verrucomicrobiia > Chthoniobacterales > UBA10450 > AV80. The sequence continues at coordinate 6,772 of JBEEHC010000188.1, forward strand.
CAAGGAACAATGGGTGCCGATCTGCGAAAACCTGGAGAAAACGATGGAGCGCGAGAAGCAGCTCTGCGCCAACGTAGATCTCTACGCTGCGCCGGTCTTCACCATGCTGAAATTTCCGCCGGAATTGAACACACCAATCTTCGCCGTTTCCCGCGTCGCGGGTTGGTGCTCGCACGTCGTCGAGCAGCACGATCACAATCGACTTATTCGTCCGCGCTCGCTCTACACCGGCCCGGAATTGCGGCCCTATCCAGGCTCGGCGGCCAATGGGGCGAAGTGACCGATGGCGACCGCTGAATCGCAATCCCTGCAAGAACGATATGCCCCGGCCAATGCCTGCTGGGGTTGTGGTCCGGCGAATCGGGATGGATTGCGGATTCGGAGTTTCCCGCGCGGCGAGGAGGTCGTGGCGGAATGGAAACCGGAGCCGCGCTACGAAGCATTTCCCGGCGTTCTCAATGGCGGAATCATCGGCACGTTGCTCGACTGTCACTGCAATTGGACGGCGGCCTGGCACCTGATGAACAAAGCCGGCGAAGATCGGCCGCCCTGCACGGTGACGGCGGATTACGCGATCAAATTGCTTCGCCCTACGCCGACCGACGCACCGGTCTTCCTGTCAGCCAAGGTCGTAGAGTCGACCGATGATCGAGCGACGGTCGAAGGAACATTGACGGGTGGTGGAAAAGTTTGCGCGACTTGTCGCGGGACTTTTGTCGCTGTCAAAGAAGGCCATCCCGCGTTCCATCGCTGGTAGGCAGGCTACAACTCCATCGTGACGCGTTCGATGTGCGCGTAGATGTTGAAGGTTGGCGGGCGAAGAAAGCCGATAAGCGTCTGATTGCTTTCCCGAGCAAAGTTAACCGCCAGGCTTGAGGGCGCCGAGACAGCGGCAACGATTGGAATGCCGGCCGAGAGCGCTTTTTGCACAATCTCCAGGGACGAACGTCCGCTCACGATCAGGATATGATTCTTTAGCGGCAGCAGATCGTCGAGGAAGGCGCGGCCGGTCGCCTTGTCGACCGCGTTGTGACGGCCGATGTCTTCGCGCAGGACAATCAGGTTGCCGTCGAGGTCGAAAATGGCGGCAGCGTGAATCCCACCGGTTCGCGCGAAATTGCCTTGAGCGCTGCGAAGACGTTCGGGCAGCTCGAGAAGCCTGGCGGCTTCGATCCGAATCGGAGTTGTGGAATCAATCGGCGGAAATTGTTGGCGGATGAATTCAATGCTCGTCTTTCCGCACAGTCCGCAGCTGGTGGAAATTGTGCCGAAGCGGTGGGTGGCGGCCGGAGTGAATTTCGCGGTAGCGGCAAGCGTGACGTTGAGAACGTTGCCGAGCGACGCCGGCAATGTACAACGGACGATCTCCCGCAGATCGCCGCGCGAGCGAACAATTCCCTCGGAAAGAAGAAAGCCGGCTGCGAGTTCCTCGTCATTCCCCGGAGTGCGCATGGTGACCGCGAGCGGATCCTGTCCGATCCGGATTTCCAGCGGTTCCTCGATCGCCACCTCATCGGTCACGCACTCATAACCACCGTCGGCTTTGCGGCGAATAACGCTTCCCGCGCCGATCCCTTGCTTCTCAGCTTCCGACGGGCTCATAAAAGAATCATCGCACGAAAGGGCGATGCGGCGAGGTTCGCGATCAAGTCGCATCACCGTGTCCAAGTGATAGCATTGCAGCATGACTCTTACCGCCGTCTTGCTCGCCGGCGGCGAATCGCGGCGGATGGGAAGGGACAAGGCGGCCATTGTTTTCCGCGGCCAGGCGCTTTGGCAACGGCAGCTAGACGTTCTGCGAGTTCTTCGCCCGGCGAAGATTTTCGTTTCTGTCCGGAAAGAGCCTTCCTGGCTGCCAGTCGAGGCCGACTTGCTTTTGGATGAGCCGCCGTCTCGGGGGCCACTTAGCGGCCTAACGAGAGCTTTGGCCTCGATGCAGACATCGCACCTTGCCGTGCTGGCGGTTGATATGCCGTTTATGACGAGCGAGCAGATGTGTTTTCTTTGCCGTCTGGCGAGAGCGGGCCGTGGCGTGCTTCCGGTGATTGATGAGCGCGCCGAACCGCTGGCGGCCATTTATCCACGAGAGGCGTCCGCGGATTTTGCCGCGGCTCTGGCGGGCTGCGATTTCTCCCTGCAAACGTTAACCTGGAATCTGGCCCGGACGGGCAGAGTTCAGATGTGGAACGTTCCGGAGGAAGCGCGCGACTTTTACCGAAGCATTAACGAGCCGGGTGATTTGGCGCTCGAAGGCTGACCTCGCTGCCAAGTGATCAAAGCTGCGGTGCGGCCACGCTGGCGGCATGCTGGACGGGATTCACCAGGTTCAACTTGCCAGCGTCGTTCAGCGTGAGTTCGCGTGATTGGCGCTTGTCCATTTCAAAGAGACGAATCTGGCTCGCGGCGAAACTTTGATTCAAAACGTCAAGGTTTGCCTCGTCGTTCAGCCGAACTGAGCGGTTATCGAAGTTCCCCGAACCGATCGAAACGAAAGTGTCATCGACGATCATCAATTTCACGTGCAGCATCGTCGGTTGATACTCGTAAAGTTTGATTCCAGCCTTGATGAGTTCCGGCCAGTGCCGCCGCGACGCAGCGCGCACCAGTTTTTGGTCGATGTGCGGACCCGGCATGAGCACTTCGACCTTTACTCCCCGTTTCGCGGCGGTCATCAGTTCCTTCCGCGTCAAGTCGTCGGGAAGGAAGTACGCGTTTTCAATCCTCAGGGTTTTCCGAGCCGAGGCGATTGCCAGCAAATACATGAGGCGAATGTTATTATCGCCCAGGCGCGGTGAGCTCTTGAATCCTTGCGCGAGATAGGGTCCGGCCGCCGCCAGCGGCGGAAAATATTCGGGACCGTGCAGCACGACCGCGCGGGTCTTTAGCCAGTTCTCCATGAAAATCCCCTGAAGCTGCGCGACCACCGGTCCGGCCACCTTGTAATGATTGTCGCGCCAATGCTCCGGCGATTGGGCGTTTCCGGTCCATTCGTTGGCGATGCCGACGCCGCCGACGAAGGCAATCTTGCCATCGATGATCAACAACTTGCGATGGCTCCGATTGTTGAAGCGGCGAATGTCCCACCAGAAAATGGAATGATATTTCTCGATGTTGACGCCTGCGCTCTGGAGTCGCGAGAGGTTCTCCGACCCCATTTTGCTGGTGCCCTGTGCGTCGAGGATTGCGTTCACCTTCACGCCAGCCTGCGCACGCTCCGCCAGCGCCTCGGAGAATTGGCGGGCGACGTCGCCGTCC
>JBEEHC010000189.1:0-7354 GCA_041167205.1 Verrucomicrobiota bacterium
GTTCTCTCCTCGTGCGTCATGGAAAGCACAATCGCTTCCGTCCGCTTGAGCTGCTTCTCGTCCACGGAGAGGCCCTGCACGTTACTCATCCCCGGGATCATGCCAAGGATATTCTCCAGCGGCCCCATTTTCCGCATCATTTTGAATTGGGCCAGGAAATCGTTGAAGTCGAACGACGCGGTCTTCAGCTTCCGCTCCAGCCGCGCAGCTTCCTCTTCATCAACCGCTTCCGCTGCTTTCTCGACCAGACCAACGATGTCGCCCATCCCGAGAATCCGGCCCGCGAGGCGGTCTGGCACGAACGCCTCGAACTGATCGAGCTTTTCGCCAACGCCGGCGAACTTAATTGGACGCTGCGTAACCTCTCGCATCGAGAGCGCGGCGCCGCCGCGCGCGTCGCCGTCCAGCTTGGTCAGAATGATGCCGGTAATGCCGAGCGCCTCGTGAAAATGCGTGGCAACGCTGACCGCCTGTTGTCCCGTGGCTGCATCCGCGACCAGCAGGATTTCCTGCGGCTGCAAGAATTCCTTCAGCCCCTTGATCTCTTCGATCAACGCCGCGTCGATCTCCTGTCGTCCTGCCGTATCGAAGATTTGCACGTTACCGGTTTGTTGCGCCGCCCACTCCAGGCTCGCGGCCGCCGCCCGCCGCACGTTTTTCTCCTGCGGATCGGGAGTGTAAACCGGCACGTCCACCTGGCGCCCGAGCGTGGCGAGTTGCTCGATCGCGGCCGGTCGTTGCAAATCGCAGGCAATCAGCAAAGGCGTGCGGCCCTGCTTTTTCAGATAGCGCGCCAGTTTGGCCGACGAGGTGGTTTTTCCGGCGCCGTTCAGGCCGACGATCAAAATGCGCGCCGGCTTTTCCAGATTGAGCGGCGCGGCATCGCTCCCGAGCAAGGCCGTCAGCTCATCATGAAAAATCTTAACGATCTGCTGACCGGGCGTGACGCTGCGCAGCACTTCCTCGCCCAGCGCTTTCTCTCTGATCCGCGCGATGAAATTCTTCGCGACCTGAAAATCAACATCCGCTTCCAGCAGCGCGAGCCGCACCTGCCGGAGGGCGTCGTTGATATTCGTCTCGCTGATCGTGCCATGCCCGCGCAGGTCCTTGAAAATATCCTGCAGCTTGTCGCCGAGTTGCGAAAACATAACGATCTAAGCGCGCCGCAGAGCCGCCTATCTCTTCTTCTTCTTTTTCGGCGCGGGAGCGGCGGGTGCGGCCGGTGGCGCTGGCGGCGGCGTTGAAGGCGCTGCCGACGCGGCGGGTGCCGCAGCTGTTCCAGCATCAAGGTTAAACGTCCAATGCGTTTCCACCTTCTTGCCGCCGGACTTCGCGCTCACGATTACGGTAACGGCTTTATCACGCAGTTTCTGCGTGACCTGATAAGCCACCGTGGAACTTTTCGGATCGAAGCTGGAATCGACTTTCCCCAGTCCGCTGACCCGCATCTCCGGTGCTGTCCCCGGATCGATAGTTCCGAGCGACGCGATATTGGCTTTGATCAGCGGCAAAGGATTCTTGATCGTCTCACCGTCCGCCGGCTGCGTTTGCAGGTTCGAAGACGATACCTCGGCGACGGCCGGACCGCTGGCGGTCGTGGCGATGGCTGCGACTGCATCGGAAAACGTTTTCGGTTTGTTCGCCTCCATCAAATAACGGCCGACTGAACTCAGCGGTGTGTGCATCGTGATCGGCTGGCCATAAACCGTGAAGAGCGCTTCATAGCCGGCCTTCATTACTACGTCTCTGATGTGGTCGTTGTGAAATCCGTAGGGCACCGCAAAGCAGTTCACCTTCACGCCGAGCTTTTGCTCAATCAGCTGTTTCGAGCCCGCGACCTCTTTCGCCAGCCATTCCTCGTATTCCGCCGGACTCAACTTTTTCTTCGCCACCTTGTCGTAAGGCTTTCGCAAATCCGAATGAGTGGCCGTGTGCCCCTGAATATCGACTCCCGCGTCTCGCATCTCCGCGAGCTGGTCCCAGCTCATCGATTCACCGCCGCTGAAATGTCCTGGCCGGATGCCTTCGGTGTAAATGAAGAGCGTGACCGGGTAGTTGAATTTTTTCAGAATCGGCCACGCAACTTCGTGCTGGGATTTCCATCCGTCGTCGAAGGTCAAAACCGCGCTCTTGGCCGGAATCCCTTTTTCGCCGCGCCTCCACGCGAGAAAATCCTGCATCGGGATCACGCTGATTCCCTTATTCTTCAGCTCCTGCATCTGCGCTTCGAACGCTTGCGGCGTGATCTCGGTATCGGGTCGCCGGACGTTGTTGACGAACCGGTGATAGCCAAAAATTACCACCTGCGCGTTCTGATCGATCGCCGGCTTGCTAATGACCGGTGCCGCGGACGGCGCTGCTGCGGCAGTGGAGTTGGAGGCTGCGGGCGTTGCCGAAGCCACGGATGTCGCCTGGTCGGAGTTGGTCTTGACGGCCGTCTCGGTCTTCTTGCAGGTCGGCAAACCCAGCGCCAGCAGTAATGGGATAAGTGCGAATCGAATGAGCATAAAAATCAGTTTAGGGCCTTTAGTTTGAGGCGCGAAAAAAACAAGCGGTTTTTGGCCCCTGTGCAGTCGCTACAGCAGAAATTTCTGGCACGCCGTCGCCTTTGGGCTAGGAGTGCCCATGCTTCGATCCTTAAGTTTTGTCCTGCTGGCGCTCGCTTGTGTTTTGCTCACAAGTTGCGGCACGACATCGGGGCTTCGCGTCAAGGACACCACCCGGACGTTCACCACGGTCGTGGTCGATGCCGGCCATGGCGGAAAGGACAATGGCGCTTTTCGCCGTTACGGAGGTGCGGAGAAAAATGCCACGCTCGATGTCGCCACCCGGCTCGCGAGCAAGCTGCGCGAATCGCAATTTCGCGTAATCATGACTCGCTCGAGCGATGTTTTCATTCCTCTCGACCAACGCGCCGCGATCTCCAATGGGCAGAGCAACGCGATTTTTGTCAGCGTCCATTTTAACGATTCGGGACGCCGCGGCATTCGAGGATTCGAGACCTACTATCATTCTTCGGTCGCCCGGCCGCTGGCCTATCGCATTCAACAGCATTTGATGACCTTGCCCGGTGCTGTAAATCGCGGCGTGAAGACCGCGAACTTTCGTGTGCTGCGAAAAGCTGAGTATCCGGCGGTGCTCGTCGAGTGTGGATTCTTGAGCAACCGCAAAGAAGGCGCCGCGGCCCGGAGCGCTGGCCGGCGCGACGATCTCGCCGACAAAATCGCGGAAGCGATCGTGGACGAACGTTACGGCAAGGGAATGTATCGCGCCCCAGCGACCGCTTCTGATTCCGCCGCGACTTCGTCCGAGCACGGGCAGTAACTTTTTCACTGTCATTGTCATTCTGAGCGGAGTGGAGCGAAACGCAGTCGAAGAACCTCTTTCTTTTCCGTGAGAGCGACCTCGTTAGGGGAAATTTAGAGGTGCTTCGACAGGCTCAGCCTGACAATTAGAAAAGACCGCTAAAATTCGATCCCGCGTTTCTCGTGGCCGAAAGCGGCCAGAATAATAATCGCGAGAAAGACAATGCCTTCCACCGAGGCCATGGTCAGCGCGTAATTTGGATTTCCATCGGCGGTCCGAAAACGTTCGGCGAGCCACGCTTGCTGTTGCGCGGCATAGGCCGCGGCACAATTTCCAAGCTGATAAGCCAGGCCAGGAAAGGTTCCGCGAACCTCGGGGGGCGATAGCTCATTCAGATGCACCGGAACGACACCCCACGCACCCTGCACCATGAATTGCATGAGGAATCCGCCGACGATGAGTAGAGCAGTTCCCGGGGCGAAAATCCAAACCGGAATCAGAAGCATTCCACACGAGGCCGACACGATAATGCTGCGTCTCCGTCCCCAGCGTTGCGATAGAAAACCGATCACCGTCCCCCCGCAGATTGCGCCCAGCGCATAAATGATGGTCATCATCGATTTGTCGGCGACTCCGAAGCCACGCTGTTTTTCGAGGAACGTCGGGTAGAGGTCCTGGGTTCCGTGCGACATATAGTTGAACGCCGTCATCAGAAGAACGGCGTAGATGAACAAAGTGCCGTGCTCTTTGATGAGCCGCGGCACATTCACGGGCGTCCGTTTTCGCTCGCGGCGTTGTCGCTCCCACACCGGCGATTCCGGCACGCGAGCGCGAATGTAAATGACCAACGCGGCCGGAAGCGCCCCCGCCACGAAAAGACCGCGCCAGCCAAAGATCGGAAAGATGATCCAGTAAAGCAACGCGGCCAGGAGATAGCCGAAGGCGTAGCCTTGCTGCAGGATTCCGGAGAACAAGCCGCGCGCCTTCGCCGGAAGTGATTCCATCGCGAGAGACGCGCCCAGTCCCCATTCGCCGCCCATTCCAATTCCGAAAAGCGCGCGCAAAATCAGGAAGATCGTAAAATTGGGTGCAAACGCGGTGAGCAATTCCATCACCGAGTAAAAGATAATGTCGGCCATCAACGGAACGCGCCGGCCGAATTTGTCGCCGAGCCATCCAAAGATAAATGCGCCCACGGGTCGCATCAGCAGGGTCAGCGTGATGGCAAAGGCGACTTTCGGAATGCTCTGGTCGAAATCGTGCGAGACTGGGATCAACACGAAGGTCAGGAGGAAAAAATCGAGCGCGTCGAGCGCCCAGCCGAGGAAACAGGCGATGAAGGTGTTCCGCTGGTCCCGGGTCAAGGCCTTGAAAAGACGGATCGCCTCCATCAGGCGAATCTAACTTTCCGCACGGGAACTTTGGAAGCTCGGATTCGAGTCCCGGCTCTGATCCTGATCTTGCTCCTGATCGTTTTATCAGCGCGCCCTAAAGCGAGATCAAGAGCAGGAGAATAACACATCTACGCATCATGATGCGTCAATTTGTTCCTTGCCGCCCGCTGGAAGCGGAGTTTAGTTCTAATTCAACATGCCTGTCGAACTCCTCCATCCTCTCGAAGCGTTGATGCGCGAGCGCATTGTCGTGCTCGATGGCGCGATGGGCACGATGGTCCAGCAGCACAAACTGTCCGAATCCGATTACCGCGGCGCGCGCTTCAAGGATTGGAAAGGCAAGGACTTGAAAGGGAGTATCGAGCTCCTGCTTCTGACGAAGCCCAACCTCATCGCCGAAATTCACACGCGTTATCTCGAGGCCGGCGCGGATATCATCGAAACAAACACTTTCAGCGCCACGACGATCGGGCTGCACGATTTCCTCTTTCACGGCGAACCAGACAACGGACGAAAAGACCCGGAATTTTTTCAGCGCGTCGTGGACGACGCGGACTTCCGCGCACTCGTCCAAGAGATAAATGTCTCAGCCGCACGTGTAGCTCGCGAGGCGGCGAACGCCGTGGCGAACGAAACCGGTCAACGGCGCTTCGTCGCGGGCTCGCTTGGTCCACTTCCGGTGACTGCATCCCTCTCGCCGGACGTGAACGATCCCAGCTTTCGCGCGGTCACCTTCGATCAAATTCGACAGGCCTACTCCGATCAGGCGAAAGCGCTTCTCGAAGGCGGTGTCGATCTCTTGCTGGTGGAAACCATCTTCGACACGCTCAATGCCAAAGCTGCCATCGCCGCCATCGCGGAGCTCTTCGAAAAATCAGGCAAGACCGTTCCGCTCATCATCTCGGGCACGGTGACCGATCGGTCTGGGCGAATCCTGAGTGGCCAGACGGTGGAGGCATTTCTCACGTCGATCGCCCACGCAAAGCCACTCGTGGTGGGCTTGAATTGCGCGCTCGGGCCCGGCGAGATGGAGCCGTACATCGAAGAGCTTGCCCATGGCTCTTCTCTCTACACGAGCGCTTATCCGAACGCCGGTCTCCCCGATCCGCTTTCGCCGACTGGTTTTCCCGAGACGCCGGAGAGTTTGGCGCCGCAGCTGCAAAAATGGGCACGAAATGGGTGGCTGAACATCGTGGGCGGATGTTGCGGCACGACGCCGGATCACATTCGTTTGATCGCTGATGCCGTGCGTGACTGTGCGCCACGAAAACCTGTAGCGGCGGTCTATGACCGCCGAGAGGGTGGCGTCGGCGCTCATAGAGCGCCGCTGCAGTTATCCGGACTCGAACCGCTCAACATTACGCCGGAGATGGGCTTCGTGGTCGTGGGCGAGAGAACGAACATCACCGGTTCCCCCCGTTTTTCGAAACTGATCCTCGCCGGCGATTTCGAGGCGGCGCTCGCCGTGGCACGGCAACAAGTCAAAGGCGGCGCCAACATTCTCGACGTCAACATGGACGAAGGAATGATCGATTCCGAAGCCTCGATGACGCGCTTTCTCAATTTAATCGGCAGCGAGCCCGAGATCTCGCGCGTGCCGATCATGATCGACAGCTCGAAATGGAGCGTGATCGAAGCCGGTTTGAAATGCGTCCAGGGCAAAGCGGTCGTGAATTCGATCAGCTTGAAGAACGGCGAGGAGGAATTCTTGCGCCAGGCTGCACTGGTTAGGCGATATGGCGCGGCGGTGATCGTGATGGCGTTCGACGAAAGCGGGCAGGCGGACAGCTTGCAGCGGCGGATCGACGTGTGCGCGCGCGCCTACAAGCTTTTGACCGAGCGCGCCGGTCTTCCGCCTAACGACATCATTTTCGATCCGAACGTTCTCACGGTCGCAACCGGGCTCGAAGAGCATCGGAATTACGCGGTCGATTTTATCGAAGCAGTCCGTTGGATCAAAGCGAACCTGCCCGGGGCGCGCACCAGCGGTGGCCTGAGCAACATTTCGTTTTCGTTTCGTGGGAACAACGCCGTGCGCGAGGCGATGCATGCGGCATTTCTCTTTCACGCGATCCAGGCGGGACTCGACATGGCGATCGTGAACGCGGGCCAGCTTGCCGTTTACGAGGAGATCGAGCCGGAACTGCGGACGTGCGTGGAAGACGTCCTGCTCAATCGGCGCGACGATGCGACAGAACGGCTGGTCGATTTCGCCGAGAGCGTTAAGGCTACCGAGAAAACGCCTCTGGAAAAGGAGGCGTGGCGGCATGCGCCGGTGGAAGAGCGTCTCTCTCACGCGCTCGTGAAAGGGATCGTCGATTTCATTGATGCCGATACCGAAGAGGCGCGGCAGAAGAGCAAGCGGCCGCTCGACGTAATCGAAGGACCGCTCATGGCCGGCATGAGCGTGGTGGGCGATCTGTTCGGCGCCGGAAAAATGTTCTTGCCCCAGGTGGTAAAGAGCGCACGCGTTATGAAAAAAGCGGTCGCGTATCTGCTGCCTTTTATGGAAGCGGAAAAGGACGCGAACGCGAAGCCGCAGGCGCGCATTGTCATGGCCACCGTGAAGGGCGACGTGCACGACATCGGCAAGAACATCGTCGGCGTCGTGCTTCAATGTAATAACTACGAGGTCATCGATCTGGGGGTAATGG
>JBEEHC010000190.1:0-4944 GCA_041167205.1 Verrucomicrobiota bacterium
ATCATTAGTCAACGTTGCTGGCAACAACGCTTTGGTGGCCGAACTGATGTCATCGGCCGCACCATTCGCGTCGACGGCGAACCTCACGAGATCGTGGGAGTCCTGCCCGCGTGGTTCAATGACTGGCGTCACCTCGGTCCGTTTGATTTCTTCCGTCCGCTTGCTCTCGATCAACAAAAGTCCTCGGACCGCCGCACCACCAGCCTTCGGCCCATCGCCCGTCGCAGCGACAAGCTTTCGGACGCGGAAGCGGCAGGCTTTGTCGCCAACTTTGGCGCGCGCCTCGCCGCCGACTTCCCTGAAGTCAATGCTGGCAGCACCTGGCACGCGGTTCCCCTCAACGGCACTGCTCTGCCAAACAATGCTCTCGTCTTGATGGCAATGCTTATCGGCCTTTCCGGTTTCGTCCTCCTTATCGCCTGTTCCAATCTGGCGAACCTTCTCCTCGCTCGCACCATGGCGCGCGCCCGGGAGTTCGCCGTCCGTTCCGCCCTCGGGGCCTCACGCGCGCAATTGCTCCGCCCACTGGTCGCCGAATCGCTCTTGCTGGCTATTGCCGGTGGCGCCTCCTCGGTGGTCGTCGCACGCTGGGCGGCCGATTGGCTCTCCTCCCGAACTATGGGAGACAACGGAGAAGGCGTGGTGTTCGCCTTTGACTGGCATGTCTTCGGTTGGGCGTTTGTCGCGTCACTCATCACTGCCGTCGCCTTCGGCCTGGCCCCGGCGCTCTTCGCTCTGCGGTTGAATGTAAACGATACCCTGAAGAGCGGCGCACGTGGAATGACGGGAGGTCGCGGTCATCAACGCTTTCGCCACGGTCTCATCGTCGGCCAATTTGCGCTCGCCATGGTCCTGCTCACGGGGGCCGCGCTCTTTGCCCGCGGTCTCAATGAGTTAAGTAATAGTCGTGCTGGCTGGCAGTCCGAACGTGTCGTCACTGGAACAGTCGTGCTCCCGGCCGCCGGTTATCCCGACGCTGAAAGAATGACCGCCTTCCATCGTGTCACCCTGGAAAGGTTGGAAGCGATTCGCGGCGTCGCCTCGGCAAGTATCTCCTCTTTCACGCCGTTCTTCAATTGGAGCGACATCCGCAAATACCTTGTCGAGGGTCGTGAGCTTCCCCAGCCCGGTCGCGAACCCGCTGCGGTCGTCAACAGCATCAGTCCCCGCTATTTTGAAGTCTTCGAGACACGCCTGCTGACCGGACGCGCCTTCAACGAGCGCGACACCCTGACTTCTCCCAAGGTTTTCATCATTAGCCAGGCGACGGCCACCGCGCTCTTTGGGAACGAAAACCCGATCGGTCGCCGGGTTGCTCAAACCGGCAACGCCAATCTCCAATGGGGGGAAATTGTTGGCATCGCGACCGATGTGAAATCGGTGATGCCCGACCCCGGTCCGGTGACGTTACAACTTTATCAGCCTATGGCGCAGGAGCCCCGGCCCTATAACCAGATCGCCGTGCACACCACGGGCGTCGCACCTTCCACGCTCCTCCAAAGCATCCGTAACGTTGTTTCAGAACTCGACGCCGATCTGCCGCTGCGCCAGCTCGAACCCGGCGACGCCACCATCGAGCGCGCCAACTCTCAAACTGCCATCCTGCGCGACATGCTTGGCTCGTTTGCGCTGCTCGGGCTCGGCCTGGCCTCGTTAGGTATCTACGGCGTCATCGCCCGGACCATGGCTCAACGTGCCGGCGAGTTTGCAATTCGCTTCGCCTTGGGAGCCAGCGGCCGCGACATTACCCGCATCGTCCTGACTTCCGGCGTGAAATTGGCGCTGATCGGGTCGGCCCTCGGTCTACTTGGCGCGCTGGGCGTTGCCCGGCTCCTGGCCGCCCGTAACCCCGGCATGCAGCTTAACAGTCCTATGGTGTTGGTCGGCACTACGCTCCTCCTTATGGCCATCGCCTTGCTCGCCTCCTGGCTTCCCGCCCGCCGCGCGGCGCGTATCAACCCAATCGAGGCTCTACGCGTGGAATGATATGAAGGTGAAACGCATTCTGAAGTGGACCGCGCTCGGGCTTCTGCTTGTCCTCGTCGCGGCATTCCAGATTGCTTACTGGACTTCGACGAACAACTGCGGCCGCCGCATTCCTGCGGGAGTTCAGCTGATGAAAGCGATCAGGTACTGCGAATACGGTGCGCCTGATGACGTTCTGAAGCTCGAACAGGTCGAAAAGCCGGTTCCGAACGACAACCAGATTCTCGTCCGGGTTCGCGCCGTATCCCTCAGATTCTTCGACGGCGGCATGCTCGGAGGCAGTGTCCCCGGCAGGCTCCTCTTCGGACTTCGCAAGCCGAAAAATACCTGCCCGGGATCCGACTTCTCCGGAACCGTTGAAGCTGTCGGCAGGAACGTGACCGAGTTCAAAACCGGCGATGAAGTCTTCGGAGTAAAGGCAGGTGCTCTCGCTGAATACATCTGCGTCAGAGCCGATCGAGCGGTGGTGTCGAAGCCAGCCAACATTACCTTCGAGCAAGCCGCAACGATGCCTACCGCCCTCGTTGCTTTACAGGGACTGCGCGACACCGGCCGGCTCAAAGCAGGACACAAGGTTCTGATCAATGGTGCGTCCGGAGGCGTCGGAACATTTGCCGTCCAGATCGCCAAAGCTTTTGGCGCGGAGGTAACCGGCGTCTGCAGCACGAAAAACCTGGACCTAGTCCGATCGATCGGTGCCGATCACGTAATCGACTATACTAAACAAGACTTCACCAAGGGCGAACAGCGTTACGACGTCATCTACGATCTGGTCAATAATCGTTCCTTTGCGGAACGCCGACGGATCCTCAGGCCCGGTGGCATTTGCGTGTTGGCCGGGGTCGGCGGCTCGGGCATGCGTAAGGAGACTCTGTTTAATATGGCTAGCTCGCTCACGGCCTGGCTTCGTTCGCGATTTTCGGCCGAGAAATTTGTCAACTTCGGCGTCGACATTAACAAGAAAGACCTCGGCATTCTGCGCGATCTTACCGAGAGCGGAAAGGTGTTGCCCGCTCTCACCAAGACTTACCCGTTTGCTGAAACCGCCGCCGCCTACAAATATCTCGAGACCGGCCATGTCCAGGGGAAGATCGCGATAACGATCGACTAAGGGAACTACCACGAACCGCCGTTCATGAAACTACTAAAACGAATACTAAAGTGGGCTGCCCGCGCGTTTTTGTTCGCCTTGATCCTAGCGTTTTTGTGGGGATTCATCGCCTATTGGCGGTCGACTAACGACTGCGATCGCAGGATCGGCGCACTTACCAATCCTATGAAAGCTATCGTCCACTGCGAGTATGGCGGACCCGAGGTTCTGACTCTGGCAGAACTTGAGAAGCCAGTTCCAACAGAGAACCAGGTCTTGGTTAGAGTCCACGCGGTTGCGCTGAACCCACTGGATCTCACCCTTCGCGGTCCCTGGTTGTTGCGCCCGATTATAGGAATGCGCAAGCCCAAGGACACTCGCCTGGGTGTCGACTATGCGGGCACCATTGAAGCAGTCGGCAAAAACGTGACTCAGCTCAAACCTGGGGACGAGATGTTTGGTGGAACGAGGGGGGCGCTGGCGGAGTACGTTTGCGTCCTCCCGGATCGCGCGGCCGCGCGTAATCCCGCTAACGTAACGTTCGAGCAGGCAGCCGCTGTTCCGGTAGCCGGTCTGACCGCCTTACAAGGCTTGCGCGACAAGGGAAAGATCAAGGCAGGACAAAAAGTCCTCGTCAACGGTGCGTCCGGCGGCGTCGGTACCTTTGCAGTCCAGATAGCGAAATCGTTCGGAACCGAAGTGACCGCCGTATGTAGCACGCGCAACCTGGACATGGTCCGATCAATCGGGGCCGACCATGTGATCGACTACACGAAAAAAGATTACACAAAGACGGATCAGCGATACGACCTTATCTTTGACCTCGTCGGAAACCATTCATTCTCCGACCGCCGGCGGATTCTGACGCCCAATGGCATCTGTGTCATGGCCGGGATCGGTGGAGCAGGATGGCACGATGGGTTTGTCTGTCGTTTGCTTGGAGAGCTCAATGCCTACCTTGGATCTTTGTTCACAAGCCAGAAGTTCATCACCTATGTCGCCAGCCTGAACAAAGCCGACCTGGCTATCCTAAGCGATCTGATGAGAGACGGAAAGATTATGCCTGTCATCGACAAGACCTTTAGATTAACCGATGTCCCGGCAGCCCTGACTCATCTGGACACAGGCCACGCTCGAGGCAAAGTGGTCGTAACTTTCGACTAACTGTTCGCCATCCCTAATTCGACTTCGAACGATTTTATCAACGACACACGGAATTGCCAAATGAACTCACAAACTGCAGAAATGTCGCCACTCTTTAAAGCCAGGATGGGCGGCGCCTGTTGGTTGATGTGCTTTCTCACAAGCATCTTCCCCCTGATTGTTAGCGGCAAGCTTGTCGTCCCCGGCGACGCCGCGACGACAGCGACCAACCTCCTTGCGAACGAAGGATTGTTTCTTTCGGGCACGGCACTTCTCCTCATTTCAACCGCCTTTTATGTCGGTGCGACTCTATTCGTTTATGAAGTGCTCAAGCCCGTGAACCGGAGCCTTTCCCTGTTGACGGCATTCTTCAGTCTGGTGGGCTGCGCGGTTGGCGCGCTCAGTTGTCTTTTTGATTTTGTGCCTTTCATCCTCTTGAAAGGTGCGCCCTACTTGAGCGGATTCACAGCGGAACAGTTGCAGGGACTCTCCTACATGTTTCTTGTCGTGCGGGCTCAGGCCAATGATATCGGCCTCGTCTTTTTCGGGCTGCATTGCCTCGGCGTAGGCTATTTGATTCTTAGATCGACGTTCCTGCCGCGAATCATAGGCGCGTTGATGATGGCAGCTGGTTTCGGTTGGCTGACCTTTCTCTCGCCGGTGTTCGCTCAGAGTCTTGTCCCTTTCAATATGCTCCCCGGCGCCATCGGCGAACTATCGCTGAC
>JBEEHC010000191.1:0-3406 GCA_041167205.1 Verrucomicrobiota bacterium
CAGATCATCACGCCCACGACGACAGCGCCGGCGATGAGAAGGCCGATCAAAAGAATGACGCGCCCGAGGCGCCGCGGCTCGCCGATGTTTTTGCTCATGCGGCCAGCCCGCCCTCGGTCCGATCAAAGTGACAAACTTTCGCGTTGCCGCGCGGCCGAGCTTTCCCGGCTAGCTCACAATCCATTGAAAAGAGTTTATCATACCGAGTTCCAGGGCGCTGGCGTTCGGTTGCTTTTTTTTAGCGGCTGGTTGCGGCTTGCCGGATGGAGGAGTCCCGCCCGGAATTGTAGGGCGTTTGTGTGAACCCCGAAAGCATTCGGGGCTGACACCGGCGCCCTGCAAATGGCATTACCCGGCTGGCCTATTGTGCATTGTGTCCCCACGGGTAAATTCCAAGGTGCGACGAAGCCAGGCATTCACCCTCGTGGAGATCATGATTTCGGTCTTCATTTTGATGTTATTGCTGATGATGGCCGTGCCCAGTCTGAACGGCGTTTTGGCGGACCAGCGGCTGCATCGCTCGCTTGATCGATTCAACCGTTTTGTTCATCAGGCCCAGCAGCATGCCGTCGCCGAACGCCGCGCGTATCTTGTCGTGTGGGGATCGAAAAGCATCGAGATGCGCCCCGAAGTGATTCCCAAAGGCGAAGATCCGAAGCCGACCGCCGAAATGCCAGTGACCGACCGCGAATCGTTTCAGTTGAATCTTCCTTCGGCCCTGAGCAAAGAGCCGCCCTCCGAATGGGTTTTCTGGCCGACCGGAACATGCGAGCCGGCCATCGTAAAATTTGTCGGGCGCGAGGGAACCTGGACAGCGAACTACTCGCCGTTGACCGCTCAGGCGGAGCTTACTGAATATGTGGTCAGGTAGGAAAACACGCTTCGGTTTCGCGCTCTACGAAGTGCTGCTTGGTGTGACCATCTTCGTGGTTGGCGTTTTGGCGCTCGGGCGATCGGTGCAAAATTGCATTAACGCCAGCACCCTCGCGGCCGAGGAAAATCGGATCCGGCAAATCCTGTCGGATCGCATGGCGGAAATTCAGGCGACGCCCGGCGCGCCGGACGCAGCGAAGGAATTCACCGTCGCTACGCTTTATGGGGAGGTGAAGTTGGTTCAAAAGACCATCCCCGCGGAATTGGAAGAGGAGGACGGGACCGAATTGACCGGCGTCCAGCAGGTCAGCCTGACCGTGGAATGGACACGCGGTGGAGTCGCGCAAACGAGAAGTATTGAGTTTTATGTTTATCGAGCGGGCTAGAGCGGCCAGAGCGAAGGGATTTACCCTTCTCGAAATCATGATAGCCGTGACGATCCTCGCCGGCATGTCGATCGCCATTTATCGCTTTGTCCAAGCGAACGTCATGGCAATGCGCGTTTCGTCCGATGTGGGCATGAGCGATACGCGCTACGACGCGCTGCGCGATACACTGACTTTCCAATGGCAGAGCCTTCCCTCCGGGTTGGGTGCACTGAACGGTGAGGCGATCAAGGTTAACGATCTGTCGCGCGACCGGATCACATGGACGTGCGGCGCGGGCCCGGGCCTGCTTACTCGTTACGCCGGCGGCGATTATCTTGTCAGTTTGCAGCTGCGTCCGGCTGAGAAGAAAACCGATCAGCTCGACCTCGGCGTTCTGCGCAAGCCGGTGCAGGACCAGTCCTTTAGCAACGTGCACGAAAGCTGGGTTCCTTTAATTGAAAATGTGCAGACGCTTCAGATTCGTTATTTCGATCCGCGACTCAACGTCTGGCAGGATCGCTGGACCGACAACGTGACGCTGCCGCGCCTGGTCAAGCTCACCATCGGGCGGAGCGACTCGGCCGTGCCCTGGGAGGCAATCATTCCGCTGGGAAGGACGCCGTTGTGAAGACTACGAACTGGGCGAAGAGAAACCGCGGTGCCGCGCTCCTCCTTTCCCTCTGGGCGCTTTTTCTTCTCAGCGCCATGCTCATATCGTGGGCGCTCGAGATCGATTCGCGCCTTTCGCTCTCCGGCAGTGCCAACCGGATTCTGGAGGCTGAAGCAATGGCCTGCTCCGGCGCGGAAGTTGCACTGCATCCGCACGTGAAGCCCGATTCGGCCAACCTGATCCATCAGGAAGGCCGCCAAAGTTTCGAGGCGCACATCTCGGGCGAGGGTGGAAGACTGAACCTGAACTGGCTGGTGGCGGGTGAAGATCCGGCCCGGCTCGAAATTTTAAGAAAGTATTTGGAATTGAAGGGTATTGATCTCAATGAACGCGATCACATGATCGATTGCCTGCTCGATTGGGTCGATCCCGATAATCTGGTGCGTCTTAACGGCGCGGAGGACGCGGACGATTACCACCCGGCCAATAGTTTGCTGACGCGCATCGATCAGTTAAAAAAAGTGAAAGGCTGGGAGGAATTCACCGCCACCCCGGGCTGGGACAACGATCTTACGCTCAACAGCAGCGGCCCGATCGACCTGACCTGGGCGTCGCGCGAAGTTCTATTGGCGCTGCCCGGCATGACGGAACCGGTGGTCGATGCCTTTTTACAGCTGCGCCGGGGCCTCGATGGAATTGATGGGACCAAGGATGATAATCACTTTAAATCGCTGGAGGAAGTGCGCGCGGTTATTGGCTTTTCGCCGGAACAATCGGCCGCGCTGAACGGTCTCGTCGAGTTCAAGGATCAGATTTTTCGTATTGTCAGCGTAGGCAAATCCGGAGACATCACTCGCGTTGTGCAAATGGTTGTGCGGAAGGTCGGGAATTCACCACAGATGATTACCTGGAGGGAGCTTTGATATCGAAGCGCCCGTGACATCCGTATTTATCGTTCCGACCGCGCATGGTTGGAATCTTCTGCGCTCCAGCCAGAGCAACGGGGCGTGGGAAGTGCGCATGGTTCCCACTCTCGCCGAAGCCGTGCCGCTCCTGCATGCAACCGACGAATTGATTCTCGGGCTTCCCATCGACGCCATCCTCGCGCAACGCTTCCGTCTGCCCACGGTCGACCCGGCGGAATTTCCGGAGATGGTCCGGTTACAAATTGAAAAGGGGCTGCCGTTCTCCGCGGACGAAGTCACGACGGATTTTGAAGTGATCGAACAAAACGAAACCGAGAGCGTGGTTTCGGCGATCGCGGTGCAGAACGAACGCCTTACGGAGATCGCCGGGGTCCTGCTCGACCGCGGGTTTATTCCAAAACAGATCACCGTTTATGCCTCGCAACGTGCCACCACCTACGCCCCGGAAGGAAGGGCCCTGCTCATTTATCCGGAGGGCGAATCTCTCGTCTCTGCCGTCACCGAAAACGGCCGGGTGAGTTTGACTCGCACGCTGGAGGGCGTCACGCCGGAGCAGTTGCAGATGGATCTGCCGCAGCTGTCCCTGAGCGCGGAGTTGCAGGGAATTCCATCTTCCTTTCCGAAGGTGC
>JBEEHC010000192.1:0-42720 GCA_041167205.1 Verrucomicrobiota bacterium
CGATCAACCCCGCTTCGCTTTGCGGAATCCGGAAACGCGATCGCAGTCGCCACGCTCCCAATTCGCCCTCGAGCGCCTGCACCAGCCCGGCAACGCCGGTCCCTTTCCGCGCGGAAATCGCGACGCTGCCCGGGAATCGGCTCGTGTAAACGCCGATCAAGTCGTCGTTCGCCAGTGCGTCGATCTTGTTGAACACCATCAGCGTTTGTTTTCCGAACGCGCCCAGTTCCTTCACCACGGTGTCGACCGCTTCGATGTGTTCGTCGACCCGCGGATGGCTGAGGTCCACCACGTGAATGAGCAGGTCGGCTTCGACCACTTCCTCAAGCGTCGCCTTGAACGACTCGATCAAAGTATGTGGGAGCTTCCGCAGGAACCCGACGGTGTCGGTGAGCAGGAGCCGCTGCTTATTTGGAAGCATTAGACTGCGCGTCGTTGGATCGAGCGTGGCGAACAGTCTATTCTCTGCCACAACGTCGGCGCCGGTGAGCAAATTTAGCAGCGTCGATTACCCGGCGTTCGTGTAACCAACAACGGCCGCGACCGGCCATTGATGGCGTTTGCGGCCCTGTCGCTGGACGTTGCGAACCTTGCGGACGCCTTCCAGATCGCGCTCAAGCCGGGCGATCCGTTCCTGGACCCGGCGCCGATCGACTTCCAGCTGCGTTTCGCCGGGACCACGCGTGCCGATGCCGCCGGTCTGCCGCGAGAGGTGATTCCACATCCGCGTCAGCCGCGGCAGGAGGTATTGCAATTGGGCGAGCTCGATCTGCAATCGTCCTTCGCGACTCCGGGCACGTTGGGCAAAAATATCGAGGATCAGCTGCGTGCGATCGAGCACTTTGCGCGAGAGCAGGTTTTCCAGATTGCGCCCCTGCGCGGGCGAAAGCTCATCATCGAAAATGACGGACGTGACTTGCTGGTCCTTGAACGATTCCTTGATCAACTGCGCTTTGCCGCGCCCGATGTAGTACGGCGCCGTCGGTTTCTGCAATTTCTGAGTGACGGTGCTGACTACTTCCGCCCCGGCGGAGTTGGCCAGCTCGCGCAATTCCTCCATCGAATCGCGCAAATCCCATTTCGAGACACCGTCTTGCTCGAGGCCGATCAGGACCGCGCGCTCCTGCGTTTTCTTCGGGCGAACTTCAAACATCCCTTTGCGCAAACGCAAGACGTGCGTTTTGCGCGATCCATTCGATGGCTTCGGGAGAGCCGTGCGATGATAAGTTCAGCGGCTCGAAATTATCTTGCCGTTGAAACCAGGTCAACTGTCTTTTGGCATAGTGCCTCGTGGCCTGCTGTATTTTCGCGATGCATTCCGCCTCCGAACTTTCTCCGGCGAGCAAAGTGCGGATCTCCCGCAGGCCCAGCGTTTTTTCCGCGGTCGAGCCGAGATCGCGCAGCAGTCGCACTTCTTCCGCCACGCCCTCGGCGAACATCTTTTCGACGCGGCGATTGATTCGTTCGTAAAGTTCGGCGCGTTCGCGAAAGACGAAGACTCCTGCTGCCGCTGCCGTCCCTGTAGCCGGTTCGGTGTGCGAAGCGCCCCCGCGAACGCCGACTTCCCCCATCGCCTCACACAGCGAGGCGGCTACAGTCAGCATTCGTTGTTCTGATACCGGCTTTCCTGTAAGGAGACAAATCTCCAGCGCGCGGGTAACGCGCCGCCGGTTTTTCGTGTCGATCTGGCGCGCCACGACGGGATCAAGGGCGACGAGTTGTTCTCGCAACTCATCGAGATCCAACCGGCTTAGTTGCGCACGCAACTTCGGATCGGCGCCTGGCAACGGCGAGAGGCCGTGCGTGAGCGCCTTGATATAGAGTCCGCTTCCTCCGGCGACGATCGCATCTTTTCCTCTCGCGTGAATGTCCCGAATCGCCTCCACCGCCGCGCCGCGGAATTTTTCGACGTTCATTTCCTCGCTTAGCGGTACCACGCTGAGCAAGTGATGTTGCGCTTTTGCCAGCGTCGCTTTCCCGGGCTTCGCTGTCAGCAAGTCGAGCCCGCGATAAATCTGGAACGCGTCCGCGCTGACAATTTCCGCGTTTAGCTGGCGCGCGATCTCCGCCGCAATCTCCGATTTTCCCGTCGCCGTGGGTCCGACAATGAAGAAGGCGCGTTTCATGATTAACAAGGAGCCGCGGTTTGAAACCGCCGATTTCTAAAGAGGGCGATTTTAAATCGCCCCTCCTTGATCCAAAAAAAAACCGGGAGACGGGCGGCCAACGCCACCTCGTCCCCCGGTTTTGCTAAGCGACAAATCGTCAGTTGGCCGAATGATGCTCGCTCGATTTCGCACCGCTCACGACCAGCTTGCGGCCGAGGAACTCCTTGTCGTGCAGTTCCTGCACGGCACGTTTCGCCTCGTCGACCGTGAGCATTTGGACGAAGGCGAAGCCCTTCGAACGCTGGTTATGTTTGTAGGTCACCACCTCGGCATTCTGCACGGCGCCGACGCCGTTGAAGAGCTCGAAGAGATCGCTCTCCGAGGCATCGAAGGACAAGTTCCCGACGTAAAGCCGGGGCGTGGTTACTTCGACTGATTCAGGTTTACGCGGCGAACGCGAAGGCTCGAAACCGTTGTCCCGCGTCGTCGGCGACATCGGTCGGGCGGCCGGTCTCGGTTTGCCACCGGTAAAGAGCGCCGTGATTTTCTGCCAGAACGATTTCTTCGCCGGCGCCCTCGATGGCGCGCTCTGGTGGCGCGGGCGATTGTCGCCCCTTCTGCGGGAGCCGCCGCGCGAACGCCGGCCATTTCTCCCCGATGATTGAGATGTCATGTTGATCCTCAAGTTCTACCCAATTGTAATTTGGGCGGAGCGCATCGGTGGATGCACGGTCCGTGGCGCGCGAACCAAAGAACAATCGCTGGTCAGCAATCTGCGTCGCCGCTGGAAACTCCGCCTCATGGCGCCGGGAACAATTTCGAAAGTAATGGCCCTTCGCGCCAGTCAGCCAACGAAACAGCAGTGATGCGAAGTGACGCATCCGAATCTGATAAAAGCTGAATCGTCGTGAAAAGCGAACGGCCGGATTATCGAAGAACATTCCCGACATCTGTGGATAACTATGGGCGCGACGAGGGGGATTGCAAGTGACGGGGGAGCCGCTCCGAGAAACCACGGAACCGGAAGGTGGATCGTGCGCTCTGCGCGCGATGCTTTGATTTATGCGGCTGCGCCGCCATTTGTCATCGAGCGCGGAGCGCTCGACCCACCAACATGCCGCAAGTACCACTCGACGAACTTCGGCAGGCCTGCGCTCAGCGGCGTTATCGGATTGTAACCGAGCAGCTGCCTCGCCTTCGAGATATCGGCGCAGGTCACCGGCATGTCTCCGGGCTGCTCGGGCAGTTGATTGATTTTTGCTTTTCGGCCGAGCGCCTTCTCGATGCTTGCGATCAAATCCTTCAACTGGATGGTGTCGCTCTCACCGAGATTGAAGATGTCGAAGAGTGATCCTTCGTAAGTCAGCGCCGCCATCACCCCTTGAATGGTGTCATCGATGTAAGTGTAATCCCTTCGTGTCGTGCCATCGCCGTACTGATCGATCGGTTCCCCCGCGTGAATGCGTTTAGTGAATTGATGGATCGCCAGGTCGGGCCGCTGCCGTGCGCCATAAACGGTAAAGAAACGCAGCGCGACCACTCGCATCCCGTAAAGATGCGAGTAGGTGGAACAAAGAAACTCGCCGGCGATTTTTGTGGCCGCGTACGGGCTGATCGTTTGCGTGAGATGCAAACTCTCCGAGAACGGCACCGTTTTTGAACTGCCGTAGACCGACGAACTCGAGGCGAAAATAAACCGCTCAATCCCGGTGAGCCGGGCGGCTTCGAGAAGGTGCAGAGTCCCACCGACGTTCGTGTCGTAATAAAGCTGCGGCTGGCGAATCGACGGCCGGACCCCGGCCCGCGCCGCGAGGTGCGCAATCGCATCGAATTTTTCTCGATGGAACAGGGAGTTCACCGCCGCGCTGTCGCGCAAATCCACCTGATGTATCCCGATATCGGCCGCGACGGCCTGGATATTTGCGCGCTTGATTTGCGGGTCGTAAAAATCGTTGAAATCGTCGAGAATCGAGACTTCGTGTCCGGTGGCGAGCAACTTCTCGACGAGGTGCGAGCCGATAAACCCCGCACCGCCCGTGACCAAAATTCGCATCGCGCGAGCGTAAAGATGAAGGCAACTGCGAGCAAGGGAAGAACATCGCTGGCCTGGACGGCGATGTTTGCCGCCCTGTTCCTGCTCGCACTCTGCGCGGGCCTGTTCTGGCGACTCTGGCCGGAACTGCATCGACCCACGCGGGTCGATCCGGCGTTCCAAATTGTGCCGGCGCTTTTTCTGGCGTCATTGCCCACCGCGGCGCGATTCGATTTTCCGCTTGGAAGCGAGAACGGCGCGCTCGCCTACAACGCGCAGCCGTTTACCCAGAATCGCCACCTTGGCGACGATCTCAACGGCATCGGGGGTGAGAACAGCGACCTGGGCGATCCCGTCTATGCGGTAGCTGATGGCCGGGTGCTGTTCGCGAATCAGGTTGGTCCCGGTTGGGGCAACGTCATCATTGTGCTCCATGCCTACGAAGAAAACGGCGTGCGAAAATACGTGCAGTCATACTACGCGCACGTCGACGAAATCCTGGTAGAGCCGAAACAAAAGGTGCGACGCGGCGAGCAGATCGCCACCGTGGGAACAGCCGATGGAAAATATTGGGCGCATCTCCATTTCGAGATGCGCGAGTTCACCACGCCGTTCATCGGAGTCGGCTACCGGGACGATACGCGCGGCTGGATCGATCCCTCCGCTTTTATCGCCAGCCATCGCGGCGCGCCGGAAGGCGATCTCAGATCCGCGCCGCAATAATGTTGTCGAGCCGCCTGATCCGAATACTCGTTAGAAGAGACCATGTGGAAATTCCCGTCGTTCAAACCAAGGGCGAAACGAAGTCGCTCGTCGATGGGAGCAGCCGCTGCAGGCGAGAACGCTCCGAGGGCGGAAATTCCCGGGATGGTTACGCCCGCCGAGATGGATTTCTTCCGCGAGAGCGCGACTCGTTACGCTGGAAAAGAAGGCGCGATTGTTGATCTCGGTTGCTGGCTGGGTTCGACCTCGATCGCGCTCGCTCAAGGCCTCCTGGATCACGGCTCTCAGGCCGATAATCGGACAGAGAAGGTCTTCGGTTTTGATAGATTTGTCTGGGAAGAATGGATGCCGGCACACATTCCGTTCGGCCATTATCATCCGGGGGAGAGCTTTCTCCCCGAGGCGCGCCGCCTTGTCCGTGACCATGGAGGCGGCAGAGTCGAACTAATCCAGGTCGATCTGACCCTCTACGAATGGCGGGACGGCCCGATCAAGATCCTTCTAGTGGATGCGATGAAGAACGAGAACATCGCGTCCCAGATCACCACCTCTTTCTTTCCAAGTCTCATGCTCGGAGGCCTGCTGATCCACCAGGACTTCAAGCATTATTACACGTCCTGGATACATGTGATCCAACATCGGCTACGCCGGTATTTCCGGCTCGATGCCAGTGTTCCAAGGAGTGCAACGATCGCGTTTGAAGTGATCGCGCCTATTCCGAGGGAGGCCGTCGATCGAGCAACGGACCTCGCGAGGATCCCGAACGACGAGGTTGACGCATCATTCCGTTATTCTCTCGACCTCGTCGGACCGGACGATTGCGTAAATGTCGCGGCCGCGCATATCATGCAATATGTCCATCTGGGACGCAAAGAGAGGGCTTTGGCAACCCTGGAGACGTACCGTTCACTCACTATGTCGGACAACAGCGAGTTCCCGAAAGTGATGAGTCATCTCGATCAATTGGCGTGAACACGTTGCTCGTGTGGCATAAATCTCATTGGCATTGCCTTACATTAGGTCGACCAACACAGCGAAGAACGCCTCAAGCGTACGTCGGGTGGGTATCGGCTCTAATTCCGATGGGATGCGTAGCATCGCTAAGGCGAATGGAACAAGGTCCCGCAAATTAGATGGAAGGCGCAGTGCGCCGATATTACCGCCGCTGATCTTTTCGAATGGCCACGCCTCGAAGAGCCACTGCGCTCCAAATGGCGCGCCATATTCGAAGGGGGTTCCGGCGGCGCGCATTCTTTCACCCAACGAGCCAAGTTCGATGTCGTGAACGATCACCCACCCACCCGGCCTAACGAATCGCGAAACACGAATCAAATCCAAAGTGGGTCGCGGATGCTGGTGGTCTGCATCGATGAAGACCAGCTGAAGTTCTCCGGCCCGCGCAATCTGTTCGACATGGCGAGCGTCCTGGCCGGCATGCACGCGGATCCGGCTCGAGAGGTGGGGGACAAGTTGCGGAATCTCGAAGCCAACGGGTTTCGTCTGATCGGTCATGCAGCGTTGGCTCAGATCGATCGTGTCCACGATCACCGACTCAGATTCTGGACGCTGGTGTTGGGCAACGGCGTCAGCAATCACGGCCGCAGAGAAGCCGCTCAGCGTGCCGATCTCCACCACCCGGTCCGGCGCGAGAACGTTAACGAAAGCATGAAGAAACAATAAGTCGCCCATTCCTATCGCCCCAGAGCTGTTCCGCTGGGACGCGAGCAAATGTTCCAAGCCTGGACGCTCCACTGGGACCACAGGCGTCGGTCGAGATAGGTAGCCGGCGAGTTTTGTCAGGCCATCCTGATATCTGTCGGGCGTGGCGATTTCGCACACCACTGGTTCGACAGCCGGCGGCAGAGACACGAACGACGCGAGGGCAAGCCGAGGCAGGGCCGAGCGCGGGGCATGCCGCAAGATCCCGAGCCGTTCACGCCACGAGCCATGCTGTGCTATCAGTTCAGCCGCTCGCCCGCAGCCGCGTTCTAACTCCTTGGCCACGGTTAGAAGCGGTCGCGGTGCGCGAGCAGATAAATCCAATTAAGAGCCAGCAGACTAATCACCGCGATTCGCGCTGCATTTTTTTCGACAACGCTCAACCCGATTATTCGCAGCCGCGGCGTGCGGGCGACGAGGACGATGGTCGCGTAGAGATCGAACGCGGCCACCCCGCAAAAGGCCAGAAACGCGAGCGGATTCCATCTCAGCGCCGAAAGAAAATCTCCATGCAGCAACGCGATGGTGGAGCGAGTCGCGCCACAAGTGACACAGGGTAGACCTGTGACCTCTAAGAAGGGACATCGCGGCCATGGCAAAGCCAGCGCGAGCCAGGCGGTACCGGTCGAAACCGAGGCCACCGAAACGGCGAGCCAGATCAGCTCGTGGTCCGGTTCATGGACGAATCGACGACGCCACAGAAGACGCATCGGGATTTGCTTCAGTGTTTTGGGAAAAGGCTGAGCGCACCGAAGCCGCCCAAAATGCCAAGGATGATTGCGCCCCCACAGCAGACGATGATCGGAAGGAGAACCGCCAGGACGGCTTTGCCAGTGTTGATTTCATGCGCGCGGGCCAGGCCGATGCATTCCAGCACGATATTCCACACACCGGAAATCATTCCCCCGCAAAAAGGAATCATGGACAACAGAGCGGTCGATCCGGATGAAAAACAGACGACGCGAAAGGTAGTTTCGAACGGCTTCCTCGCTCCGCCGACTATCATCAGGCACAGGTGCAGGATTCCACTCACGATGAACATTCCGACGATGACGAGCACCGGACTAAGAAGGATGTACCCAACGGCCCAAATCCCTACGACTCCCATGCCTAACATGCCGGATTGCCGGTCTGCCATAAACCCAAATGATTGCAGCGCAATTTGGAGGAGTATCGAAACGATCATGCCGGCGCATCCTCCGATGAGTGCAAACAACATTGGGCCCATCAAATCGCCCTCCTTCTTCATCATGGCGAACGCTTCGGCTGGTTTTGTCAAAACCAGGATTACCGTGTCGAAGTAAGCTTTGAAGAAGCCCAGCTGTTCCCGGTGTTCCCAAGGCAAACCGGCGTCCGGACTGGCGGCAGGGCTCGGCCCGGAGGAAGAAATCGGGAGACCGGTTGTCTCCGGCGCTCGGGATTCGGGCATTGCGCCGGCAGGTTTCCCGGCCATCACTTGCGAGAGCGGACGCCAATCCGACATGCCGGCCTCCCACGCCATATCGGTAGGCAGGAACCGGCCGGTGCTCAGACCTTCTCGAACCTCTTCAATTGAGAACGTGCCCATGTTCGTTCCGTCCCGAGCCACATGAATCGTTGCCATATGTTGCCCGTTTTATTGAAGAGACCTCGGCAAGTCAATCTTGGGCACGAAGGGGTGGATTGCGTTGAATCAATAGTGGGGAGGGCGAAGCTCCCGCTGAGCCATCGTTGCTTAAGGAGACGCCACGCGGCTCGGCCGGAGCCTCGCCTCCCAAACACAGCCGCGATCAGTCGAAGCGACTGGAGGCTTCCGGAGGATCGAGAGCGCGCCAGAAGTACCACGCGGCAACTGAGCGATAGGGCCGCCATTTCTCTCCGATTTTGAGAAACTGTTTCTGCGTTGGGAGTTTTTTGCGACCAAAGGTTTTCGCGAAACCCTTCTGCACGCCGTAGTCCGCCACGGGCCAGATATCCAGCCGGCCAAGTTCGAAGAGCAGCAACATTTCCACGGTCCACCGGCCAATGCCACGCACGGTTGTGAGGCGCTCGACGATTTCCTCGTCGCTCATGCGAACAAGCGCGCGTCCGGTCGGCACCGTTCCATCGAGCGTCTTTGCGGCCAGATCCTTTAACGCCGCCGTTTTGCTGCGCGAAAGGCCGCAGGCGCGCAACGTTTCATCCGCAGTGGCGAGAACCAGTTTGGGATCGAGCCATTTGCGCTTCGGATAAAGCGCCCGGACGCGGCCGAAAATTGTGGCCGCCGCTTTCCCGCTGAGTTGCTGGTAAGCGATCGACTCCGCCAGCGCATCGAATGGCCTGACGAGCGGTTGCGCCACCACGTCGAAAGGTCTGGCTCGCGCGATCAGCGCAGCGAAGCGCGGATCGGTGCCCGCGAGATGATTAAGGGCGCGTTTCACAGGTTGTTTCGGCGATCATTTTCATCGCAATGAAAAGTAGCGCAAGCCATGCCAGTCCAAAAATCCGGTTGTCGCCGCGTGCGATTCAGTTACGCTCCTCGCGAATGAAAAGCTTCCCGCGGTCGCTCCTCGTTCTCGCAGGTTTCATTTTCTGCTCGCGGGCTTGGGCTGCCTCGATCGCCGAGCAGGTTGAATCGGTCACGGACGTGAAACCGGAAGCCGTCTCGCGCGACCTCGTCGAGTTCGAGTCGAGTTATGTCTTTAAAAGCGATCTGCACGGCGGTGGAAGTTTTGGCGACCAATATGAAGTGCTGAATTCATTTTCGTATGGCCATCGTTTTCTCCTGAGCGGGCATCTTTATCTCCATCTCGGGATGTCCTACCACCGCTTTGACTTCGGCAGCACGGGAGCGCCTGTTCCCGAACATCTGCAGGGCGTGGCCGGCACCATCGGCGTCGATTACATGCACAACAACGACGTCGGCGCATTCATCCAGGCGAGCCCGGGATTCTATACGGCAGACGACTTCGACAGCGCATCCTTTGACGCGCCCATTACCCTGGGCCGGATTTTTGTTTTGCAGCCGGAAAAGCTCTACGTGTTCGTCGGAGCCAACGCATCTTTCCTCCGGGGGCGATTCCCGGTCATACCTCTGGCCGGACTGATCTGGATGCCGAACGAAAAGTGGAAGCTTCTGGGCATCCTGCCCGAGCCGCGAATTATTTATTCGCCGTGCAACAAATGGGATTTTTGGGCCGGCGGACAATTGACCGGCGGCTCATACCGGACGGACCGCGATGACACCATCGTGCCGCAGAAGCTGAGCGGCGCGCAGGTCGATTACTCAGACTATCGGGTGGGAGGCGGCTTCATCTATTCGCCTTGCGACGCGATCACCATCGACCTCGGCGGCGGGTATTCGGTGCAACGACGGTTCGACTTCCGTCGCGCCGACGTGCTCTACAAAACGGATCCGGCGCCGTATCTGCGCCTGGAGTTCAAAGCGAAGTTTTAGGTCGCGGCCTACTGTTCGACCCGTTTCAGGAGAATTACCGCGCCCAGGAAGGTGAGCAGGACGCCGACGGAGAGCATGATAAGATCCTCGGCGTAATATTGCGGCGCCGCGCGATAAAGGTTCACCAGCCGGAAGGCGCGGCAGAAATGCGTCAGGGGAAACAGTTCTGAGATGTAGCGGATGACTCGCGGAAGCTGGGTCAGCGGCGCGAACGCACCGGAAAGGACAAAGACCGGCAGAAGAAAGAAGACGGAGAATTGGATTGCCTGTGTCTGGGTCCGGGAGATGGCGGAGATGAGCAATCCCATCCCAAGGGAACAGAGCAAAAACAGGATGCAGATAACGCCGAGCGCGCCGGGATTATGGAACTGCACCTGGAAATGCCAGCCCGTGAGCAAAATAATCCCCAGAATGAGCACAATGGAAATGACCAGGTACGGGATGATTTTGCCGAGCACGATTTCGCGGCGGCGCAGTGACGTGACCATCAATTGATAAAGCGTGCCGGCCTCGCGTTCGCGCGCGAGCGTGCAAGCCATCAAGGTCACGGTGATGAGCTGCAAGATGAGCCCGATCACGCCCGGCAGAACGTAATCGATGAAACGCTCTTTCGGGTTGTAGAGAATCTTCTTTTCCGCCGTCCACGGCTCCATCATCGAGGTGAATTGCTTCCGCACCTGCACCGGCAATTTCTTCGATAGATCGAGGACGTCTTCCGGCAGCGTGTCGATCAGCCTGATGAGCGACTCATGCTGAAAATCGCCCAGCGTTTTTCGGACGCTTCCTTCGAGCAGGTCCGCGGTGTTCGTGTCGCTGCCATCGAGATAAAGGCGGACCGGCATGGGGTCATTATTGGCCAGGCTGCCGCTCCAGCCGGGCGGAATGATGAGCGCGGCCTGCACTCCGTGACCCAGCAAATCCTCTTCACCGGTGAGCGTGGGGGGCTGAACGTGCCACTCGAACGTCTTATTCTTGAGGAGCAAATCGACGAAATGTTGTGCGCCCGGCGTGCCGTCGCGATTGATCAGCATTGCCGGCACGTTGGTCATCTCACCGGCTTCAAACGCGTGGCCGAAGACGAGAGTGAAAACGGGCGGCAGAAGAAAAAGCAGGACCAGGACACGCCGGTCCCGATAGATATGCAGGAATTCCTTGTAAGCCACACTCGCGATGGCGCTGAAAGAACCTCGCTTCATACCGGTCTCAAAACGGCGTCGTAGCCCTGCGAATAAGCGGTGAAGACATCTTCCATGTCCGGCTCCACCCAGCGGTGGCCCAGCCAGCGCAGATCCGGAAATGGCCATCGCTCTTTCCATTCGGCCACGAGCTTTTCCGAATCGGCGGCATAAAGTCGCAGACTCCCGCTGCGCAATGAGACGCCGAGAATTCCAGGGGCCTCGCGCAGCCTAACGAGCGCTTCCATCACCGGCTCGACCTCGATCTCGAGCAGCTTCGCGTGGAAACTCGCTTTCAATGCGCGGGGCGGAGCTTTCGCCAGCAACCGTCCGCTCTCGATGAACCCGACCTCAGTACAACGTTCCGCTTCGTCCATGTAATGGGTCGTGACGAAAATCGTAATGCCGCGGTGGCTCAAATCGTAGAGCAGATTCCACATTTGCTGGCGATGGACCGGATCGAGACCGGAGGTCGGCTCGTCCAGGAAGAGCAAAGGCGGTTCGTGCACGAGCGCGCAGGCCAGCGCAAGTAATTGCCGCATGCCGCCCGAGAGGCTTCCAGCGGAAGCATGACGTTTCGCTTTTAGGTCGGTCAGCTCCAGCAGCCGATTCGTGCGCGCCGGCAATTCGCTCCGCGGCACGCGACAGGCGCCGCCGAAGAAGCGGATATTTTCCTCGACGGTGAGATCGCGGTAGAGGCTGAAACGTTGCGCGACGTAACCAAACTTCGAACGCACGACGTGCCGCTCACGCCAGACATCCGCGCCGGCGATCTTTGCCGTTCCACTGGTCGGGCGGACCAGGCCGCAGAGCATGCGGATGGTGGTGGTCTTCCCGGCGCCGTTGGCACCGAGAAATCCGAAAATGGTTCCGGACGCGATCGAAAGGGAGAGCTCCGCGACGGCATGGATGTTGCCGTACGATTTGCTCAGGCGGTCGAGAAGGATGGCCGGTTCTGTCATGGAGATTCTTGCGAATGTAGAGGCTTGGCCGGGCGTTTGGCACAAGCGCCCCCTACAATTTGCAACCGCTGCACTATGGGAATAGATGTGACTTCTTCAAAATGGAAAAGAAAACCCCTGAAGCAATCCGGCAAAATCGCGTCTTACAATTCGTGAAAATATTTTCCGTCATCTGTCTGCTAGCCTTCTCGATTTCGAACGCGTTCGCCGATGCCGCAGCGGAACTCGCGAGTTTTTCCGTTTTCGACAAAGTCGATCTCGCCGCGCTGGCGAAAAACCCGAGCGCCGCCCATGGCACTCCCATGAGCGGCAGCTATATCTCGACGCAAAGCTGCTTTGTGGTAGCCGCGCCGCCGGCGCGCGTGGCGGATGCACTGCGTCAATGGAATCCAACCCGCCATTCCGAGTTAAAGGTCTTGCTTCACTCCGATCTTCCCTCCTCGCCGGGACCGGCAAATTTTTCCCGGCTGTCGAGCGCCCCTAACAATGGCGCGGTCCAGTCGCTCGTGAACGCGACGCTAAAAGGCTCGACCGATCTGCAAATCAGCAAAGAAGAAGCGAAAAAGCTGCCCACCGGTAGCCCCGGCGGCGGCGCGATGCCGGCGCCGGTTGCCAGTTTTTGGGCGGACGTGCTGAGCGGTCGGGCGCGGGCTTTTTCTTCAGGCGGCACCAAGGCACAACCGCCCTACGATCATACAGGGCGGGCGGTGCGACCGGCTGAAGAATTCAGCGGGTTGATGCAGCAGCAGGACGAGATTCGCAAGCAGTTCTCGGGATTGATCGACACCTCCGGGACCGGACGCGGATCGCCTGAACCCTTTTGGGAACTCCTCACGGCGGACGAACAAGGCGTGCTCACACTCGGCGCTTCTTACCGCCGTGCGGGGCCTAACGGAACCTTTCAGGCCGCCGATGTTCTCTATTATGCGAGCGGCGGTTACTACGTCGGCCTGACCCTCTATCAGATGTGGCCGGTGGATATCGGCGGCAAGCCCTCCACGCTGGTCTGGCGGGGTGATTTCATCTCCTCGGCGACAATCGCGGGCCTCCACGGGATCGAGCGTGTGGCCTCGGAATCGGCCATGATGAGGGATATTTCGAAGGCAGTGACGGCGTTTAAGCGTGACACCGGCGGGGGTCGCTAAGCAGGATAAGCGGACACCCTGATCACGGAATGAAAACACCTATCCGAATTATCGCGCTTTGCCTTACTCTCGCCGCCGTTAAAGCGTTCGCCGTCGAGGTCGAAACCAACTCGACCGCCTCCAAAAACGTGGCGCTGGTCGAATCGGAATCTGCTTTCTCATTCGAATTCGAGGCGGAGGGAACCTACGTCGGCCACGGCGATGTGCAGCGGGGTGAGCGGGGCAACCTGACCATCAATGATTTCGACGAGGCCCAGGCGCGGGTCCATTTCATCCTGACCCCGCGCACGAAGATCGGAATTCTCCGTTTGGGTGTGCGGACGGAACATTATTCTTTCAGTTTCGGCGAGAACGCGGCGATCCCGGACGACCTCCACTCCACGAACCTGATCCTAGGTCTCGACACCGAATTTTCCGATTCGTTCCTGATCCGGCTCGAAGCGCAGCCGGGATTCTACGGAACCGATTTTGATGATTTCGGGCAGGACACCTTTAACGTGCCGGTCGTGATCGGTGGCACTTATATTTTCAATTCCAATTTTCAAATAATCTTCGGGCTCGGGATCGACGCGTTCCGAAAATATCCGGTTCTGCCCGGGGGTGGTATTCGCTGGAAGTTTGCCCCGCAATGGACGCTCAACGCGGTCGTGCCGACGCCGCGCCTCGAATACGAAGTCAGCAGCAGCCTCATGCTTTACGGGGGCGCCGATATCCGGGCGACCAGCTACCGGGTGGACAAGCAGTTCGGCACCGTTCGCGGGAATACTGCCCTGAACCACGCCGCGCTCACTTACGAAGAAGTGAGAATTGGCGGCGGCCTCGAATGGAAGTTGAGCTCAGCGATCAAACTTTCGGCGGAGGGTGGATTCATTCCATTGCGCAATTTCGACTTCCATCGCACGCAGGTCCGTTATCACCAG
The DNA here is from genome assembly GCA_041167205.1 of Verrucomicrobiota bacterium. Classification (GTDB taxonomy): domain Bacteria; phylum Verrucomicrobiota; class Verrucomicrobiia; order Chthoniobacterales; family UBA10450; genus AV80. The sequence continues at coordinate 14,200 of JBEEHC010000192.1, forward strand.
GACGGCGGCGCGCCGTATGGGGTGCTCGCGTTCCACGCGGCGTTTTAGCGCTGGCTTTTGGCGTAGAGGCGCTTTGTGCGAAGCGCCTAACCAAGAAACGGGCGCTTGGCACAAGCGCCTCTACATTTCCACCATTAAGCTCGAGCTTTGCCGTAAAGATCCGGCCGGCGCTGGGCGAAGACCGCCATCTTGTTTCGGACAGAATTGATCGCCTCCTCCGAGACTTCAACCTGGATCAGTTCCTCTCGATCGGTTGAGGCAGACGCGAGGACAATACCGTAGGGGTCGATGATCGCGGAGGATCCGCAACAGGTTACTCCCTCATCAGTGCCGACGCGGTTGGAAACGATCATGTAGCTCTGGTTCTCGATGGCGCGCGCCGCGGCGAGTGTCCGGAAATGCTCCAGGCGTGGAAATGGCCAGGCGGAGGAGAGAATAAAAACATTCGCCGCCTTTTCGATGGCGAGGATTCGATAAACCTCCGGAAACCGAAGATCGTAGCAGATGCTCAAGCCGAGACGCAGCTCGCCGAACGGGAAACTCCTCAACTCACTCCCAGGCGAGAAGCATTCGTCCTCGCCGATTGGCGTGCCGGTAAAAAGATGGGTCTTGCGATAGCTCCCAACGACTTCGCCCTTCGCATCGATGAAGACCTGCGAATTGTAGATGGAGCCTCCATCGCGTTCCGAGACACCGCAAATGATGGCAATCGAAAGGCTCTTTGCGATCTTCTGCAATTCGGGAACGGCTCCCTCACTCCATGGAGTCGCACAAGCTTCGATGACCGGCATCGCGTAGCCGGTATCAGCTACCTCGGGAAACACGATTAGTTCCGCGCCGCCTTCTTTGGCTCGCGCGGAAAAGTCGCGCATCTTGCGCACGTTCGCGTCGACATCACCGAGCGCACATGCAATTTGGGCCGCGGCAATCTTCACGATTCAACCCTAGCGCAAATTCTTATCGAGCGCGCCGATCTTGCGCGTTTCCGGCCAGATCCATGAGACACCGAACACGACCAGAATTGTTCCGACGCCCCCGGCGACAACGGAAACGACCGGACCAAACAGCGCCGCGGTCAATCCCGACTCCAGGGCGCCGAGCTCGTTCGACGTTCCAATAAAGATATTGTTCACGGCGGAGATGCGGCCGCGCATCGTATCGGGTGTGAGCAGTTGCAGCAACGTGTGGCGCACCACCACACTTACGCTGTCGAACACGCCAGTCATGAAGAGCATCGCGAGCGAGAGCCAAAGATAGTGGGACAAACCGAAGAGGATCGTGGCCGCGCCGAATCCGGTCACGCACCAGAGAAGTGTCTTTCCCGCGTGTTTCATCGGCGGCAGGTAGGCAATCAGCAGGGCCATGATGAATGCGCCGATGCCCGGCGCCGCCCGCATCCAGCCGAGCCCGATCGGACCGCAGTGCAAAATCTGATCGGCGAAGATCGGGAGGAGCGCCGTCGCGCCGCCGAGCAAGACGGCGAACATATCGAGCGTGATCGTCGCGAGAATCACCTTCTTGCTCAACATGAATCGAATGCCCTCCTTCAGGCTCCGCCACGCGTTCCGCTCCGAGCTGCTTCCCTGTTCGCTGCTGCGGATCGGCAGCACGAGCAGGAAAAACGACATCGCGCAGATCGCATCAAACACATAGATGAACGGAAATCCCGCGCGAACGATGAGCAGACCGCCGATGGCCGGCCCGACCACCGAACCGATCTGAAAGACGCTACTGTTCCAAGTCACCGCGTTCGCGAACGCGTCGCGCGGGACCAATTGTGGGAAATAGGAACTCCGCGCGGCCCAACCAAACGTGCGCCCGGTCGCGGAGACGAGCAGGATCAGGTAAATCAGCGGAATCGAAAGATCATCGAAATGGAAATAAGTGTGCCGCTCGAAGATCTGAGCGATCCCAGAGAGAAAATGATTTCCCTTTTGTAAGAGCGGCCAGCTTGGAATCGCGAGGTGCTGCCACGAAACGTAGGCCAGGGCGACCGAACAGATCGCACTCAAGGCTTGGGTCACGAGCACAATCCGTTTACGCGGGAAACGATCCGCAATATGTCCGGCCGGCAGCGAAAGAAGCACTACCGGCAGCGCGATCACCAGCCCGACCAGTCCCAGCGCCGTGGCCGAATGTGTTCGCGCATAAATTTCCCATTCCACCGCGACCATGAACATGAGTCGCCCGATGACGGAAATCAGATTTCCTGAGGTATAGAATCGGAAGGCCGGAAAACGAAAGGCCGCGTAGGGATCATGTTTTCCACTCGGCCGCAAGAGCGTGCCCTCAGCCGTCGTCGGGCGATCAGATCGCGCCGATTCGTATGGAGGAATTGGCGCGGCTGGTTTGCGGTCGGGCATTGATGAACGCGTCTGCGCTCACATCCGCGTGAGAAATTGTAGAGACGTTACGCCACGCCGCAACTTGCCTCGCACTCCCGTATGGTTCCCCAGGGGAGTCTCATGTAGGAATTCTCCTACTAGACAGAAAAATGCAGGCTCTTCATCATTCGCGCATGAGCACATCCCCTCTCCCGTTCAGAACGTTTGCGAGAAAACTTCCTCACTGCCTTTTGGTGTCGGCATCGCTTCTTGCGATCGCCACCTTACCCGCGGTCGCGGAGGAAGAGGTCGGGACTTCGGCTGTCCCTCTCATCGATCAATCGAAGGTACCCAAGCCCAAGCCCAAGCCCAAACCGCCCCCAGTGCAGGCGCCAAAGCCACCACCAGTCAAGAGCATCGGAAGAGTCCACTTCCCGGAACCGACGGTCGACAACAACGCCATCATCTATGCAGTCACCGCTAACAATGAGTTGCTCTGGTATTGCCACAGTGGACGCAAAGACGGCAGCTTCAGTTGGTCGGCGCCGGCAGGGAAAAAAGTCGGGACCGGCTGGGACTTTAAACAGGTCTTCTCCGGGGGCGGCGGTGTCATCTATGGCATTACGAACGATGGCGAGCTGATGTGGTATCGCCACGACGGTCGCGGCGATGGAACCATGAAATGGGCCACGTCCGCCGGAAAGAAGGTCGGATCCGGTTGGAACTTCAAGCAGGTATTTAGCGACGGAAGCGGCGTTATCTACGCGATTACAGATGACAATGAACTTATGTGGTATCGCCACGACGGCCGCCAGGATGGAACGATGAAGTGGGCCGCGAACAACGGCCGGAAGGTCGGAACCGGATGGGATTTCAAGCACGTATTCTGTGGCGGCGGCGGGGTCATCTACGGGATTACAGCCGACAATGACCTAATGTGGTACCGCCACGATGGCCGGAGCGACGGAACCATGAGGTGGGCGTCGTCGAGCGGAAAGAAGGTCGGGTCCGGGTGGGATGTCAAACAGGCGTTCTCCGGCGGCGGTGGCATCATCTATGTAATCACGGCCAACAACGATCTAATGTGGAACCGCCATGACGGACGGGCCGACGGCACCTTCAGTTGGGCAGCACCTACTGGAAAAAAGGTTGGCAGTGGCTGGGCGGTCAAGGACGTTTTTCCCGGCGAAATCGCGGTCCCCTAAATGGCCGAGACCGGGAGACAAGCAACGCCCAAACCCAAAGTCTGACAGAGATCACGTTCCCAACGGCGGGATCACCCGAACATCGCGCACTCGCCGTCATGCGCGGTTTCAGCATCCGCGATTTTTCTTCGCTTCGATCCTGGTTCTGATTCAATCCGGGCATGGGTCCCTCCGCGAATCAGCGCGCCGTCCGTTGGCTCCGGGCGGAACTTCCGGCGCTCGTCGCCAGCGGGACAATTTCCGCCGAGAACGCGCAGGCGATCGAGCGATATTACGAAGCGAGATCGGCTGGTTCCCACAAAGTCGGCTTCGTCTTGCTGGCAGCGATCGGCTCGATCCTCGTCGCGGCGGGCATAGTCCTTCTCATTGCCCATAATTGGGATGATTTCAGCCGGCCGGTTCGTTCCGTTATCGCCTTCCTGCCCCTGCTCGCCGCGCAGACGTTATCCGCTTTCGTCCTGCTGCGGCGTGACGAGTCGAAGCCATGGCGCGAATGCGCCGCGATCTTCAATGTCGCCGCCGTCGGGACGGCGATCTCGCTCGTCAGTCAGACGTACCAAATTCACGGCTCGCTCGCGAATTTCATTCTTGTCTGGATGCTCCTGAGCATTCCGCTGGTTTACCTCATGCGCACTACCCTCGGCGCGATTACCTACCTGATCGGCGCTGTCGTCTGGCTTTTCGCCCAACTCGGAGTGCACGAGGTCAATCCGACCTATTTCTGGCTCCTGCTGGTTCTCGTCGTGCCCTATTTCGCGACGGTTTATCGGCGAAATCGCGGCAGCGGGGAAACCGCCGGGCTGGCCATCGTGCTCGCGACTGCGACCGCGATCGGGCTCGGTTTCACCGCGGATTTCTCCAAAGCGAATCTTGGCGTCCTGGCCTTTGCCGGATTTTTTGCCACTACATACATTTGTGGGATCGAATTTTTGCCGGCCGCCACTTCCGGCCGTCTCCATTTCCTCGCCTTGCTGGCCGGCGTCGCCATCGGTGTCATGGCCATCGTCCTGACGTTTGAAGATATCTGGCGTTTTCGGAGCGCGCCGGTTTGGCCGATCGATTTTCTGCACACCCTGAGCGTCGTGCTTGAATTGAGCTTCCCGATCGCGGCGGTGACACTGGCCGTCTGGTCGTTCCTACGGCGGAGGGTGCAATTCAGTGTGCTGACGGCAGCTTTTCCCGTCATCGCCGGCCTGGGCTGGTATGTGTCGAGCCTTTGTGAACGTCCCAGCGGAACGTGGTGGCCGAAAACGGAGTGCGATTCCTGGGCCGCTATCCTGCTGGACGTCTATGCGCTGGGTCTCGGGGTGGAACTTATCGCGCGCGGTCTCCGCGCCCAGAGCACCGCGCGCACCAATTTCGGTTTGCTGGTCATTGCCGCGCTCGGGGCCGCGCGCTTTTTCGACAGCGACCTCTCCTTCGTGACGCGGGCCATTGGTTTTATTGTCATCGGTGTCGGGTTTCTCCTCACCAACGTCATGCTCTTCAAGAAGCGCTCCGTCGCATGAGCAAGCTGCGTCTCATTATTTTCCTCCTAGTGGCCCTGGCCCAGGTCGCTGTCCCGGCGTCAATGATCTGGAAACGGCAACGCACCTTGAGTGAAGGCCGGCTCTGGAAATTCCGCACCGCACCTGTCGATCCCGTTGACGCCATGCGTGGCCGGTATCTCTCCCTGCGTTTCGAAGCGGAGCTATTTCCCTGTTCCGGAAAGTTGCCTTACGGCGAGATGGTTTATGCCCGGCTGAAGGAAGATGCGGAAGGCTTTGCCACCGTCGATCAGGCCAGTGAGACGCCGGCCGAGGGCGACGACGTCGTGCAGGCACAGAGCTTCAGTTGTTACGAGGGAAAGGGACGGGTGAAATTCTTCTTCGACCGCCTCTGGGTCACGGAGGCGAATGCGCCTGCGGCCGAGAAAGCATATGCCGAGCACAACCTTCGCGAAAAGATCGACGCCTACGCGACGGTGCGCGTCCACAACGGCGACGCGGGAATCGAAGAGCTTTACATCGCGGGACAGCCGTTACGCGAATATCTCCGCGCGCACGCGCCGTAGCGATCGACGAGGAGACGGGCAGCTGATGGAAATACTCCCGAGAGTCACAGACCATCGGTGGTTGATCTCTTGATCCGTTCCAAGCAAAATGCCTGTCTCATTTCAGATCCAGGAACGTCTCGTTGGTTTCGCGGGCGATATTGCGAAAAAGGGAGAGCACGTATCAGTGATTTTCCGGGAGCTTCTCGGTCCCACGGACACGGGCCTAGTCGACAGGCTAGACCAATTGCACTCCTGCCTGTTCTCGAAGATTCCCGGTTTCCCAGATCCTTCGCTTGTTAGCCAGTTGACTATCATTATCAATCCTGATCTCTCTGGACTGGCATACATTAACGAGCTCGAAATAAGGGCAAAAGTAAGGCCTAATAGGGCCGTTACTAAGGGAGAGTCTGTTTTCGTAAAGGATATCGCTAACATTGACTCGGTTCCATCCCTAGTAGCTCCGCTGTAGTTATAGTCCGGTCATTCTTCTGGAAGCGTTCGTTATTCTTCGACTTCGGCCCCTTGCTTAACGATGTAGCACTCCGCGATTATTCCATTGAGAAAGCGTTAGCCCAGCAAGTGCTACTCTTGCTTGGCCTTCCGGCTCCGCAGCCGTTGTTTGCCGAAGGCCAGCGGCGCATCGACGTAATGAGAGAAGCTATCGCTTGCCTAACGAAGCTTCTCTCCGACAGATGTGACGATGAATCCCAGTATCAGAATCTACTGGACAACAATCCTTGGATGCTGGGAGCGTCGTACGGAGCCCTGCTGCGACACAAGAAGTGGACGACAAGAATATCCCCGATTTTACTGCGCTTAGAGCATACGATCAGTGTCATGATATCGTCGAATTGAAGCAGCCGTTTCTAGCGCTTTTTCGCGCCGATGGCTCCTTCAGCGCCGAGTTCAATGATTCGTGGAATCAAGCAGAAAGGTATCTTGATTTTTGTCAACGGCAGCGGGCCTATCTTCTGGACCAGAAAGAGCTCCGTTTTGAGAATCCTCGGTGCCTTTTACTAACAGGTAACGATCTTACAAGCACAGAAATAAGGAGCATCCGATCGAAAGAGGGCTTCAACCCCCTGATTACCGTACTGACCTACGATCAGCTATTCGAGCAGGCGCGACACATTCTCAATTTAGTCGCTACCGCCGGAGATCGGATTTCCCCGCCGAACGTGACAGGCTAAGCTAACCAACTAATGCATCCTCAGGGATTCTGGAGATTGTAGACTTCGACGAGGCCGATGCCGGGCTGGCCGTTGCGCTCGCGGACAATGGCGGTGTAGGGACCGGAAGGCAGCGTGGTAACGATGGCGGATTCGAGATCGTTGCTTGGCGCAAGCGTGGCCTCTTCGATCTCGGTTTGGGGACCGTCTCTCCAATTGTCGTTTTCGACAATGAGGGTGCCGTTCACGTCGCGGAGTTCCAAGGTGGGGTCGGGCATCGCGTTCGGGATTCCCGCCGAGGCGAGCGAGGGGCCGAGCGAACGGACCAACACTCTCGTGTTGCCGCCGTTCCCGAAGATGATGAATCCGCCAATCATGACCTCGCTGTCCGCGCTGATCGCGCCGCGAGTGCTGATGTTGGCCAGAGTCGAATTGGATGTTTGGTTCAAATCGTACACTTCAACGACCGCGATGCCGGTCGCGCCATTGTTCCCGCCCGCGACCGCAGTGTAGGCGCCCGGGGCCAGAGTTCGGACGATCGCTGATTCCAACTCGTCCACAGGCGCGAGGCCGGTCGCTTCGATCTCAGCCTGTTGCGAGTCGCTCCAGTTATCATTCGACGCGATGAGCGCGCCGGTCTGGTCGTGCAATTCCAGGGTAGGGTCCGCGAGAGCGCCAAGTCCGAATTGACTAAGTGAGGGTCCGATGGCTCGCACGATCACGTTCTTCGGCTGGGTTCCGGTTACGATAAAGCCACCGATGACCTGATTGTCACCTGTTCCCACGTTCACACGCGTTGCGATGTTCGCGAGCTTCTCGGCTGCGGCGACAAAAGGAGGTGGTCCAGGCGGGTTAATCGTGGTCGGGTCGCGCGGAAACTTTGCGTAGGGCAAGCGCGCGCCGAGGTAGGCGAATTGGTCCGCGCGGATCTCAAAGGGAGCGAGGAAATCGTGCGTTCCCGCAGCGCCGACAATATCGTCCTGATCGACGCCGTCGCCGCTGATCCCGATCGCGCCGATCAACTGGCCATTGCGATAGAGCGGGAAACCGCCGGGGAAAATCGTGATGCCGTTCCGGAATCTTGGGTCCGGCGTGAAAGCGGTATTCAGGACGAACTGCGGGAGGGCGGAGCGAACAAACCCGGAGAACTGCTCCTGTAGTCCGTAATAGGGACCGGGATCCTGCACATCGAGACCGGGCGGATAAAAGGTCTGCGCGAGAAATCCGACGGAGCGGGTCGAGAGGGCCAGCGAATTGGTCGAAAAACCAACCGCGGTGCGTCCTTTCTGCACCGCCACGTCCCAACTGAAGAGGGTCGCCTCACCGGTACGAAACGCGCCCAGCACCGTCGGCACAACGCTGGGATTGTTCGGAAAATTTTCGACGGTAATGAAGACCTGCATCTGTGTTCCGATGGGCAAACGGATGCCGGCTCGCGTTATCCGAGCGCGATCGGCAGCGAAGTTGATGATGCTTGCCACCTCGGCGGCGGTGAGACGCGGCTGCCCATTGATCGTTCCGGAAATTGGGTCGCTGATAATCGGCTGGCGAATTTCGCCCTGCACGCCGCCGAAGGTCGCGATCGGATAGGCAAACGGCGGAGGCGCCCCTTGAATCGCGTAGCCGGTTGCGGCGTTGCCTTGCACCACGATCGGACTCACGCCAGGTCCCGGGTTCGCCACATAGGCAAGCGCGATGCCATTGATATAAACGTTGTTCGCCCGAATGGAATCGGCCGGACGAAATCCGATTTGTCCGGCGAGCGCGATGTCCTCATCTTTGTCGTAGCCCGCAATGAACTGAAAAGGATTCTGCGAGCGCAGTCCCGGAATTGGACCCGGCACGCCATCGCCGGTAACACCGACGCCCCCGACAAGCACGCCATTTTTATAAAGCGGAACACCGCCCGGCGAGCCATCCAGCGACGAGCCGACCACGGGCACAATCGTGAGACCGGGTGTACTGCTGAAGCTGATAACGCTGCCCGGTTTCCGGAATTTGTTGATGTCGGAAAAGAACAGATTCGAGAGGCCCACTCCCACGAGAGGTCCGGGCGGAGTGTTACGCACACCGGCGGGGAAGTGTTGCTGGATGATGAATCCGGCGGTGCGCGAGGTGAAGGCATTTTGATTGCTGCTCAGATAGGAGGCCGTCCCCGCTTTCGAAACGCAGCTCGCGATTTCGTCGTCGGTCGGTTGTCCGCCGCGCACGTTCCAGACGCCGAGGACATTGCCTTCGCGGTCGGTCACCGCAATGACGCTGTTCGGCGAGATCTGAAGGGCACGCGTGACCGCCTGGTTTATGACCGTCTGCACATCAGTGGCCGTAAGCTGCGCCTTGGCCAATGCAGGCCAGAGAAGCAAGCCGGCGGTAATGGATGACAATAGGGCGCGAAATTGCACGGGGAGCTTTGATACTAGAAAAGCGTGTCTCCGGCTATCAAAAACGCCGGAGATGCCCTCAGGCGATTCCGTTTCCTGCTCCTGATCATGATCCTGCTCTTGCTCCAGGCCGGAAGAAAGGATTAAGATCAGGATTAGGATCACAAGCAGCAGAGGTTGGCGGCGGGTTCAGGCAACCTCGCCCTCCCGAAAGCGCCACTTTTCCCGCTGCGGCCTTAGGCTTGCCAAGGGGAAACGGTTTCCGCATCCTTTGCACCCCTATGCCCTCGTCTTGCCTAGCGGCCCGCGCCCGAATCCGACGCGTGCTTCTCGCGTTGGCCGCATTGGTCATCGCGTCTGGCACGGCGGAGAGGGCCGGGGGTGATAATCCAATGCGGGAGGAGGGAGCACGCGTCGAGGTCAACGGCGGGCGCCGCAAGGATCCACGGGTTGAGATCAACAACGATCGCAGAAGACTGAGCCGGGTTGACGTCACTCGTGACAGCAAGGACGCCATCGTTGAGATCCACAACGATCGCAGGAAAGTGACGCGGCTCGACGCCATCAGCGACAGCAAGGACCCCCTAGTTGAAATCAATGGCGGGCGCCGTGCCCATTCTCATTTCCGGTTCGGGGGCCGTTATCTCTTCGGACAGGAACAGGCCCAGCTCGAGGATCCTCCCCTTCCGCCTTCGCAGTTCAATCCCGATCCCGGTGGCGGAAATCTTCTCGAACCGGAGCCGCCCCCGGATTTGTTCCCGCCCATTCTCCCGCAGCCGCCCGAGTACGGCGAAGAATCGGTCCCCCGTTCGCTCGGATTGCCGCGTCGAGGCGTGCGCGAAACCGCGCCGGAACGGCGAAAGCTCAATTACGAAGCTTACCCTGATTCGGAAGCCGGCACCGGCCTTCTTCCCGGCTCCGAGCCAGTCCCGAATCGATGGTTCATCGGATTCGGTCGCTGGAAACGATATGCCGATCCGTCGCCGGAAACCCCCTATCAATCCGGAGCGTTGCGCTTCTGGCATCCGTACCTGCAAAGCCAGCTCAAGGGCGACGCGCCCATTATCGGTCAGGACATTTTCCTCAACGTCACGCTCAACGATTTCTTCCAATTCGAGACGCGCAAGCTGCCGACCCCCAGCGGTGTGAGCACGGCGCGACCGAATAGCTCGGAATTTTTCGGACGGAGCGAACAGATTTTTTTCTCGAACGATTTTTCGATCGGGATCGATCTTTTCAAAGGCGAAACCGCGTTCAAGCCGGTCGTGTGGGCACTTCGACTCCTCGCGGTCGCCAATTACAACTACATCACAGTAAAGGAAAATAACGCCCTCGATCCGGATCCACGCGGGCCGGGGTTCACGGCGCCTCCCACTCCGCTCGTCACGCCGACCCCGGGCGATCCTTTTTCGGGACTCGGTCCCGGGTTGACCCACTTGCCGAAGGACCTCGCGCATACGCGCTACACCACGCGGCGAAAAGATTGGTACGCGCTCCAGGAAGCGTTTGGCGAAATTCACATCCGGGACCTGACGAACAATTACGATTTCATCTCCTCCCGTTTCGGCATTCAGCCGTTCGTGAGCGATTTTCGCGGTTTCATCTTCAACGATACGAACCTCGGGGTCCGCGTTTTCGGCAACTACGACAACAACCTCTGGCAATACAACGTGATCGCCTTCGACATGCTGGAAAAGGACACCTACTCCGACCTGAACAAGTTCGACCGGCGCGATCAGCAGATCTTTGTCGCGAACGTTTTCCGCCAGGATTTTTTCGCGAAGGGCTATACCGCGCAGTTAAGCTTTCACGCCAACTTTGATGGCGGCGAGCGGCACTTCGACAAGAATGATTTCATCACCCGTCCCGCGCCGATCGGAGCCGTGCGCGATCATTATGTCCAGGCCTACTACCTCGGCTGGACCGGCGATGGGCATATCGGCAAGCTGAATCTGACGCACGCGCTTTATCAGGCGTTTGGCGAAGACGGCTTCAATGGCATCGCTCAGCAGCGAGTGGACATAAACGCGCAGATGGCCGCACTCGAGCTCTCGATCGATAAGGATTGGCTCCGTTTCAAGCTCTCCGGTTTCTACGCAAGCGGGGACCCGAATCCGAGGAACTCACACGCGACTGGGTTCGACACGATTTTCGACCGGCCGTTTTTCATCGGCGGGCCGTTCAGCTTTTACGTACACCAGGGGTTCAATCTTGCCGGCACCTCGGTGAATTTTAAGCGGCGCGACAGTCTCGTGATCGACCTGCGCACGAGCAAGAGCGAAGGCCAATCGAACTTTGTGAATCCGGGCGCGTTTATCCTTGGTTACGGGAACGACGCGGATATCACGCCGAAGCTGAAGGCGTTTATGAACGTGAATTACATCTGGATGATGGAAACCGAGCCCATCAGGCAAGTGCTCTTCACGAACCACACAAGCAATGAATTCGGTTTGGATTGCAGCCTCGGATTTCAATATCGACCGCTCCTGACGAATAACATCATCGTCACCGCCGGCGCGGGGTTTCTGGTGCCGGGTCAAGGGTACAAAGACATTTACCGCGCGAATACAGACCCGGTTTTTGGTTATCCGGGGCCGCCCGCCGCGAAGGTGGATAGTTTTCTTTATAGTGGGATTTTTACCATCACGCTGACGTACTGATGAAACGAAACGGGCGCGTCAAGGAAGAGCCAAGCACGGACTTCGGCGAGGGGGCGAAAGGCAGAACGTCCAACGTCCAACGTTCAACGTCCAACGTCCAACTTGGGGACAAGAGCGCCACGGTATCGAGTGGCCGACGATTTGATCTTGAAGAGAGGCTGCTGGAGTACGCGGTCAGGATTATTCGATTGGTCGATGCGCTGCCGGGAACCCGGGCGGGACGACACGTGGCAGATCAGCTGCTTCGGTGCGGAACATCGCCGCTCGCAAACCATGGCGAACTACAAGGCGCGGTGTCCCGGAAAGATTTCATTCACAAGCTCGGGATCTGTCTGAAGGAAATCCGCGAAGCGCGACGTTGGCTCCGTTTGATTCATCGGGTTCCTCTGCTTGCTCCGTCCAAGATTGACCCGCTCCTTGGTGAGACGGAGGCATTGATCAAAATCTTCTCCGCCAGCATCCGCACCGCCGAGAAAAACAAAGGATGAACGCACCGCGACGACCTCTTCCGTTGGACGTTGGACGTTGGACGTTGAACGTTGGACGTTTCTTTCTTCTTCTCTCCCTTCTCGCAACGCACCCGCTCCTCGCCGAAAACGAAGAAACCACCTCCGGATACGGCCCTCCCACCGCCATCCCGCCTGGAGCTTCGATCACGAAGCCTGCCGCTCGCCCGAAGCAAAATTGGATCGATCAGTCGCAAGCACAGGCTGACGCCAAGAGCGCCGGCTGCAATCAGTGCCACAACGGCATCGAGCCGATGCATCAGGCCTCCCACGTCGTACTCGGTTGCACCGATTGCCATGGCGGCAACCCCACGCGCGGGCTGACCAAAGAGCAGGCGCACATCCTGCCGCGAAACAAGGAATTCTGGAAAACCTCGGCCAATCCACCGAACTCAAACGTCTGGCTCAATCACGAATCGCCCGAGTTCATCCGTTTCATGAATCCCGGCGACCTGCGTGTCGCGAAACAGGCTTGCGGCCTCTGCCACGACGAGATCATCCGCAACGTCGATCACAGCATGATGAATCACGGCGCGATGCTCTGGGGTGCCGCGCTCTATAACAATAGCGGTTTTTATTTAAAGAATTACCGCTTCGGCCAGGCCTACGGCGCCGACGGCGCGCCTCTCCGACTGATCAATTACACGCCGGTCACGCCTAACGACACGTTGTTGCACGGCATTCTGCCGTTCCTCGATCCGCTGCCGCGTTTCAATTTGAGCAATCCCGGGAACATTCTCCGCATCTTCGAAAAGGGCGGCGAAAAACAACTGCAGCTCGGCGTGCCGACTTCCGAAGAGCCGCCCGGCAAACCGCTCCGCCGCCTCTCCGAGCGCGGCCTCGGCACCCTTAACCGGACCGACCCCGTTTTCCTCGGCCTGCAAAAAACGCGTCTGCACGATCCGCTTCTCGGGTTCCTCGGCTCGAACGATCACGCCGGCGACTATCGCTCCAGCGGTTGCTCAGCCTGCCACGTTGTCTACGCGAACGATCGCTCGCCCACGAACTCCGGCTGGTGGAGCAAATACGGACACCAGGGACTCACATTCACCGCGGACAAAACCATTCCGAAAAACGAGCGCGGCCACCCGATCACTCATCAATTCACCCGCTCGATTCCCTCGAGTCAGTGCATGAACTGTCACATGCACCAGGGCAATCTCTTCGTGAATCCGTATCTCGGTTACATCTGGTGGGACCAGGAGACGGATGGCGAATTCATGTATCCGAAGGAGCAACGCAACCCCACCGACGACGAGCTGGTGATCGAAACCCAAAGCAATCCGGAGGCGGCGGCGGCGAAAGGTCTTTGGGGTGACAAGGAGTTTCTCGATAAAGTTTCGGAGCTAAATCCGAAACTCAAACATACCCAGTTTGCCGATTACCACGGTCATGGCTGGGTTTTCCGCGCGATCTTCAAGCACGACCGCAAAGGCAATTTGCTCGATCTGCGCGACAACAAGATCTCGCACGACGACCCGGACAAATTCGCGAAAGCCGTCCATCTCAAGGACGTGCATCTCGCGCATGGAATGCAGTGCGCGGACTGCCATTTTGAAAAAGATGTCCACGGAAATGGCCAGCTTTACGGCGAACCGCGCAACGCCACCACGATCAATTGCATCGATTGCCACGGCACGATCGATCAACGGCCAACGCTAATCACTTCCGGGAATGCGGGCCAGGTTGACCTGGGGAACAACAGCAACACGCCGTGGGGGCCACGCTTCGTCTGGGAAGGCACGAAGCTTTACCAGCAATCGGTCATGTCGCCGGACACGCGTTGGGAGGTGCCGCAAACCATCGACACGATTGACCCCCTCTCCTCGCATTACAACCCGAAGTCGGCCTACGCGAAGACGCTGATGCGCGACGGCAAAGGCTGGGGCGGCGGCGTCCCGGCCGAACCAACCGAGCGGCGCATGAAACTCGCGCACGACAACAGCGCGATGGATTGCCAAATCTGTCACACCTCGTGGGCCACCAGCTGTTTTGGGTGCCATCTGCCGATGAAGGCAAACCAGCGCGTCCCGCAAAATAAATTCGAGGGAGTGACAGACCGGAACTACACCACCTACAACCCGCAAGTGGTGCGCGATGACGTGTTCATGCTGGGGATCGACGGAACGGTGAAGAAGCATCGGATGGCGGTGCTGCGTTCCTCGAGCGCGGTTGTGGTCAGCTCGCAAAACGCGAATCGCGAATGGGTCTATTCGCAACAGCAGACTTTCTCCGCGGAAGGCTACAGCGGCCAGGCCTTCAATCCGCATTTCCCGCACACCACGAGCAGCGTCGGCACGACAAAGAATTGCACCGACTGCCATCTCTCGAAGAACAACGACAACAATGCCTGGATGACTCAGCTGCTCGGATTCGGCACGGGCACAGTGAATTTCTTCGGTCGATATGCCTACGTAGGCGAAGGCCGCGAAGGATTGCACGCCGTGATCTGGACCGAACCGGATGAGCCGCAGGCTGTGATCGGCAGCCATCTGCACAAAATCGCTTACCCGGATAATTACCGGAAACACCTCGATGCCGGCTCGATTCTGAAGGAGGGCCACGAGCACAGCGGGCACGACATTCAGGATCTGGTGCTGCGCGGCGAATACCTTTACACCGCGAATGGACCCGGCGGGTTCGAGGTCTTCGACGTCGCTAACATCGACCAGAAAGGCTTTTCGGAACGGATCGTGAGCGCGCCGGTTTCTCCGCTCGGGCAACGCACGCGCGTGAATACTAAGTTCGCCACGTCAATCGCGCTGCCGAGCACGCTGGCGCTCGATCCGGCACGAGAGCGTCTCCCGGAGAACGAAGAGCAGCCGATCGATATGTTTTACGCCTTCGTTTATGTCTCCGACCGCGAAGAGGGATTGGTCGGCTCGAACGTCGCGACACTCGTCGACGGGAATCCGGATAATAATTTCCTGAAACGCGACGTGACCTTCAATCCCGACGGCGTTCTCACAGGCGCAAGCTTCGTCACGGCCGCCGGCCATCGGCTTTACCTGACGACGCCACGCGGCTTGTTCGTGATCGATTGCACCGATCCGATGAATCCGCGGCTCACGGGTCAGTTCACGGGAAATTTTCTGCGCAATCCACACTGCGTCGCGATTCAATTTCGTTATGCCTTCGTCACGGACGATGAAGGCCTGAAAGTTTTCAACATCACCGATCCGGACCGGCCAGTCCCGGTTTCGGGCGGAGTAGTCCGGTTGCACAATCCCGGGCGGCTCTATGTCGCGCGGACCTACGCCTACGTGGCGAACGGCGTTGAAGGACTGGCGATTATCGACGTGGAAAATCCAGAACGGCCGCGGCTCGATCAGATGTTCAATGCCGGCGGCGCGCTCAACGACACGCGCGCGGTGCAGGTCGGAAGCGTGAGCGCCTCGCAATTCGCGCTCGTCGCTGACGGCAAGAATGGCTTGCGCGTAATCCAGCTTATCTCACCTGACACCGTGGCCGGCGCCCAGGGATTCAGTCCGCGGCCGAATCCGCGATTGATTGCGAGCTATCCGACTCATGGGGAAGCGATCGCCGTTTCACGCGGACTCGAGCGGGACCGCGTGGTGGATGAAACCGGGGGGCAGACCGTTGTCTTTGGCCGCCGGGGATCGCGTCCGTTTCACCTGAACGAGATGGAACGGTTCTATCTCCGTTCCGAATTTGTCGATGCGAAGGACGGTCTGGCGCGCAGAGGAAGTCTGTATCGCGTGGAAGATGTGATTTCGCGCGAGGGAAAGCTCATGACGAAGAGCGGCGCCTTTTTATCTCCGCTCGTCACCCCGACACCCGCCGCGACCGCAACTCCGGGAGCACCTGATTTCCTGCCGGACATTGAGCCGGCCCCGCTGCCAGACGCATCGCCGCAATAAGGTGGATCGAGCGCTCGGCCGCTCGATGCCCAAATAATGGCCCCAAAGCTTTCGGGGCGAAAATAAACATCGCGCGACGAAGCGCGCGATCCACCAACAACATCCCAACCGAGAAAGACATTGCCGTTTGCGCAGCTTTTCAGTAGAAATTTTTCATGGCCGATAAAGCAAGCAAACAACCCGAAAACGTTCCCGGTCCCTGGTACGTGGACACGACTTGCACGCCCTGCCGAGTGTGCCTGGACGAAGCTCCGAATCTTTTGAAATACAACGACGACGAAACCTACGTCTATTTTTACAAGCAACCCGAGAATGAGGAAGAAACGGCCGCCGCGCAACGCGCCCTGGACGTTTGCCCTACCCTCGCCATCGGCAACGACGGCGAATAGCGCTTCTGTAGCGGCGGTCTATGACCGCCGATCGTTTCAATTATCAAGCACTCATTCGGCGTCATAGACCGCCGCTACAAAGAAAAATATGCCACCTGAACCAACCGCGGCGCCAGCTTCCCCTTACACGCGCGCCAATCCGTTCCCGGGCAAACTCGTCGTGAATCGCAGCCTTTGCGGCGAGGACTCGGAGAAGGACACGCGTCATTTTGAAATCGATCTGACTGGTTGGGGCTTGAACTACGAAGTCGGCGACTCGATGACGGTCTGGCCGACAAACGATCCGGCGCTGGTCGACGAAATCATTAAGATCCTTGGCGCGAAAGGCGACGCGGCGGTGAAGAGTCCAAGCCGCGAAACCACTTTGCGCGAAGCGCTGCTGCGCGATTGCCGCATCACCCAAACGGCCCCGAAGTTCTTGAAGGCCGTGGCGGAACGGGCCAGTGCCGCGCCTTTACTCAACGACCTGCTCAAACCGGAGCGGAAACAAGACCTCGACACTTACCTCTGGGGCATGGAAGTGATCGATTTTCTGATCGAGCATCCGTCGATAAAATGGGCGCCGCAGGAATTCATCGACGTATTGGCGAAATTGCAGCCGCGACTTTATTCGATCTCCTCGAGCCTGAAGGCGCGGCCGAACCAAGTGCACTTCACTATTGATGTGGTCCATTACGAAAGTCGTGGCCGGCAACGCAAAGGGGTTTGCTCGACGTTTCTAGCCGAGCGCGCGGGAAGTGTATCGGTGCCGGTGTTCCCCAATACTTCGAAGTTCCGGCTGCCGGAGGACGGCAACGCGCCGATCATCATGGTCGGACCAGGAACGGGGATCGCGCCTTTCCGCGCCTTCTTGCAGGAGCGCAACGCAGTCGGAGCCAAGGGAAAGAACTGGCTCTTCTTCGGATCGCAGCATCAGCATTGCAATTATTTTTACCGCGAAGAACTGGAGCAATATCAGCGCGATGGGTTTCTCACCCGCTGCGATTGCGCCTGGTCGCGCGATCAGGAAGGCAAATCGTACGTGCAACACAAGATGCTGGAAAGTGGCGCGGAGATTTGGAAATGGATGGAGTCGGAAGGCGCGCATTTCTTCGTTTGCGGTGACGCGCGGCGCATGGCCAAGGATGTCGATGCTGCCCTGCGGACGATCATCCAGGAGCAAGGCGGCAAGAGCGAAGGCCAAACGAACGAATACGTCGAGAAACTGAAGAGCGATAAACGCTACAAACGCGACGTGTATTGATCGCGGCCATCTGACTCAACTACCCGGTCGCTGATGAACATTTGCGCCGGGCCGAGATCGCCGCTACCAAACGGACATGCCGGACGCTAGTACTCCATCCAATCCCGCCACCACGGCGCGTTACACGCGGAGCAATCCGTTTCCAGGCAAGCTGGTGGTCAATCGTCGTTTGAGCGGGCCTGAATCCGAAAAGGATACGCGCCATTTCGAAGTGGACCTGACCGGCTGGGGCTTGAACTTTGAAGTGGGTGACTCGATGGCCGTCTATCCGACCAACGATCCTGATCTGGTTGATGCAATCATCCACCTGCTGGGTGCGAAGGGCGACGAACCGGTGCCCGTCGCAAAAACTCAAACAGGCTTGCGCGAAGCCCTTCTGCGAAATTATTCCATCACCCAACCGACGCCAAAGTTATTGAAAGCGATCGCGCAGCGCGCTTCCGCCGCCCCCCTGCTCGGGGACCTGCTCGATCCGGAACGCAAACAAGATCTCGACACTTATCTTTGGGGCATGGAAGTGATCGACTTTTTGAGTGAGCATCCGTCCGTAAAATTCCGCCCCGAGGAATTCGTTGGGCTGCTCACGAAATTGCAGCCCCGGCTCTATTCCGTGGCGTCGAGTCTGCGCGCCTATCCCGAGCAAGTGCACTTCATCGTCGACGTGGTTCGCTATGAAAGTCACGGCCGCGCCCGCAAAGGCGTTTGTTCGTCCTTTCTGGCGGAACGCGCGGACAAGGTTGCCGTACCGGTTTATCCCAGCTCGGCGAAACATTTTCATCTCCCGGAAGATCCCGACACTGCAATCATCATGGTCGGACCCGGTACCGGCGTCGCGCCATTTCGCGCCTTTCTCCAGGAGCGGCAAGCACTCGGGGCGAAAGGAAAAAACTGGCTCTTCTTCGGGGCACAAAAAGAGGGGTGCGACTATTCCTACAGAGAGGACTTCGATCGATTCAAGCGCGATGGCATTCTGAGCCGGCTCGATTGCGCCTGGTCGCGCGATCAGGCCCACAAGGTATATGTCCAGCATCGCATGCTGGAGAATGCGGCGGAAATCTGGCGCTGGCTCGATGCAGAGGGCGCACAGTTTTTTGTTTGCGGTGATGCGCGGCGCATGGCCAAGGACGTGGACGCGGCGTTGCGCAGGATCGTTCAGGAACACGGCGGCAAATCCGTTGGAGAAGCGAACGAGTACGTCGAAAAGCTGAAGAGCGACAAGCGCTACAAGCGCGACGTTTACTGAGTGGGATTGTAGCCGCGGCCTGACGCGGCCCGCACGGGGGCGGCTGCAGCGCAGGCAGCTGCAATCGTCATCACGAGCAGGCTCAGCGCGGCAATCGCTCCGCCATAGATCAACCACCATGGCCGGTAGACCAACGTCAGCCGGCCGCTTGCTCCGGCCGGTATTTCGATTAGCGGCATCAAGCCGCGGTAGGACGTCACTTTCAATGCGATGGCGCCAATCTTCGCACGATAGCCGTTGAAGAACGGCCGCGAAATCGTCACTAGGCCGGGTGCACCATTCGGTGGCACAATCACATCGGCCACAAGCCGGTTGCGTCCATTGACGATTCGCGAAACATCGACGCTGGCAAATTGCTCGTTAGGCCGGGAATCCATTGATGCTACGGAACGGACGCAAGACAGCGTTCCGCGACGTCGGTGGTAGACGCGACCTTCGTCGGTCGCGATGGCCAGCTCCCATTCGCTGTTCGGTTGGGGTTCCCAACCGAACTCGGTGGCCACGATGATTCCGTCCACGCCGAGCCGCGCCAGTTTGCCGCCAGCTCCGCTTTCGGTTTCCAAGAGGGAGCGGCCCAACTCCGGACGGATCTCGCCGTGGATCGCGAAATCAAACTCCCGCGCCACGCCGGAAGGCCTGATAGGGCTATAGCCGTTGAGCAGATGAACGCCGCCCCACATCGAAGTGCTGCCGATGCGCAAGGTCGTGCCGAATGGCTTCGGCTTTTTTTCCAGGCGGTAGGCCAGCTCGGGCGCGGGATAAACACTCAGATATAAACGCTGCGGATCGAGCGGGGCCGGCGCTGTCAGATCTTGCGTCAGGTTATATTTCGGAACGCCGCAATTTGGCGAAAGGCAAAGGTACGTGGCGAGGAGAGACGCGAACGTAATGATGGCCGCCGTCCACGTCCGCAATCCCGTCCTTTCCAGAGCTGCCCAAGCCGCGGCAATCCCGAGGGTGATCCACACAAATGGCAAGGCATGCTCTCCCGATGTGTGAAAAAACAGGGACGCAAGAATGGCTAAGCTGACCACCGCAATTGCAAAGAAGCCGGGAGTCATGACCGCTGCATCGGCCCGAGATTTAAGCAAGCGCAAGGCCTCGGCAGCACAGAGCGCCAGAATCACATGCAGAAAGGGCAGCCAACGGAAGCTCCAACGAAACACGTTGGCGCTCGGCAACATCGAAATGATCAGGACGAGAACGAGCAACCCAAGTTCCCATTTGATTTGCCTGACCAGAGCTCGCGCGCTCGTGGTGAGTCCGGCCAGCAGAGCGATCGGCGGAACCAATCCGCAGGCCATCTCGGTCGCGGTGTGCGGCAATAATCGCGTGGAAAAGTCCGCCCAATTCACCGACCAGTTCGGTAGGATGAGACCCGGCAATGCGCCGAGCGGAACAAGCCATTGAAAATGCACTGAATTATCCTGCGCCTCGCGCACTGAACCGTGCGCATAGTCGAGCAGAGCCAGCCAGGCCGGCGCGGAGAGGCCGAAACCAAGGAACAAACCGATAACCAGCGGCCAGATTGAGGACAGGCTTTTGGTTTGGCCTAACGACTTCAACGAAAGCCAGACCGCCAGCACCGCCAGCATCAAGACGGTGTAGGGGAAACCGCCGGACACCAGCAGGTAAACGAAAGGCGCCGGCCAGAGAAAACGCCACCGGCTGCGGCGCGAATCCAGGGCTCGTTCCAGGCTCCACCACGCCCACGGGAACCAGGCAAAAGCTCCGAGCGCGCCGAACCAGTCAGTCGCGCCCCAACAGATGATCCAGCCGTTGAGAGCGGTCACGAGCGCGACCATCGTCGAAAGCGGAGGGGATAGACTTCGCCCGCGTGCGAGGAGATACCCGCCCATGCCGAGAACGAAAAGATGCGTCATGGAAAGTGCGGCGGCCTGTTGCGGAAAGGTGAGCGGGAATTTCCAGATCGAAACAACGGCGGTGTTCACGAAGATTGAGAACGTTCCGTACTGAAACTCGCCGGCGAGATTGCCGCAGACCCACGAGTACGGACTCAGCAGTGGCAGGTGCCCTTCCGACCAGCTTCGTGCCACGTCGGCAAACACCGGCAGAATCGAAAGCTCGTAATCGTCATTCCAAAAGAGAAGTGGATCGTGCCAGAGGAGCACAAAACAAAACGCGACAACAATTGCTCCCGCTCCGAGCGCGCCGAGGAAATCGTCGCCGGGCAGTCGGCGTCTCACGGCCGTAACGCAGCGTAATAGCGCGAGGCCGGGCTTTCAAACGCCCTACAAGACAATCGGCGCTCCCTCCGTCATCACGACAACTTTATCTTCGATGCCCTGGCCGCGCGCCGAGGCCAGCAAGCGCGCGGGCGGCTCGTCGAGAGGTTCGTATCCCAATCGGAAACTGCCGTAATGCATCGGCACAAAGACTTTCGCCTTCAGCTCGAGGAAGGCCTGCACCGCTTGTTCAGGGTTCATGTGAACCTCGCGGCCCGTGGGCGCGTCGTATCCGCCGATCGGCAGCAGGGCAATATCGATAGCGTAACGATCGCCGATTTCCTTGAACCCATCGAAATAAGCGCTGTCGCCGCAATGAAAAATCGTGCGCCCATCCATCTTGATGACAAAACCACCAAAGGCACGATGCAGATCGGCGAGAAATCGAGCGCCCCAATGCGCACAGGGCGTCAAAGAAACCTCGATCGGACCGAGCTTCACGGTCTGCCAGTAATCCAGCTCATGCACGATGTTGAAGCCGAGATCGTGCACCAGATTGCCCACGCCGATCGGCACCACAATCGGCTGATCGGCCGCCACCCGGGCCAATGTTCGCCGATCGAGGTGATCGAAATGCGCATGGGTCACCAGGACGAAATCGATCGACGGCAAATGATGAATTTCGAAACCCGGCTGTTTGAGGCGCTTTATTACCTTGAGCCACTTCGACCAGATCGGATCGATCAAGACGTTGACCTCGTGCGTTTGAATCAAGAAGGAAGCGTGGCCGATCCAGGTGATGCAGATTTCGCCTTTGCGGATCTTCGGGAAATGCGGTCGCACGTGATCGCCGGCACGCTTGGTAAAAAGCGAGGGAATCAGAACTGTGGTGAGGAAGTTGCGTTTGTGCCAGTCGGAGCGCGGACGCAGTTTGATGCGGGTCGAGCGCTTATTTTCAGCGCCGTTCTCCGAGGACTGGCGAACGACGTTCCTCCGGCTTTTTTTCGAAAAAGGGATCGGCACTGTTGTGCAAGCATATAAGCTTAGGTCGGTGAATCAAAACCTTTCAGGGCAATGAAGGCCGAAGCAGAGCCAGCCAGACGACGCA
Source organism: Verrucomicrobiota bacterium (assembly GCA_041167205.1). Classification (GTDB taxonomy): domain Bacteria; phylum Verrucomicrobiota; class Verrucomicrobiia; order Chthoniobacterales; family UBA10450; genus AV80. Next base: position 36,530 of record JBEEHC010000192.1, read on the forward strand.
AAATCATGAACGTAGTCATTAGCAATTAGGCGTCAGTTACCCCAGAACAATGCAGCTGCTGAAGACGCTACCGCGCCAGCCTTTTATTGGACTCACCATGGCTGCGAGCGCCGGCATTCTTGTGGCCGATTTCGCACCCAATCATTCGCTCGCCCTGGCCGTCGCGCTGGCGATCCTGGCGCTGACAGCGCTGCTTTCGCGCAATTCACTTGCGGTCTACGCGCTCGTGGCAACTGGCTTCTTCATCCTGCACAGCCTGAACACGAGCGATTCGCCGGCGCGGCGCCTGGCCCGCGACCTCGGCAAGAAGCCGCGCCCTGTCAGCGTTCTCGGATCCGTCTTGAGCGAACCAAAGATTTCACCAAATGGTTCCGCTTCCTTCCTCTTGCAGGCGGAATCCATTGAGATCGACGGCGAGACGCGCCCGTGCCGCGCGAAGCTTTTCGCGCGCTGGCGCCACGCAGTCGAGTTCGGCGACGAGGTCAAACTCTTCGGCACGGCTGAGCGAATCGGAGAGCCGCGCAATCCCGGCGAATTTGATATGCGATCGTATCTCGCGCGGCAGGATGTCCAGCGCGAGCTGATCGTGCGCTATCCCGAGAATGGGGTAGTTCTCAGTCAAACGGGCGGCAATCTGATTCTTCGGGCAGCGCAGAATTCACGCGGGTGGATGCAGGCCGTTCTCTCGCGCGACCTCGCGAACTCGCCCGACGTGATGGGGTCGATCAACGGAATGGTTCTCGGATTGCGGCATCAGACGCCGGAAGACATCGAGGAACCGTTTCAGCAAACCGGCACGCTGCATCTCTTTGCGGTAGCGGGGTTACATGTCGGGATCATGGCGCGTTTGCTCTGGATCGTGGCGACCGTCGCCCGCCTGCCGCGAAAATGGACCACAGCGCTCATCATTCCCACGCTGTTGTTTTATGCGGCCGTCACAGGTTTACATACCTCGAGCGTGCGGGCCGCCGTGATGAGCGCGGTGTTGCTGGCGGGTTTTTTCGTGGAGCGAAAAGTGTTCGCGCTCAACAGCCTCGCGGCCGCAGCCACGCTGATCCTTTGCTGGAACACGAACGAACTCTTCTCCGTCGGCTTCCAGCTCTCATTCTCGGTCGTGGCGGCAATCGTACTTCTCGCGGGACCGACCTACCGATTCCTTCGTCGTCGATTCCAGGCGGATCCTTTCCTTCCGCGAAGTTTATTTGGCGCGCGCCGCCGCATCGCAGGACACTTCGGTTCGTGGCTCGCGCGCGCCAGCTCTGTTTCGTTCGCGGCCTGGATCGGTTCGTTGCCGTTGATGATCTGGTACTATCATTTGGTTACCCCGATATCTTTGCTCGCGAATCTCGTCGTGGTTCCGATTGCTTTTCTTGTCCTGGCGAGCGGTCTGATGTCGATGGTCGCAGCCCCGCTTTCGAATTGGCTGTCGGTTGTTTTCAACAACGCGAACTGGTTCTTGACGAAAATTATTCTCGGCGCTGTCCACCTTTTCGCGCAGATCCCGGGAGGACATTCCTACGTCGAACACCCGCACTGGCCAGGCGGAGCGATGATGGAAATCACTGCACTCGATCTGAAATCGGGAGGCGCAGTGCACGTCCGCACTTCGAACAGCGATTGGCTGTTCGACACTGGATCGCTCCGTGATTATGACCGGGTTGTCCGGCAATATCTTCGTTCCAGAGGCGTGAATCGGCTCGATGGCCTCGTCCTGACTCACGGAGATGGCGCTCACATTGGAGGAGCAAGCGGCGCGCTCTTTGATTTTCATCCGCGTCAATTAATCGATACGGCCCTGCCAGACCGGTCGCCGATTCACCGGAGGTTGATCGCCCAGCTCGCAAAAAATCGAGACCCGCGGAGGCTTTGCGTTGCGGGAGACGAATTTGATCTTTCGCGAGACGTCAGGGCCAGGATCCTTTTCCCACCACGCCGGCTCGAGGGTGGCAAAGCTGACGACCAGGCGCTCGTCATTCAACTCGCCCCTTCCGGCCAGTCGCTCGTTCTGATGATGTCCGATGGCGGCATTGCGACCGAAGAATTTCTGGTAAAAAACTATCCCGACCTGCGCAGCGATATTGTCGTGAAGGGCCAGCATCATTCGGGTCTCTCCGGCTCGGATGCCTTTCTCGACGCTGTACAGCCACAGGCGATCGTCGCAACCTCACGCGACTTCCCGGAAAACGAACGAATCAAGAACGAGTGGGCGGACGGCGTTGGCAAGCGCGGCATCAAGCTCTTGCGCCAAGACGAGACCGGCGCGGTTCGAATCACGGTCTTTCGCGATCGATGGGAAGCGAAAACCTATGTCACGTCCGAAACTTTTCGAAGGACGAGCCGATAGATCTCGGATTGCTTGAATCGCTTTTCGAACGTGCTCCGCCCGCGATGCGGTTCCGGATCGAGGCTGGTGATAAATTGGGCCGATTGACGGGCAAGACGTTCGATTTCCTGAAAGTAATCGGCTTGATCCGTCGCGACGCGCAGCAAGCCGTGGGGAGCGAGGGCGCGGTAAATCGAGTTGAAAAAGTCTTCCGTTACGACCCGACGGCGCCAATGCCGCCGTTTTGGCCAGGGATCGGGAAACATCAAATGAAACAGCGCGACAGAATTCGGTAGCAGCATTTGCCGGACTGCATAGGAAGTCTCCACCCGCAAAACGCGCGCGTTCGCGAGCTCGCGTTGCGTAATCTTCCGGCGCGCGCTCCGCACTCTTCCAACGAGACGTTCGATTCCAAGAAAATTCCGTGCCGGATCGGCGGCGGCGATTTCCACCAGGAAGGACCCATCTCCGCACCCCAGATCGATCTCGATTGGAGCGCTTCGACCATAGATGGCTTCCAAATTCAGCGGCGCAAAATAATTCGCCGGAACGATTTCGCCATCTGAGACTGAAGCGGGAATTTCTTGGGATTGAAGCACGGGAATTAGCGGTGAAGCGGATCGCCCTTAGTATTTAGCGAAGCCGACCCTGGCGCGATGCCGAATTAAATGAACCAGCACGAATCACAATTCAAATAATGAAACAAATCGCCATTCTACTTGCCGCTGTCGCAACGCTGGCGGGTGTAAATGTCTGCCAAGCCGCTGATCCGACTCCGCCGGCGACCACCAAGACCGCGCTTTTTGCCGGCGGATGTTTCTGGTGTATGCAGCCGCCTTACGATCAAGCAAAAGGCGTTGTCAAAACAGTCGTCGGATACACCGGCGGCAGCGAGGCGGACGCAAATTACCAAAAGGTCTCAGCGCATCAGACAAAGCACCGCGAAGCGATCGAAGTGACTTACGATCCGACGCAAATCTCCTACGACCAGTTGCTCGACCTCTTCTGGCGGCAAATCAATCCCACCCAGGCGGATGGGCAATTTCACGACATTGGTTTGAGCTATCGGGCGGCGATTTTCTACGGCAGCGAAGAGGAAAAGAAAATCGCGGAAACGTCCAGGGAGAAGCTGGGCAAGTCAGGGAAGTTTCAGAAACCGATCGTCACCGAAATCCTGCCCGTAATGAAATTCTATCTGGCAGAGGATTATCATCAAAAGTACTACCTCAAGAAACCGGCGGACTTTGAAGCCTACCACGTCGGTTCGGGACGAGTCAGTTTTCTCGAGAGCATCTGGGGCGACACGTCCAAGAAATAGAGAGCTTAGGCCCGACCCCACTCGCACCGGTTCTAGGCGGGCGCGTTAGTTCCGTCCTGGGGGCTTTACGCGAGGCGCGACCTGGGCAAAGAGCGCCGTCGGCGCCGAGTGCGCGTTCTGCTCGAGGGAACCAAAAGAATACAACTCCGCTTCATTTGAATTGATGAACTCCGCCTGACTCACGGCCAGCGGTTCGTTGACGAATTTCGAAAGTTCCTGTGCAAGGACGATGGCGATCGAGCGCGGATCGCGTGTGTATACGGGAATCGGGAATCCACCCGAGTTGCGATCGTACCCATAGATATTGCCTTCCGTCTCCCAAACGCAGTAGGCGTGCCCGGCTGGATGATTGTCAAACCGAACGAGTAAGATCTTGGCCCAAAAATTCCGATCAAGCGTATGCTGCGCCTTAACGACCGCGAGATAGTTGCACGCAGAAACGACGCACCCGTTGAGGACGACGAGGTCATCTTCTGCAGGCGTAAGGACAACTCGTTGCTGACAGCCAGTCAAAGCGCACAGCAATAAGGCCGCACAGGAAATAGAGCTGATCTTACGAAACAAATGATTTTTCATGGGTAGCTAGGTCGGCGCAAAAGGTCAAGAAAGTGTGAGGAATATGGCTATTGGTGTTTTTATAGCATCAATCTTGCTTTCTAGGGAAGCTTTATCTTGAGAATCCCCAGATTTCGCAACTCGCGCGAGCAGAATCCGACGAAATATCGCGGGGTGTCGAACAGCCTTGGGGAGTAGGCCGCCGTTCTGATTTCGTGGATCTCCCTACCGAATCCGAAGGTATTTGCGCTTGCTGCCATCGGCCGCTTCGATGACAAAAAAGTCTTTATCCACGGCTAGAAGTTTGTCCCTGTCAGTCGCGCCGGCGGGTATTCGGTCGAGGGCATCGCTGATGTAGGTGTAAAGCAGGATGTCACCGTCAACCGACCAACGGCCGGCAAATTTCGATATCAGTTTGCCGTGGTAGACCACATCGCCGCTGAATCCGCCATGCCGGTTGAAAACGTAATGACAGCCCTGGGTTCTGTCGGCGTAACGCCACTCTCCGACCAAGCTGCTCGGAGAGCGCGACTGCAAACCGGCACAAGACGCGAGCAGAAACAAAGTGAGCGCAAGGAGGGCTTTCATTGGCGAAGGTCAACATGATCCACTGCCGACTGGGCAAGCGCAATTGGGAGACCGCCGCGCTATCAACATTCGTCCGGTCTCGAGGCAAGGCCCGGACTTACACGAGGCACGAGAGCGTTTCTATGGGAGGGAACGCTCTCGAATTAGAAAACTAGCTGTTTAATCAGCTAATTTTGAGCGACGAGCGTGGTAGCGGCGCGGAATTTCTTCTTCCCCGCGTAGGCGTAGAGGGGTTGATAGTTTCTCTTTCCCACCCGGTCCGCTGCGCAGGCCGTCCAGTTGAATGTCGGATCGAGAACGTAACTCACGTTCTGCGTCTCCCACGCCAGCCAGGCATGCGTCTGACGGCTGCTCGAGGTGCGTTTGCCGATGACGAGCCGCACGCTTGTCGCACCGTTCGCCTGCATTTTTTCGTAGAGAGCGACCGCTTTTGCTTTGCAATCCGCCGGTGCGCCCGACTGTGCTTCAGCAGGCGTTTTCCACACGGCGGTAAAACCGTAGGGGATTGAGCGAAGGTCTCCCATCCACTGATTAACGATATTCAGCGAGACGCGGTTCGAAGGGGCGCGACTGGGTGCCGTCAAGACCGGTCGAATACGAGCCATTTGATTGTCGTAAGGGGTGGCCGTGACGGTGAACAGAAGGGCATCGGCGAAGGAGGATGAGGCAGCGACGGAGAGAAGAGCGGCGGTGAGGAGAAGTGTCTTTTTCATGGCGGCGAGATATATTGACTATAGTAACCATAATTACCATAGCAGCACCCGTGCCATGTTCCCGCGGGGGCGAAGATCTGTGGCTGTCGGCCAGAGCCCGGCCCCGCGGCGTCGAATGCGCCAGAGAGACATGGGAGGAACACTTGCGTAGGTCGCTAGTCCTAATGCCCCATTCGCCCGAGTATCGAGCGGCTCGACTTCCAAAAGGCGATCGATTTCAAGGCCTCAGCCTTTCCGGTCGAGAATTCGCCGGCCAGATGTGATTCCCATGGTCTGGGTCAGAACAGGATCGCCTCTCGAGGCTTTTTCCGGGGGCGGAAAGAGGGTTGACGAAGGTCGACGCCTACTTGAAGTGCGATCAGTCTTGGCCGCGCGGATTCGTTTTCGGGCCAAACTTCGTTTTGGTGGAGGCGAGGGGAGTTGAACCCCTGTCCTCGAAGCTGTCTACGCAAGCTTCTACATGTTTATCCGATGGTAAGTTTAAGGGGCCGAACGTTGCACCGGCACACTGCCGGCCCCCGAGCGTCCACGAAATTCCTTCACCGCTCGGCGCGGTCACTCCGCCGAACGATTAGCCTGCTGTCCATGTTTCCGGCCGTAGCAGGCGTCCAACCGGAAACATCGCGGTCAATTAAGCCGCGAGAGCGAGATCTTGGTGATCTGCGTTTATTTTTTTTGGTCCGGATTTTAACGA
>JBEEHC010000193.1:0-22921 GCA_041167205.1 Verrucomicrobiota bacterium
CGCCGATCGATTTTCGAGCAGCCGGCGACAGTGCCACGCGGTTCAGTGGTGGAACGTTTCCTCTATGCGCCAGTCTCAAACTTTGGTGTGAGGTCCCTTGCCGTCTGCGCGGCTCGGGATGACAGGCAAGTTGGCGCGGCGCCGTTCGACCATCTACCCCTTAGCCAACTCGGCCAGGACAGCTTTGTTCAAGCGAATGCCGGCATCCATGTTCTCGAGCGGGAAATTTTCGTTCGGCGAATGCGCGCGACAATCGGGCAGCGCGAGACCGAGCAGAAGCGTCTCGACCCCAAGAATCGTGCGGAATTGTGAAACGATCGGGATGCTGCCGCCCTCGCGGATAAGCGCCGGATCTTTGCCGAACGCCTCGCGCAACGCGCGTTGCGCTGCTTGCCCGACGGGAGAATGAGGGTCGGTCAAATACCACGGACCGCTATGGCCACGCGTGATTTCCATCGTCACTCCCGGGGGCAAATGCTTTTCCAAATGTCGCGTCGCCAGGTCCAGAATTTCGTCGCCTTGTTGGTCCGGCACGAGCCGGAAGGTGAGCTTGGCCATCGCATGACTCGCGATCACGGTCTTGGTTCCCACGCCCTGATAACCGCCACCGATGCCATTGATTTCCGCCGTCGGCCGTCCCCAGATTCGTTCGAGCGTGGTATACCCCTCTTCGCCATAAAGCGCGGGCGCGCCGGTCTCCTTCAGAATCTCCTCGTCTCCATCGATGGGCAATTCGCGCCAGGCTTTCCGCTCCCAATCTTCCAGCGGCTTCACCTTGCCGTAGAATCCCTCGATCGCGACACGCCCTTTGTCGTCATGCAACGTCGCGAGCAACCGCACGAGCGCGGTGATGGGGTTGGCCACTGAGCCGCCGAAGACACCGGAGTGCAAATCCATCTTCGCGCCGGTCACCTTGACCTCGAGCGCGGTGACGCCGCGCAAGCCGTAACTTAAAGTAGGCGTGCCCCGCTTCACCATTCCGGTATCGGAAACGACCGCGACATCGCACCGCAATGCCTCCTTATTTTCCGAGAGAAAATTTCCCAGGTTGCCGCTGCCGATTTCTTCCTCGCCCTCGATCACGAAATGCAGGTTAACCGGGAGATCGCCGTCTTTCTCGAGCGCCTCCTGGACCCCGAGAATGTGTGAGAGAATCTGCCCCTTATTGTCGGTCGCGCCGCGCGCAAAAACGTAGCCGTCTTTCAGGACCGGATCGAAGGGCGGCGAATCCCACAGGTCGAGCGGATCGGGCGGCTGCACGTCGTAATGCCCGTAAATCATGACGGTGCGGCGCCCGGGTTGATGTTTATTTTTCGCCCAGACAACCGGATGGCCCGGGGTTGGAACGAGTTTTGTCTCGAGTCCGATGCCGTTTAATTTTTCCACGAGCCAGTGCGCGCACTCTGTGACCTTCTCGGCAAATTGGTCGTCGGTGGAAACACTGGGGAACCGCAGGAACGTATAATAATCTTCAAGATGACTGGCGCGCATGGTCGAAGATGTTAAACCAACTTTTCTGGTTTTGCTCGCGATTTGCGCGTTGCGCCGCGGGACGCACTGACTGAGCCTCCCGCATGGCCGGCGCACCCGCGAAAGCCCAGGAAGAAAAACTGATTCGCGCGCTCGGCGTTCCCGGACTCACCGCCAACATCGTGAACACCACGATCGGCGCGGGAATCTTCGCGCTGCCGGCGGCGGTCGCCCTGAAGCTTGGAGCGGCGGCGCCGATTGCGTTCGCTATTTGCGCGGTGGCCATGGCGCTGTTCGTCACCTGTTTCGCGCTCGCGGGGAGCCGCGTCTCGCTCACGGGCGGGCTCTACGCCTACGTCGAGGTGGCATTCGGCCGCTACATCGGATTCCTGACCGCGGTGCTTCTCTACCTGAGCGCGGTCTTAAGCGTAGCGGGAGTAGTGACCCTTTTCGCCGGCAGTGTGGCCGAGTTGGTTCCGGCATTGAATGCACCACTGGGTCGAGGCGTTTTGATGTTCGTCATTTACGCGCTGCTCGCGTGGATCAACGTTCGCGGCGTTCGAGCCGGCGGTCGTGCGGTGGCGGTCGTCACCGTCGCCAAGCTCATTCCGCTCGTCGCCTTCGTCGCCATCGGCATCTTTTTTATTCAACCTTCGGCCATTGCCTGGCCGGGATGGCCGACGAGCGACGCGATCGGCGGGACGGTTCTACTTCTAATGTTTGCGTTTGTCGGAATCGAGGTCGCGCTGGTCCCGAGCGGAGAAATCAAAAATCCCAGCCGGACGGTGCCGCGAGCAATCTATATAGCACTCGTCATAACCACGCTCCTCTACATCGCGATTCAATTGGTCGCGCAAGGCATTCTGGGCCCGCAGCTGGGCAACTATCCCACCGCACCACTCGCGGAAGCGGCCGGTCGCACATTCGGAAGTTTGGGTCGGACCGTGCTGCTCGCGGGCGCGACCATTTCGGCCTTCGGCTTCGTCGCGAGCGACATTCTCGGATCGCCCCGATATTTCTTTGCCCTGGCGCGAGATGGCATCCTCCCGAAGATATTCGCTCATCTTCACCCGCGTTACCGCTCGCCTGATGTAGCGATCATCGCCTATGCGCTTATCGCATTCGGATTTTCGCTCACTTCCACTTTCGAGGCGCTCGCGGTCATGGCCAACGTCGCGGTCCTGTTCGCCTATCTGCTTTGCTGTGTCGCCGCGTGGGAACTAATCCGGCGGAACGTGCGATCAGACGGACCGCCGTTCGATTTTCCTGGCGCCAAACTAATCCCGGCGATTTCTGTCGCCGCGATCATCTGGATTCTGGTGCACGCAACTTTGCGCGAATTCGTCGTCACGGGAGTCGTGCTGGCGGCGGCTTCGGTCGTGTATTTAGCGCGAATTGTGTTAACCTCGAAGAAGTAGCCGGCGAAGCCTTGCACCACATATGGTGGAGGCCGCGGCAACATGCCCCGACATTTAGTGGGAATTCACTTGCCAAGACCGCCGCTTTAGAGGTTAGATTGCTTCCGCCGCGGTCATCTTCCTTTCATGCATCTTCAATCGCTCGAACTCATCGGCTTCAAATCGTTCGCGGATAAAACGGTCTTCGAATTTCACGAAGGCGTTACCGCCATCGTCGGGCCGAACGGTTGCGGAAAATCCAACGTTCTCGATGCGGTTCGCTGGGTCCTCGGCGAACAATCCGCGAAAGCATTGCGCGGCGCCGAAATGGCGGACGTCATTTTCAACGGAACCGAAACGCGCAAGCCGGTCGGCTTCGGCGAAGTCTCGCTGACGTTCACAAATTGCGCGAGCGAGCTCGGCGTGGACTGGCACGATGTGCGCGTGACCCGGCGCGTTTATCGCGATGGAAACTCCGAATACCTGCTGAACAAAACGCCCTGCCGTTTACGCGACATCCAAAGCCTCTTCGCCGACACCGGTGTGGGACGCAGCGCTTACTCCATCATGGAGCAGGGCAAGATCGATTTGATTCTCAGCTCGCGTCCCGAAGATCGGCGCGCCGTTTTCGAAGAGGCCGCCGGCATCACCAAGTACAAAACGCAAAAACGCGAAGCGCTCCGCAAGCTGGAAGCGACCGAAGCGAATCTCCTTCGAATCGGCGACATCATTAAGGAAGTGAAACGCCAGATCGGCTCGCTCCAGCGGCAGGCGGGGAAAGCGCGGCGCTATCAGACGTTGCTGGCCGATCTTCAGGTGCTCGATACCCATTATTCGCACCGCCAGCTCAACGAACTTCAGTCCGAGGCGGAACAGGGCCGCGCGGAGGTGGCGCGGCTGGAGGGTGCGGAAAAAAGCGCTCACGCAAAAATCGAGGCGCGCGAAAACGAGCTTGCGGGCAAGCGCCGCAGCCTGGATGAAATCGACGGCCAAATCGGCGACGCACGCGCGGAGGTGCAACGGTTGCAAAGCGAAATGGCGGCGCTGCGCAACCGAATCGATTTCAACCGGCAGCGGGCGCAGGAACTGGGCGAACTAATCGAACGCTACGAAAGCGACATCGCCGCCGCCGAAACAAAACGAAGTGAACAGGAGACGCAGCTTCAGGAGGCCGACGCGCTCATCGCCAAAACCAATCAGCTCCTGGAAACGAAAGAAAACGAAGTCGAGCAGCTCACGGAGACCTTGCGCGCCGCGCGGACCGAGCGCGGGCAACGGGAGGAAGAACTGCAGTTCCTCCATCTCTCCCTTTCAAAATTCGAAGGCAGAATCACCACGTTTCAGAATGATTTGACCGGTATTACGGCGAGACGCGATGCGACCGCCGCGCGAATCTCCGAGCTGAACCGCGTGACCGGCGAACAGACCCATCACGTGGAAGAAGCCCGAGCCAATCTGGGCCGCGCGCAGACGGCGATGGCAACAGAACAGCAGGCGGCGGACAAGCTGCGCCAGACTTTGCGCGATTCGGAAGAGCAGCAACAGCGGCACCAGTCGAGCCTGGCCCACGCTGAGAAAGAGATTGCGCGAGTCGATCGGGTGATCGCCGAAAAGCAGGCGCGCCTGGAGGTCTTGCGCCAAATGACGGAAGAGGGCGAAGGGTTGGAGAAAGGCTCGCAAGCGGTCTTGAAGGGGCTCAACGATCCTGACCGGATCAGACCGGCGATCGCAGGCGCGCTCGTGGCGAACCTAAATGTCGATCGTGAATTCATTCCCGCACTCGAAGCCGCTTTCGGCCGGGCCATGCACGCTGTCGTCTTGCACAAGACAGCGCTGGCGGCGGAAATTTTCCAGACGCTGACGGAAAACAAGTCGGGCCAGGCGGCCCTGGCGATTCCTGAGTGGTCAAAAGATCTTCCAGATACTCCAGCGCCAAATTTGCCCATGGGCGCAGTAGCGTGGGCGATCGACAAGGTCGACGCCCCGGATGCTTTGGCGCCAATCGTTCGGCGTCTCCTGCGCGATGTGGTGATTGTGTCCGATCTCGCCACTGCTCTCGAACTCAAGAAGCGCGCCGGCCATCTTCAATATGCCACGCTTGGCGGCGAGTTTATTTCCGCGGAAGGAATCATCTTTGGCGGAAACACAACGGCGGCGAATGATTCGCTTCTCGGGCGCAAAGCAGTTTTGACAAGCCTTGCGCAGGAGCGCGATTCGCTTGAGGCCGAACGAAAAGCGCTGATTGACGCGCGGGATCAGGCGCAAGAGCAGGTCGAAGCCGCGGTAGGCGCGGTCGAGGAAGCTCGCAAAAGTCACGAGGCCGCGCAGAAAAATCATTCCCAGGCCAGTGTTCAGATTCTCTCCGCCGAGCGGGCGGTCCAGGAGGCCGAGCAGAAGCTGACGAATTTGCAGAACGAAAAGAATACCCTGGAACAGCAAGTCCAGAGCGCGGACGAGAGAATCGCGCAACTGGACGCGGAACTGGGATCGCAGCGGAAAACCTTCGAGGAAGAGCTGGAACGAAAGAGCGCCGCCGAGCAAGCACGCGAAAATGCGCGGTCCCAGGAAGAGGACGGGGCTGAAAAATTGAATGAGTTGCGCCTCGCGGTGGCGACGGAACGGCAGCGTCACGAGAGTCTGGTCAATCATCGTCAGCCGATGGCCGCGCGCGAAGCGGAGCTCGCCGATCTCGTCGCTGCCCGCCGCGGCGATATCTCGACCTACCAGAACCGGCTCGCTCTACAGGCGAAGGAATCGGAGGAAGCGGAAACGAAGATCCTGAGCCAGGCAGCGCAGTTGGAAGCGGCGGGCGAGGCGGTGGCCGCGCTCGCGGAAGAACGAGGCACGCGACTGGGTTCGGTAAGCGAACAGGAATCTCAGATGAGAGCGTTGCGCGATTCGCTAAACGATCTGCGTGATCTGCGTGGCAAACAGGAGGTCCGCCAAACACAGTTGCAACTGCGCATCGAAAACCTGGCAGAGCATGTCATGCGCCGGTATCAAATCGACCTGCGCGTCTTCACGACCGATACCTTCGCCTTCCAAAAAACATTGAGCGTGGTGACGAAGCGACGCGCCGGTGGATCGACCCCGAATGCTTTCGGGGTCGATGATAAAAATGGCGGCGAAGCCGCGACTGTTTCGGCATCGCCCGCGGAGCGGCCGATCCACCCGGACACTGACAACCTCGAGCAAATCATCGCGGATCTCACCCGGCAACTCGACAACATGGGCCCGGTTAACCTTGATGCCGTGCATGAGTACGACGAGCTCGAAGAGCGTTACCGCTTTCTGGAAACGCAAAACGGCGATTTGATCGCGGCGCGGCGCGAGGTCCTCGACGTCATCACCCGGATCAACAGCACGACGCAAAAACTTTTCGCCGAAACTTTCGCGCAGGTCCGGATCAACTTTCGCGAGATGTTCGGAGAGCTCTTCGACGGCGGACGCGCCGATCTTTCGCTGGTAGATGAGAATGATCCGCTCAACTGCGGCATTGAAATCAGCGCCAGACCGCCGGGGAAACAGTTGCAAAGCATATCCCTCCTTTCCGGCGGCGAGCGCACGATGACGGCGGTCGCGCTGCTCTTCGCGATCTACATGGTGCGGCCGAGCCCATTCTGCATCCTGGACGAGATGGACGCGCCGCTGGACGAGAGCAACATCAACCGGTTCATCCGCGTGCTCGACCGGTTCGTGACCCAGAGCCAGTTCATCATTATCACACACAACAAGCGCACGATCGCGAAGGCCGACATCTTATACGGCGTCACCATGGAAGAGCGCGGCGTGAGCAAGCTGGTCGGAATGAAATTGACCGAAGAGCGCGGCAGCGACGGGGAGTTGAAGCGGCCGCAGCCGCGGCAAACCGTCTCGCAACGACATTTTCCACTCGAAGGCGCGGAACAAGAGCAGAGCATGGCTTTCAGCCGGTAGGCTGCAACGAATTCGAGCTAAGGCGAACTAGCTGTCACCCCGAGATGGCGTGTGACCAATTGTGAGGTCCCTCGCCAGTCTGCGCGGCTCGGGATGACACGCATCGCCTTGCCTTCCAAGCGCAGTTCACCAAAAAACACTTTGCGCCGCTTTCGGCTCAATGGCTAAATCGTAGATGCTTCAAACCGCCGAACGCGGCGCTGCCACTTCGAAAAAAATGCCGCACGAGAAATACCTCGAGGCGTTCCGCATCATGCTCCAGACGCGGATTTTCGAGGAGAAACTCACGAGCCTTTATCGGGGCGGCCTGATTACGGGCGGCGTTTACATCGGCCGAGGCCAGGAAGCGGTCAGCGTGGCGTGCGGGATTTTTTTGCAGAAGGGTGATGTCTTCGCGCCGCTCATTCGCGACCAGGCCGGGCGCTCCGCTTTCGGTGAACCGCTGCTCGATGTGGCGCGCACGTATCTCGGCTCACGCGAGGGCCCCATGCGCGGGCGCGACGGGAATATTCATCGTGGTTGCCAGCAGGCGGGGCAGCTCGCAATGATCAGCCACCTCGGCGCGATGGTTTCGGTCGTGGTCGGCAAATTGATGGCGAAGCGGATGAAGGGCGAGAAAGGTTTTATTGGCCTAACGACCATTGGCGAAGGCGGCATGCAGACTGGTTCGACGCACGAAGGGATGAACATCGCCGCGGTCGAACATGTGCCGCTGGTCGTCGTCGCGACAAATAATCATTACGCCTACTCCACGCCGAACGACCGTCAGTTCGCCTGTACGGATCTGGTCGACCGCGCGAAAGGCTACGGTTACGAAGGCAGCTCGGTCGACGGCACCGATCTGACGCAGTGCCTCGAAGTCATCGGCGCCGCCATCAAGCGCGCGCGGGCTGGCCATCCACCGCAGCTCGTCGTCGCCTCGACTCTTCGTCTCGCCGGTCACGGTGAGCATGACGATGCGAGCTACGTGACCGACGACATCCGACGCGAGCCGTTCGCCCAAGATTCATTGCAACGCGCCGAGCAGTTGATTCTCGAACAGGAACTCCTGGATCGCGAAGGCTTGCAGCAATTGCGGACCGAGCTCGCGGCCGCGGTTGACGAGGCCGTCGCGACTGCGCAGCAGGAAGACGCGCCCGTCGGCAGCGAAGAAGATTGGTGCGCGGTCTCGACGCGCGAACTCGTCGATCAAATTCCGTGAGCGTCACCTACCTCGAAGCGATCCGCGAGGCGCAGGCTTATCTTCTCCGCGAAGACAAGCGCGTCTTCATTTACGGTCAAGACATCGCCGGGAAGTTCGGTGGGGCGTTCAAAGCCACCAAAGGTCTGGCCGAACAATTTCCCGGGCGCGTCTTGAACACGCCGATCAGCGAGGATGCCATGGTCGGCACGGCGATCGGCGCGGCGATGGAAGGAATGCGGCCGATCGTGGAGATGCAGTTCGCGGATTTCTCCAGCATCGCGCTCAACCAGATTCTCAACAACGCCGGCACGCAGTATTGGCGCACGCAGGTCCCCTGCCCGATCACCGTGCGCCTGCCCTCAGGCGGAACGAAAGGCAGCGGGCCATTCCACAGCCAGAGCATGGAAGGGCTCTACTCGCATTATCCCGGGCTGGTCGTCCTCACCCCCGCGACGGTCGAAGATGCCTACACGATGTTGATCGACGCCGTCGCGATCGACGACCCGGTTATCTACTGCGAGCACAAGTATCTTTATTACCATCTCAAGGCGGACGCGCTCCCGACGGAGAAATTGCCGATCGGGAAAGCACGAATCGTCAGGCCGGGCCGCGACCTCAGCATCGTGACCAATAGCGCGATGGTCCATGAAGCGCTCGCCGTTGCCCAGCAATTCAGTGCCGACGGCATTGAAATCGAAGTAGTCGATCTGCGCTCGGTCAAGCCGCTCGATACGGATACCGTGCTCGCGTCAGTCGCGCGGACCGGGAGATTGCTTTGCGTCGGCGAAGCGTTCCCGTGGGGCGGCGTGACGGCGGAAGTAATCGCGCGCGTCGCGAGCGAAGGATTCCATCTGCTCGATGCCGCGCCGGCTCGAATCAACGCCAAGGACACCCCAATTCCTTATCACCCGAATCTTTGGAGCGAGCATCGGCCCAACGCAAAGACGATCGCGGCCAAAGTGCGCCAGGTTCTCACCGAATAATTTTATGCCGAAAATTCCAATCACCATGCCGCAGCTCGGTGAATCGATGGCCGAAGCGACCATCGTCGCGATCAACGTCCAGCCGGGCGACAAAGTTTCCGCCGACCAGGAGATCATCGAGGTCGAGACCGACAAGGCCGTCATGGGTGTGACGACGCCGTGCGCGGGAGAGATCGCGAAGATCGATGCGACGGTGAAGGGAACTTATGCCGTCGGGGCGGTGCTCGGTTATGTCGAAGCGAGCGAAGCCGATGCCGCGCGTTTCCAGAAGCGCGCACCGCAGCCCCCGAAAGGCGACGTCGCGAAAGAAGTGCCCGGTCGCGAAGAGGAATCGGCGGAAGCTGTGCGGACACAAGCCGGAAGCGGTTCGCACTTCCAAATCGACGAAGCTGGCCTGCCTCCTGTGGCAGCCGGCTCGCATTTCCAGGTCGATCAAGCGGGCGTGCTGCCCGTTCCCGCTGGTGCAAAAGGCGCGGGATATCTTTCGCCGCGAATTCGCGCGCGCATGGCGGAGCTGCAATTGACCCAAGCCGATCTCGCGGGGATCGCCGGCAGTGGCAACGCGGGTCGGGTCACGGTCAAAGATCTGGAGAAGTTCCTGGGCGGAATCGAAAAGCAATCAGGCGAGGATGCGAGCGCGATTCGCACCGGCGTCGCTGATGCGATGCGGCGCAGTTGGACGCGACCGCTCGCCACGGTTGGCCTTTCCGTTTGTCTCGATCCCGTGTTGCAGGATCGCGCCAAGCGCGATCCGAAGCCGGGACCTGCGCTCTACGCGCTGCGGGCGCTCGCGCTCGCGCTCGCGGAGCAACCAAACGCCGCCGCGCGCCTGATAGGCGGACGCGCGATTCGCTCCGAATCGATCGACATCGGGGTGGCGGTGGAAGCGCAGGACGGCATCATGGTTCCCGTGATTCGGAAGGCCGACAAAACTTCACTCGCTGACCTGACGACTCGTTATACGGAGCTGGTCGATCTCGCGCGACGCCGCCGGCTCACTGGCGATATGACGTCAGGTGGAATTGCTTCCATTTCGAACTTCGGCACGTTTGGCTTGGAATGGGGCACGCCGATTCCGTTGCCCGACCAGACATTGTTACTCGGGCTCGGCATGGGAAAGAAGGTGCCGTCGTGGGACGAAGCCAAAGGCGAGTTCCTTCCAAGAATGGAAGCGCAAGTCACCCTCAGCTTCGATCACCGCAGCCTCGATGGCGGCGGCGCTGGGCGGCTGCTGAAGCGAGTCGTCGAGTTGCTCGGCGATCCGGCGCAGTTGTAGAGGCGCTCGCCGCGGCGAGCGCCTAACCAAAACGACAGGCGCTTGGCACAAGCGCCTCTACACCTCTGCTCGCGCTACCCAGCTTGCGCTTCAACCCTCGTCCTTTAGGTTTGGATGACCTTATGAGTTTAATCACCGCCATCGATCCCAATATCACCATGCGGGACCTGCTTGTGCAGTTTCCCGGCGCGCAACGCGCCCTCTTCCGCAAATATCACATCGGCGGTTGCGCCAGTTGCGGTTTTAGTCCGGACGAAACGGTCGCTGGCGTCTGCGCTCGCAACGAAAACCTGAACGTGGATGAAGTCGTCGAACACATCGTCGCCAGTCACGAAGCGGATGTGGCGATGCAAATCGAACCGGGCGAACTGTCGGAGCGCATCGCGAGCGGCGAAAAGGTTTATCTTCTCGATGTGCGCACGCGGGAAGAATGGGAAACCGTCAAGTTGGCGGATTCGCATCTCTTCACCCAAGAGTTGATGCAGGAAATCCTGGCCAACGAATCGAAGACCGATCTCTTTGTCATTTACGACCACAATGGCGCGCGCAGCATGGATGCCGCGGCCTTTTTCCAAGGACACGGATTCGAAAATGTGAAGAGCCTGCGTGGTGGAATCGATGCATGGAGCGCGGAAGTCGATTCAGCCCTACCGCGATATCACCTCGAATGAGCGATTCAGGAAACGACGATCTGCAAACTCGGATCGAAGAAGCAGTCAAAAACCCGAAGAACCTGGGCGAAATGAAAGATGCCGACGCCGTCGGCACCGTCGGCAGCGCCGATTGTGGCGACATGCTACGGATGTGGGTGAAGTTCAAAGAGGAAGGCGGTCGAAAAGTAATCGACCGCGCGACCTTCCAAACTTTCGGCTGTCAGACAGCGATCGCGGTGGCGAGCGTCGCGACGGAGATGCTCGCCGGGAAAACGATCGCGGAAGCGAAATCGATGTCGGGCGAAGAGTTGGCGGCGCCACTGGGCGCGCTGCCACCGGTAAAGATTCATTGCGCGCAATTGGTGGAGGGCGCGTTACGCTCAGCGCTATCTGGTGAGGGAACGTCGAAGGGGCCCGACCAGAAAACGACCAATGCTCCAACGCTCTTGAGCCAACTCAACGCCGGTCAGACCTCCGAGCGCAAACTCAAAATTGTTCTGGACCCACCCAGGTAGGGACGCCTTTCCGAGGCGTCCGACCTATTCCAGCGAGCGCTTCTTCAGAGAAGAGTCGGACGCCTCGGAAAGGCGTCCCTACCTGTTTTGACCGGCGCAGGAAAGCACCGACATTAAGAAATAGCCATGCACGAAAATACCGAATTCACTTTATCGCGGGATGTTGATGCGATTCAGATCCCGAGCGGAAACAAGACGACGATCCCAGCCGGGACTCCCGGCGTCATCACTCAGACACTCGGCGGCAGCTACACCATCGCGACCTACCAGGGTCTCGCGCGCGTAGCCGAAAAAGATTTGGACGCTCTCGGTCTCGAGAAACCGGCTTCCACAAACGGAGCAGCGGAAAAAACTGCGTCGTCAACGTCGGGCGACGTGAATGACAAGGCGGTCTGGGATCAGTTGCGCCAATGTTTCGACCCCGAAATCCCCGTGAACATCGTCGATCTCGGTTTGGTTTACGATTGTCAGCTGACAAAGCGGCCGGAAGGCGGCGTGAAAGTAGATGTGAAAATGACCCTCACCGCGCCAGGCTGTGGAATGGGCCCGGCGATCGCGCACGACGCACAAAGCAAAATTCTCACGATCGATGGGGTAGATGAAGCCGACGTCCAGCTCGTCTGGGACCCTCCGTGGAACCAGAACATGATCAGCGAAGCGGGCCGGATGAAGCTCGGGATGGTGTAAAGCGACGAAAGTTTTTTCGGCGTTTGACAGCGATTGCGCTGGTCCTATAATCCTGCTCCTCGCGCCGGCCGAATTTTTCGCGGCGGAGCTTTATCAGCCAATAAAATCGCATGCCTTCCACTGAAATTATTCTGACCGAAAACATCCCCGGCCTCGGCGCCGAGGCGGATGTCGTTAAGGTGCGCCGCGGCTACGCGCGCAATTTTCTTCTGCCACAGGGCAAAGCCTACGAAGTGACGAAGCGCAGTCTCCGGCAGCTCGACAATTTGAAAGCGAAACGCGCCGCGCGTGAGGCGGCGGAATTGAACGAGGCGGAAGAGCTTTCGCGCCGTATTAGCAAATTGAAGGTCGTCTTCACGCTCGAGACCGGAGAGACCGGGAAAGCTTTCGGATCAGTCACGGCGCAGGACCTCGTCAAGCGGCTGAAAAACGAACTCGGCAACGAGATCGATCGCCACCGAGTCGTGCTGGAGCATCCGCTCAAGACAACGGGCGAACATGAGGTGTCGATCAAGCTGCATCACGACGTGAGCGCAAAATTTGTGTTCCAAATCAAATCGACGCATGAGGCCCCGGCGGCCGATGCGGCCGGCGACGAAGCGCGACCACCGAGGAAACGACCAGAAACAAAATAAATGGCTACTCAACCGTCCATTCGGACAGGTGAGAAGCCTCGCAGAGAATCGGGCAATGCGCCCGGCCGAGGCTGGCCGGAAAAGAATGGCGGCGCCAATGGTGGCGGGTCATTCACATCTTCCTCGCAGGATATTCACAGAACGCTGCCGCACAGCGTCGAAGCCGAGCAGGGCGTGCTCGGTTCCATGCTTATCTCCCCGCGAGAAATCATTGCGGAATGCGTCGAGAAGATTAACGAGGAATACTTCTACGTTCCGGCGCACCAAACCGTTTATATGGTGCTGGTCGAGCTCTGGAACGCCGGCCAAGGCATCGACCTGATCACGTTCACCCAGGTCTTGCGCGATCGGAACGTGCTCGAGACCGTCGGTGGCGCCGCGTTCATCACGAGTCTTTTCACGTTCGTGCCGACAGCTGCAAACGTGACCTACTATCTCGAGATCGTTCGCGACAAATACATCCTGCGCCAAATCATTGCCGCCTGCACGGAGAGCGTGCGGCGGTCGTTTGAGGAGCAGGATGAGGTGAACAATCTCCTCGACGAGGTCGAGCAGAAGATTTTCTCCGTGGGCGAAGACCGCTTCAAAGGTCAATTGCTGACGATGAAGGACCAGGTGATGGAGGCGATCGAGTCGATCGAAAGACTTTACGAACGCCGCGGTGGAATCAGCGGCATTTCCACTGGCTTCGCCGAGCTCGACCGGATGACGGATGGCTTGCACGAATCCGAAATGATCGTCATTGCCGCGCGGCCAAGCATGGGAAAAACAGCGCTGGCCATGAACATCACGGAGCATGTTGCCATCAACGAAAAGTTGCCCGTCGCTGTTTTCAGTCTGGAGATGAGCAGTCAGCAGCTCGTGCAGCGGCTGCTTTGCTCGCGCGCGCGCGTTAACTTGCAGAAAGTGCGCGACGGATTCCTGGCGGAGCGCGATTTTCCAAGCCTCACAGCCGCGGCCTCCAAGCTGGCCGAAGCGCAAATCTTCATCGACGACAGCGCCGGCCTGAGCATTCTCGAGTTGCGCGCGAAGGCCCGGCGGCTGAAGGCGCAAAAGGATATCAAGCTGATCGTGGTGGATTACCTCCAGCTCCTCCGCTCGACCACGCGGCGGGCGCAGGATAATCGTCAGCTGGAGATTTCGGAAATCTCCGCCGGATTGAAGGGCCTGGCGAAGGAGCTGAAAATTCCGATCATCGTCATCGCGCAGTTGAATCGCCAACCGGAAGCGCGCACGGGCGGGAAGCCGCGGCTAAGCGATTTGCGCGAATCCGGCTCGATTGAACAGGATGCGGATTTGGTGGGACTGCTCGTCAGGCCGGAGATTTACGAGGAAGACGAAGACGCCCGCGCGGAGAAGGCTGGCGAAGCCGAGCTGATCATCGCGAAACAGCGCAACGGACCGGTTGGGGAAATCGCGCTGACGTTCCTGAAAGAGTTCACGCGGTTCGAAGATCGCGCGCGGAACGTTTCCGAGCCGCTGTAGCCGCCGCCCTGTGGGCGGCGTGGTGGTTGGCGTCAGGCAAAAATGAGTGTCGATCTCTCGCTTCGCACAGCGAAGCGGCTACAGCGACTTCGCTGCTTCCACAACGTGGGCGGCGTCCATTCCGAGTTCCTTCATGACCAAATCGCCAGGTGCGCTCATGCCGAAACGATTGATGGCGACAACCTTTCCATCCAAGCCCACATATTGATACCAGAGATGGGGCACGCCAGCTTCAATCGCCACGCGACGGCGGCAGGATGCCGGTAACACCTCTTCGCGATACTCCGCGGACTGCCGTTCGAAGCGCTCGAAGCAGGGCATCGAGACGACGCGCGTCCCCCCGCCGAGTTCACCGGCCGCTTTCATTGCGTGCTGCAATTCGCTGCCGCACGACATCAGGATGAGCTCGAGTTCACCGCTCTCGCGTTTGGCGACATACCCACCGCGCGCGACGCCTTCCCGCCGCGTCTTCGCGTCGATCTCGTTCAACATCGGCACGGCCTGGCGCGTGAGCGCCAGCAGCGTCGGCCCATCGATGCGTTGCGTGGCGGCGATGAACGCGCCCGCGGTTTCTTCCGGATCCGCTGGACGGATCACATCGAGTTGCGGAATAACGCGCAATCCACTCACTGTCTCGACCGGTTCATGCGTGGGCCCATCTTCGCCCACCCCGACCGAATCGTGCGTGAAGATGTAAATGTTTGGCAGCCGGGAGAGCGCCGCGAGACGGATCGCGGCGCGGCAATAATCGGCGAAGACAAGAAACGTTGCGCCGGAAGCGCGAAAGATGCCGTGATAAGCGATCCCGTTCATGATCGAACACATTCCGTGCTCGCGAATTCCGTAATGAATATTGCGGCCGGAATGGTTGTCGCGGGTGTAGTCGCCGGCGCCTTCGATGTAATTGAGCGTCGAACCGTGGAGATCGGCGCTGCCGCTGTTGAGAAACGGCATTGCTTTGGCCAGCGGTTGCAACACTTCACTGCCCGCCTTGCGAGTGGCGATCTTCGCATCGCTCGGGAAGGCCGGAATTCTGTCGGACAAATCTGCCGGAACTTTTTTCTCGATCGCGTCATTGAGCAGGCGCGCCTGGTCCGGATTCTTCGCGCGCCAATCATCGTAGGATTTCTCCCAGCGATCGTATTCGGCCCGCAGAGTTTTCTTATGCTCGGCGAAATAATCGCGCACGTCTTGTGAGACGAAGTAGTGCTCATCCGGCAGTCCCAGACCCTTTCGAGCCGCATCCACGTATTTCACCCCCGCCTCGCCGTGCGCCTTGTTCGTCCCCTGCACTTCCGGAATGCCTTTTCCGATAATGGTTTTCGCCATGATCATCTGCGGCTTTCCGTTGTCGCGCTTCTTGGCGGTTTCGAGCGCGTCGAGAAAAGCCTGCATATCGTGGCCATCGATCCTCTGAACGTCGAAACCATAGGCTTCGAAACGTTTCCCGGTGTCCTCGCTCTGCGTGACGTTCGCCATCGCGTCGAGCGTGACCGCGTTGTTGTCATAGATCAGAATCAAATTATCGAGGCCGAAGTGTCCGGCGAAGGAGCTCGCTTCCGCGGAAACGCCTTCCTGCAAACAGCCGTCGCCCGCGAGACAGATAACATGTTGATCGAAGATCATGTGCTCGGGCGTGTTGAAGCGCGCCGCCGCCATCTTCGCCGCCACCGCGACGCCGACTGCATTACCCACACCCTGTCCGAGCGGTCCCGTGGTGCATTCCACGCCGGGCGTTTCAAAAAACTCGGGGTGGCCCGGGGTCTTGCTGTGCAATTGCCGGAAACGCTTGATCTCGTCCATCGGGAGATCGTACCCGCTCAGGTGCAGCCAGGCGTAAAGGAACATGCTGCCGTGCCCCGCCGAGAGAATGAAGTAGTCGCGACTAATCCAGCGCGGATTGTCCGGATTGTGTTTGAGCGCGTAACCATACAACACCGCCCCCATCTCCGCGCAGCCCAGCGGGAGACCGAGGTGACCGGACTTCGAGGCTTGCACCGCGTCCATGCACAAGCCGCGCGCCTGGTCCGCGGCGCGTGAAAGAATTTCGAGATTTAAACTCATGAGAACGGGTATAATTGGCGCATCTGTGGAAACCAAGCTGAAAGCGAAATTCAATCCGTCTCAGGCGAACTGAGATTCAGAATGGAATGAACCGACCCTCTCTCCTCCATATCATTGAACGCCTCGAAGGTTTTCTCGGCAAGCTTCCAGCCACGATTCAGAAGCCGGTCCTGAGTGAACTGACGCCGTTGAAGGAATTGTTTCTTCAGCAACGGCCACCGCGTTTTGTTCTTACGGGATCGAACAAACTCCCGGTGCAGGAAGTCGTCGCCGCCCTCTTCGCCTGGCAGGCGCCTGCCGAATCGCGCGATATCTTGATGGAACTTTTTCGCTGGCAATCGATCGACCTCGGCGGCCATGGAACGATTGGCCTGCTCGACGCGCGGGGAGCAGACGCCAGGACGATCCCCGACATTCGGGAGGAATTGCAGCGTCAACCGGCCGACGTTTTCCTTCATCTGGGTGACGACACGGAATTGGCGCGGGTCCCTTCATACGACATCGCAAACCTGGCGGCTTTTATTGCCTCGAACGGCGCGGCCCGGACTGAGGCAAAGGTCATCGGAATCGTCCTGCACGACAAAGCTCAGACCGCTCGCGTAATTCACAACGGCGCAAATCATCCGCCCGAGCAGGCCAACACGCGTTCGAAACTTCAAGACGCGCTCGAGGAAAAATTGGAAGTCCGGAAACAGCTTCTGCAAATATTCGAACTGTCGCTGACGCCAGCGGGAGCGGCCAGTGACGACGCAAAGGCGGATACGCAGCGTTTCCTGTCGGTGCTCGCGCGCGAACTGCCGAATGAAGCTCGCGTTGAAATGGTGCGGATCTCGCGCGATCGGGGGGCCCAGGTCGAAATCGCGCAGATACTCGTGAAGTCCACCACCGCCGTTTGCGCGGCGATCGGCGCCCAGCCCATCCCCCTCGCCGACCTGCCGATCCTCACGGCGCTTCAACTGGCGATGGTCTCGGGCATCATGTACATCAGCGGAAGGGAGAGGAGTCTGCGGGCCGCAACGGAATTTGTTGGGGCCTTGGGGGTGAACGTCGGCGCCGGCATGATTCTGCGCGAGGGAACTCGCGCGCTCCTGAAGTTTTTCCCAGGATGGGGCAACGTGGTCTGCGGGATGGTCGCCGGCGCCGGAACGTATGCGATCGGGCGGGCCACCATCGTCTATTTCCTGGAAGGCGTTTCCCTGAAGGACGCCCGCCGGACGTACCTGCTAAGCCGGAAAAAACGCGCCCAACGCGACCCTGCCAGGCTCACGGAAGTTAAGACCGCGTCCCCGCCAGCGGCGACGGCGACCCCGACTGAATAACTTGTGAATAAAGTCCCCGGCACGGCGCTTTTTGTTCACATCATTTTTGTGAACAAGACCGCGCAATTTGCCCTGTCCTCTCATTTCCAGCCCTCTTTCTGATGAAGCTCTCGGAGATCGACGCCACGCTTCGGGAAATTCGGGTCTCGCCGGTAAAAACACTCGGGCAAAATTTCCTGCACGACCAGAACCTGGCGCGCTGGATCGTCGACAAGGCCGATCTGACTTCAGAAGATTACGTTTTGGAAATCGGGCCGGGCTTGGGAGCGTTGACCCAGTTTGCGCTGGATTCAGGTGCGCGTGTCCTTGCCATTGAAAAAGATCGGCGCCTGGCGGATT
Organism: Verrucomicrobiota bacterium; assembly: GCA_041167205.1. Classification (GTDB taxonomy): domain Bacteria; phylum Verrucomicrobiota; class Verrucomicrobiia; order Chthoniobacterales; family UBA10450; genus AV80. The sequence continues at coordinate 17,943 of JBEEHC010000193.1, forward strand.
TCCTGCGCCAACGCTTCACCACCGACCGCCTCGAAATTCTCCATGCGGACGCGCTCCATTATGACCTTCGCCAATTGTTTGCGAAGCCGCATGTAAAACTTCTCGGCAATCTACCTTATTACGTTTCCAGTCAGCTGCTTTTGAAGTTCACGAAACATCCAAGTCCTATTTCACTGTGGTTGTTCATGTTACAGAAAGAGCTAGCGCGCCGCCTCTCAGCGTCACCCGGCACGAGCGATTACGGCGCGCTCACGCTGATCGTTCAACTTCACTATCGCGTCGATTATTTGCGCACCGTCCCAGCGAGCGTGTTTCTCCCGCAGCCGGATGTTGATTCCGCCTTCGTCCGCCTCTCGGTGCGAGCGCCCAACGAATTGCCGGACCACGATCCGGAAACTTTTTTCCGGCTCGTTCGGCGCGGTTTTTCACAGCGTCGTAAGCAACTGCGAAACTTGCTCCGGGAAGACGTCCCAAATTGGGATGAGGCTTCGAGCGCGGTCGGTTTCGAGCCGCGCGCGCGGGCAGAGGAACTTTCTCTCGAGCAGTGGATCGCGCTTTCGAATCTCGCGTGCTCCGAGCACAATTCGGAGTCGGTTCCAGCCGCTTCGGAGCGTTTTCCGGTGGTGGATGACCAGGACCGGTTACTGGGGGACGCGCCACGCGCCGCGGTGCATGGGAATAACTTGCGCCATCGCGCCGTTCACATCCTTATTTTCAATAATTCAGGCGAGCTTTTTCTGCAAAAACGCTCCCGCCGAAAGGACCGCCATCCGTGCCTTTGGGATTCCAGCGCTGCGGGCCACGTCGACGCGGGGGAAGATTATGATGTGGCGGCAAATCGAGAGCTTCGAGAAGAACTCGGAGTGGCCGCGAAACTAACCCGGGTGGCCAAACTTTCAGCGTCGGAAAAAACCGGCCAGGAATTCATCTGGCTTTATCAGGCGCAGCATGATGGTCCATTCGAGCTGGCTCGCTCCGAAATCGAGTATGGCGAATTTTTTCCGACCGATGTCGTTTCGGGTTGGTTGAAAGCCCGGCCCGAGGATTTTGCGCCTGGTTTCGGGGAATGCTGGGCGGCTTTTCGCGCCGCCCAATCGACGTAGGGGCGTTGGCGTCAAGCGCGTAACCTAAACGACAAGCGATCGCCTCTACAATTATCGCCGGCGCGCTTTTTTTCCCTTTGCCTTTGCCGGCCGTTTTTCGCGTGCAGGCTTCGTTGCACCCTTCGGTCCACGAAAAACGCGGGCTGGCAGCTCGCTCATGGCCGAGCGCTTGAATTTCCGGGCAGCCCGCCGCGCGCCTTCCTTCCCGCCGTATCCACTGTCGCTGAACAATCTCGTCACCGTTTCCCTCCCGCGAAGGAAGTGCACCTGAAACCCGTGCGTTTGTTTCTTGGCGCGTGGCTTCGTGTCGATGCGACGGATGTTTTGTTCCGAGTCGGGATTAGCTCTTTTTTTCATGGGTCTTGTGCCGAACGAACCAATCTAGATAGGCCGTGCGCAACTGCAAACCCGCAATGCGTCTTCAACGGCCCACCTTCCCTGGGTCCGGCGAGGGCAAATGCCAGGTCTGCCACTTCGCCTCGTACTCGGACGCGGGAAGGAGCACGTAACATGGGTGCCGTGGCGCTCGGAGCCAGGTGATGAGTTTCACCAAATCGGACTCTGCCATCGTGGTGCACCCAGCCGTCGGCCGATCGACCCCGCGACGAATATGAAAAAATATGGCGCTGCCTGCGCCGGGCACGGGTGGATCGGAATTGTGCCGAATCTCCACCAGCCAGCGGTAAGCAAAGTCGTTGTGCCGCATTTTTTGTTTGGCGAACCACGGCGGCGGATTTGCGGGATCGGGAATGGTCACAAAACGATTGTAGTCGGGACTGGTCACGTCATCGCTCCAGGCGTCGGCGGTTGTCACTTGGTGAAAGGGGTAATCCGAGCCGGCGGGAAGTTGAGCATCGTAAGTGTAAATCTTGCCGATGCGAAAGACCCCGGCGGGAGCGCGCCCATCGCGCTCGGTTTTCCGCAGTCCTTTCTCACTTTGCCCCGCGAGACCGCTGCCCCAGGCGGCCCCGCTCTTGCCAAAGAGAACGGGAACCGCCGGGGCGACCGGCGACCAATTCCCTCCGGGCGCGCGCTCAAATCGTTGCAAATGCCCCCGCATCGAATTCCAGTTCGGCGCAATACCGACGATCAATTGCGTGCAATCATCTGGGACGCCGGCAGCGTATCCGGTAGCCGCGAGCGCCGTCAAAACGCCAAGTGTCAGGTAACGTGCGGTTGCGATAAACATTTCCCAAACTTAGACGCGCATCTTATTGCTTCTGTCCAACCTAATTCCGTCCGTGAAAAAAATCTTGCCCGCTCTTCTTCTGGCCGCGCTGGTCTTCGCGGTTTATGTGCCGGCCTTGCGGAATGATTTTGTCTGGGACGACACCGCCCTGATCCTGCGCGACCCGCTCATCCGGAGCTGGCGCCTGATTCCGGAAGGCTTTCAGCATTTCCTTTTTACCGACGCGACCGCCTCCGATTTTTACCGCCCGATCCAGCGGCTGACCTACACGCTCGATTACGCCGCGTTCGCTTTTCGTCCCGCCGGTTATCACCTGACCAGCATCGTCTGTCATCTCGCCGCTGCACTCGCGCTGCTTCTGCTCGCTGGCGAGTTGTTGGGTTTATTTGGAGTCGACGAACGGAAGCAGTGGCGCCTCGCGTTCTTCGGCGCGCTCGCCTGGGCCATTCATCCCGTGCACACCTCGGCGGTCGTGTATGTTTCCGGTCGGGCCGATCCGCTGGCGGCGGCGTTCGGATTTCTCGGCCTTTATTTTGTGATCCGCAGCTTGCGCGCGAACGGCGCGACGCGATGGGTGCTCCTGTTTGCCGCGGGCGCGTTATTCCTCTCGAGCGCGTTGAGCAAAGAAACGGGGATTGTCTTCCTTCTCTTGTGGGGCGTGATCTTGTTGCTGAAAAAGAGGTGGAAGGAAGTCTTGCCGGCAACGGTCGCCGCAATCTTCGTGATGGTGATTTATCTCAGCCTGCGCCTGCCGGCCGAGCATGTGCCGGCGCCCACGCTGCACGCGCCGGCGCCGCTGCTCGTCAGGCCCATTGTGGCTGCGCGCGCCTTCGCGGAATACACCGGATTGATCCTGCTCCCGATCAATCTCCATATGGACCGGGATGTGGAAACGCATCCGGAAGGAGGAAGTGCGGAGCGGACGAACCACGCGGCCTGGCGCGAGTTGCAAACGCTCCTGGGAATACTCCTGGCTGGCGCCGCGGTTTACTGGCTGATGCGCAGCCGAAAACAGGACCCGGCGATTTTTGCCTGCCTTGTCCTGGCAGCAATCGCCTATCTGCCCGTCAGCGGCATTTTTCTGCTGAATGCTACTGTGGCCGAGCATTGGATTTATTTGCCGACGGCGTTTCTCTTTCTCGCCGCGGGCCTGGCGATTTCGCGATTTTCCATTCCCAACATTGTCCTCGGCTCGGCTCTCGCCGCCTGGTTCCTCTTTCTTGGTGCGCGGACCTGGATGCGAACCCTTGATTGGAAAGATCAACGCACCTTCCTCGAACGCACCCTTGCGAGCGGCGGAGATTCCGATCGAATGCTGATCAACCTCGCCGGGCTCGAGCTGAATGAGGGACAACTCGATTCCGCCAAGCAGCATCTGGCCCTGGCGCTGCGCAAGGAGCCGAACCAACCCCTGGCCATCGTGAATCTCGCGTCCGTTGCGCTTCGGCAAAACGATTTCGGCGCCGCGCGCGATTTGCTCAACCGCGCGACGAAGTTGCCGCTAGTCGAAGCCAGGGCCTACGAGCTTCTCGCTCTCCTGGAGCACAAGGAGAAGGGGCATGTTGATCTGTTGCGATTCCGGCTGGCCGCGCGCACGGGACCTCCGAACTGGTCGATCGAGAAACGATACGTCGAAGTCCTCGACCAGAGCGGCAATATTCCCGCTGCGATCGCCGAGCTCAAATCCTGTTTGGCCACGCAATGGTATCGCGCTGACTCGTGGCAATTGCTGAGCGAGCTGTTGACCAAAGCAGGCCGCGTCAGCGAAGCCGCCGAAGCGAAGACACGCGCCGAGGCGTACGACGTGCATCTGCACGAGCACTTGCTTCCCTAGGCGCGTGCGTTCGTTCTAGGCAGCGACCGACGGCTCGTCCGCTTGTTGCGCAACGACAATCCGCTGCGAAACCATCACCATGTCAGAGGCAGCTTCGCCAATCTGAAATGTTTCTTCGAGAAGCGGCGCGTTAAACGAGGCCTGCAACTGAAGACGGAAGAGAGTTTCCGTCAAAGCCTGGCGCACCTCGTAGAAGAGGCCGTCAAAGACTTGGCTAAATTCGGAATCCAAACGGTCATGAAACTCCTGCCGTGAATCGCCCAGCTTCTGCCGGAAATCGCGCAAGACACTCGATCGCCGCCACAGCAGACCGACTGCGACCAGCAAGATGCCGCTCCCCAGGAATATTCCTCCGGTGATATCGAGCCATAGAATCGGTGAGAGCGCCGCGATGATTATTCCGAGCCCCGCCAGCCCGCTCCCGGCCAGGGCGAGGGTCCGGACATCCTTGGTCTCCGCGACTTTGCCCCTCAGGACCTTGTCATCGACCCGGATGAAATCCAACTTCGCTCTCAACTGCTCGAGCATGGCCGAGTGGGCCGCGGCGTGCGGCAAAAGGGCGTTCTCTCTCAGCCGCTCCTGTCTGCCCGCGATGCGCTTTGCCAGTTCGTTCATCATGTTCCGCATCTGATCGAAAAGGTCCTTCGAGACGCCGGCCGCTTCGTTTTGGATTTGTTTCCGGGCCGAGCGCTCGAATCGCGCCTTCAAATCCTGAAGCCAGGTTCGAGTATCCTTGTCCCGGAAAAACGGAATCGCTCTCTTCAATAGTTTTCCCAGCCGGAGACCCTTGGCGAACTCGTCTGCGGATTGCTGGGCCAGGTGGTCGTAGGTGGTCGAAAGCTTCTCGACAATC
>JBEEHC010000194.1:0-20854 GCA_041167205.1 Verrucomicrobiota bacterium
CGAGCCCGAAGAGAACGCCGGTGACGATTGAAACCGCAAAGGTGAAAAAGAAGACGGTACGGTTCACGTCGATCTCGGCGAGGCGCGGAAGGTTCGCCGGTTTCAACGAGACCAACAGATCGAGACTCCAGATGGCGAGGAGCAATCCGACCGCGCCGCCCACGACGGCGAGCAGCACACTTTCAGTGAGCAACAACCGGACGACGCGTGTCCGGCTCGCACCGAGCGCGCCGCGAATGGCCATTTCGCGTTGACGGGCCGCCGCGCGCGCCAGGAGAAGATTCGCCATGTTCGCGCACGCGATGAGGAGGACGAAAGCGACCGCGCCGAGAAGCACGACGAGCATCGGCCGGACGTCGCCCACCGTGTGCTCCTGCAGGGACACGACCTTTACCCCGATTCCGGTGTTCGTTTTCGGATAACGTTCGGCCTGGCTTCGCGCGACCGCGTTCATGTTCGCGCGCGCTTGCTCGATCGAAACGCCGGGCTTCAAGCGCGCGACGACGTCGATGAAGTTCGTGTCGCGGGTCTTGCGTTCGGCCGCATTGAAAGCGACCGGCACCCAGACCTGGGTCCGGGTGCTGGGAAACGCGAAGCCCGCCGGCATGACGCCAATGACCGTGTAAGGCCGGTCGTTCAGCGTGATCGTTTGCCGGACCGTGTTTGCGTCGCCGCCGAAACGACTGCGCCAGAAATCGTGGCTCAAGATCACGACCTGACCCCGGCCCTCCTGGTCTTCCTCGTTCGTGAAAAAACGGCCGAGCAACGGCCGTACGCCAAGCAACGGCAAAATGTCGGCGGAAACGCGTGCGCCGATCACGCGCTCTGGTTTATCGCCTCCAAGGAGATTGAAGCCCTGACCGACATAAGTCCCAATCCGTTCGAAGACCTGGTTCTCTTCCTTCCACTCGAGGAAATTCGCCGGTGAACTTGGAGCGAGCTCGAGCTGCGGTTGCGAACCGAAAACGCGCACGAGCTGTTCGGAATGCGAATAAGGCAGCGGCCGGAGCAGGACCGCATTGACGACACTGAAGATTGCGCTGTTGGCGCCGATCGCGAGACCAAGCGTGAGAATCGCGATGACGCTGAATGCCGGTGACTTGACCAGCATCCGGAGCGCGTATCGCAAGTCGGTCAGCATGAATAGATGGGCTCAGCCGTCCCTACCATGGAAGTCCTATTCATAACGAAGCGCTTCCATCGGATCCAGGCGCATGGCGGATCGCGCGGGCAGATAGCAAGCGGCCAGGCCGACCACGAACAGAAGCAGCGGCACGAGCGCGAAGCTTGGCGGATCGTGCGCGGAAATCCCATGCAGACTTCCCGCCAGCAGCTTGGTTAGGAAATAGGCGCTGACGAATCCGATCGCGAGACCGAGCAGGATAAGGCGAAGTCCCTGGCCGGTCACGAGCCGCAAAACGTCCCCGGTTTGCGCGCCCAGAGCCATTCGCACTCCAATTTCCTGGGTGCGCTGGCGAACCGAGTAAGACATCACGCCATAGAGCCCGAGCGAAGCAAGGAAGAGAGCGAGACCAGCGAAAACGGTAAAGAGCGTCCCGAAAAACTTCCGATCCCAGAACGATTGCGCCACCACCTCGTCCATGGTGAAAACGCGGTAGATCGGCAGGTCCTTGTTCACCGACAAGACTGTGTTGCGCGCGAGACTCGCAAATTGGCCGGGATCGGTCTTGGTGCGCACCATGACCGAGAGGAAACGATCCGAGGCTTGATTTTGCGGGAAATAAATCGCGGGCATCGGACGCCGATGACTCAATTGATCGTAGACGACCGGCCTGACGATTCCTACGATCGTCGCCCACTTTGGGGGCTCGCCCGGTTTGTCTAATGCGCGCAGCTGGCGACCAACGGGATCCTGATTCGGGAACCACGCCTTCGCCCCGTCCTCATCGATCAAGGCCACACGAGGCGCATCTTTACTGTCGGCGAGCGTAAAGTCGCGGCCTCGCAACAATGGGATACGTGCTGTCTGGAGATAACCCGGCGTAATCGTCAACTGGCGTACCTGGCGCGCGTCCTGGAGCAGCTTGGGTTCGGGCTCTCCCTCGAGCATGAACGCGCTGGTGCCGATATTTCCCGACGCTGGCAATGAAGTAGTCGCCCCGGCCGATTCTACGCCCGCTAGATTCGCCAGCTTCGGTATGAGCTGTTCGAAGAAACGGGCGGGCGTTTCTTTGGCAGGAAATTGCGCTTCGGGCAAACCAACCCGGAAAGTCAGGGTGCGTGACGGGTCCATCCCGATGTCTGTCTTCTGAAGCTTCATGAAGCTTCGCAGCATGAGTCCAGCGCCGATCAACAAAACCAGAGCAAGGGCCACTTCCGCGACTACGAGTGAGTTGCGGATACGCTGACCTTTCACGCCCCCGCCGCCAGTGCGGCCGCCTTCTTTGAGAGCGTCAACCAGGCGGGGATGTGAGGCTTGCAGCGCCGGCAACAGTCCAAAAAGAACGCTCGAAACAGCTCCTATTCCGAGCGCGAAGGAGAAGACTCGCCAGTCGAAATCAAAATGAATCCAGTACGGCACCTCATTCGGAAGCGCGGTCAGCATCAGGTCGACACCCCACACGGCAAAGAGCAATCCGAGCGCGCTGCCGACCAGGCCGAGGACAAGGCTTTCGGACAGGAGTTGCCGCACGATCTGACGTCGGCTCGCACCTAACGCGAGGCGAATCCCAATCTCCTTAGCTCGGGTGGCGCCACGAGCCAGGAGGAGGTTTGCAACGTTGGCACAAGCAATAAGATGCACGAACAGCACTGCACCCATGACGAGCAGCGTGAGCGTCTTGAAGTTCCTGACCATCTCCTCGCGATAGGGTGTTACGTGCACGCTCGAGCCGCTGTTCGTCTCCGGATGCTGCACTGCGATTCGCGCGGTGATCGCTTCCAATTCGGCGCGCGCCTGCTCGATCGAAACCCCTTTTTTTACCTTGCCGATGCAATCGAGGAAAAAATTCCCGCGGGGATGATCTTTCTCCTCCATTTGCAACGGCATCCAGAGATCGCACACCTCGGGGAAACGCCAGCCCTTGGGCATCACGCCCACAATCGTCACCTGCTTGCCGTTGATCGGAATGATTTTTCCAACGACGGCCCGATCACCACCGAAGTGATTTTGCCAGATGTCGTAGCCGATCAGGGCCACGGGCGCGGCGTTGAGCTGATCTTCCTCAGGACGAAACTGCCGCCCGAGGATCGGCTGCACGCCGAGGAAGGAAAACGCCTCGGCGGAGATTTCCCCGCCCAGGTAACGCTCCGGCTTGTCGCCGCCGGAGATGATGAAGGTCGCCTCCTGGATGGCCGCAATTCCATCCAGCGTGGTGATATTCTTTTTCCATTCGAGGTAATCCGGGAAAGATGTGCCGGCGTTTTGGTCGGCGTTCTTCAGGAAATACTGCGAGATGGCGACGAGGCGATCCTGGTCCTGGATGAGAGGCATCGGCCGCAGGAGAAGCGCGTTGATCGACGAGAACATCGTCGTCGAAGCGCCGATCCCGAGAGCAACCGCCAGAATGGAAATAATCGTAAACCCAGGGGTCTTTACGAGCATCCGACAGGCATATCTAAGATCTCGTAACATAGGACCCCTGGCTTGCGTTTACATGTCTAGGAAATAACTAACCATCTGTCGTTAGGCAGCCATCCGGTCTTCGACTACGCGGCCGTCGAAGAGATGAATGGTGCGATCGGCGTGCTCGGCAAAACGGGTGTCGTGCGTCACCATGCAGATCGTCGCTCCGCCCGCGTGCAGTTCTTTCAAGAGCGCCATGACGGCGTCGCCATTGCGGGAGTCGAGGTTGCCAGTCGGTTCGTCCGCCAGCAGGATGGCCGGCTTGCCGGCGAGGGCGCGCGCCACGGCGACACGCTGTTGCTGGCCCCCCGAAAGCTGACTGGGCAGGTGCTTGGCGCGATGGCCCATGCCGACGCGTTCGAGAGCCTCGAGCACGAAACCTTTGCGATCGCTCGCACCCATGCCGCGGTAGGTCAGAGGCAGTTCCACATTCTCAAACACGGTCAGGTCGCCGATGAGATTGAAGCTCTGAAAGATGAACCCGATTTCGCGATTGCGAATGCGGGCGCGATCCGGAAAGGAGAGGTTCGCCACCTCGGTGCCCTTCAGCGAATAACTGCCGCCTGACGGGGTGTCGAGCAGGCCGAGAATCGAGAGCAGGGTGGATTTGCCGCAACCCGATGGTCCGGCGATCGAGACGTATTCGCCGGTGCGGATATCCAGATGAATGCCGGAGAGCGCGTGCGTTTCCACTTCGTCGGTCAGGAAGACCTTCGTGACGCCGTCGAGATGGATGAGTGTGTTAGCTCCGTTCGCGCCGGGAGCGCGTGCGGGTTGTTCGTTGATGGTTTCGGTTGAGGCCATGATGGTTGGATTAGGATCGTGTGTTAGTTATTTGTTAGTTAAGGCGGATGCGCTCGTGGGCGTCCATCGAACTGGTGTCGGAAAGAATTACTTGGTCGCCCGGTTCGAGACCGTTGATGATCTCAATCGTGTTCACCGAGCTGCGGCCCAGCTTTACCGGGGTCCGGACTGCTTCCGAAGTGCCTGCGACCAATTTGAAAATGCCGACGGTGTTGTTCTCCTGGCCAAAAGCCGGCCGGCCGACATAGATCACATTATCTAGACGTTCCAGCTCGATGGTTCCGTCTACGCTAAGATCGGGGCGGGCGCCTTTCGGCAGTTCGCCGTCGATCGCCACGTCCACCGTCACGGTCCCCTGCTCCACCGCGGGATCGACCCGAATTACGTGGCCGGCCACAACGCCGTTCCGTGTGTCGATCGACGCGACCTGCGCGTTCTGAATATCCTTGGCCTGCGTTTCCGCGATCTTGACCTGCGCTTTGAGCTTGGTCGGGTCGGCGACGCGCGCCAGGTTATCTCCAGGTTTGACGCGTTGTCCGATTTGCACCGGCAACTGCTGCAGGACGCCGTTCATGCCGGCTTTCACATGCAACTGCTGGACTTGATCCACTTTTAATTTCGCGAATTCCTTGGCTTGATCGACCGCGGCTTGCTTCGAGGCGATCTGCGGCTCAATCGAGTCGCGTGAAAATACGAGGCGCTTGTTTTCGATCTCGTCACGGTTGACCAGCTCTGCCTCCTTCACCTTCGATGTCTTGTAGACCAACTCAGAAACGAGGCCGTTCTTGGCTAATTGATCGTTGGTCTGACGCTCCATCTTGGCCTGTTCGTACTCGGAATGAACACGCGCCGTAATCGATTCCTGGTCGAGCAGCTCACGCTGAAGCGTTGCGCGCAAGGTGGTCAGCTCCGCTTCCGCCGCCTTCGCTTTCGATTCCGCATCGCCGGCCGCCTGTTCGAGCTCGGGGCTGGTTAATTCCAAAATAACGGTGTCGGCCTTCACCTCCGTGCCCGGCCAGACGACGATTTTCTCCACGCGGCCTTCGGTGTTCGCAGCAATCCAACGGATATCGACCGGAACAAGGGTGCCCAATCCACGGACCTGGCGGACCATCGGCCCGCGCTTGACCGTATCGATCCAAACGGTCGAGCGGTCGACACTCGGGACCGCGGGCTTGAGCCGGGAAAGTAGAAACGTCACGAGGATCAGCCCGAGGATCGACCCGGCGATGATGATGATGCGGCGTTTTCGTTTTTGCTTGGCGACATGCGGGCGCGGGACATCCATGGCTGAGACGCTTGAGGTAAAGCCGCTCGGCCGCACAATAGTAGTATCCACTTTTGCTTCCGAGCTTTTTGACATTGCGGTGGCTGTTAGAGCGTCCCGAACGAACGAACCAGGTGCACGAGCGCGCCGACGCTGTTGATGATCGGCACAGCGGCCGTCATCACGATCACGGTGAACAAGGCGGCTTCACCCGCAAAACTATGTGGCGCTTCCTTTTTGAAATAATCCTGGCTGATCGAACGAAACGAGGGACGGCGAGAACCGAAGCAGCGGCCGCCGCCATTCGCGGCGGACGCACCTTGAAAGCTGTAATCCGTTTTGGGGATCGTGGAGCCGCGGCGCGATTCGCGATCGCTAAAAGCGCGGCTCTTTTCGTTGAATTGGGTTGTTGGTTTCATATTCTTATCTTTCCTGTGAGATGCATGTCGCAGCTCAATTGGATTCAAAATGTTTGTTGGCGGTGAGTGCTATTGCAATGGTCGTGCCACGGGTTGGAACAAAGTCATAAGACCCTGCTGTTTAGCCATTTAAATCGGCGGACCAAAAACCGATGAGCTCGGAAAAGCTTCGGTTGTGGGATTCCGCTGTCCCGATTGTGGGACGCCTATTTTGGGAGCCGCAAAAGCGCTTCGCAACCTGGTCCGCTGCGGTTTGCCAGAGTCAATGACCCGCCATGCGCTTCCGCGATTTGCCGGCTCAGTGCGAGGCCGATCCCAGAGCCACCCGGCTTCGTTGTGAAAAAGGGCACGAACAAATTGGTCGGGTTCATGATGCCGGGTCCGGTGTCTCGCACAAATACTTCGACACAGTCCGCCAAATCGCGCCAGCCCGTTGTCACCGTCCCGGCGGTTTCGAGCGAGGCTTCGGCCGCGTTGTGCAGAATGTTGATCAGCAGTTGCTCCAGCTGGGCGGCATCCGCCTGAATGATTATCTCGGGCCCCGGAACAAGCCGCACTGGAATGCGGGTCTCCAGATTCGCCACACGCCTAACGAGTTCTCCGAGATCGATCGTTTCTTTTTGCGGAGGAGGCAGGCGCGCCAGGCGCGCGTAGGCCTGCATGAAGCGGCTGAGCGATTCGGCCCGGGTCGCGATGATGTTCAATCCGCTGCGCGCATCATCGCGCCAGTCCGCCGGCGGCGGATCGCGGCGGATCAATGTTTCCAGACTGCCCGCAATGGATTTGATCGGCGCGAGCGAGTTATTCATCTCGTGCCCGATCACACGCACGAGACGTTGCCAGGCATTCCGCTCTTCCTCGCGTAACGTTCGGCTCAGGTCTGTCAGCACCAGCAACTCGTGCGGCAGGCCTCGTTCGCGGAAAGAACTTCGACGCACCCCCCATCTTCCGGAGCCCCCCGGAAACGTGAGGGTCAGCGGTGCGTCCTCGTTCGCGTCCAAACACACGTCCAGCCCAATATCGCGGGCGCGCCGGCCGAGGACCTTGTCCATCGGTTGCCCAAGCAGATTTTCGCCCGCGCGATTAACCAGTCGCAAACGCCGTTCGGGATCGAAGGTAAAAACCGCCACGTCGATTTCGGCCATGATGGTCCGAAGCAACGCGGTCGCCTCGAAGGCGCCGAGGCGCTGAAGACGCAGCGTTTCGCCGAGCGCGTTTATTTCCAGCAACGCCTCCCCGAGTGCATCGTCCGCCCGCGCGCCTCGGGCGCGAATCGAGTAATCGCCTTCGCGCAAGGCTGCGAGCAGGTTCGTCATTGTTTGCAGCGGACGGATGACGTGCTCTCGCGCGCTCAGGAGGAAGCCGAGCCCGAAGCCCGCGATCAGAAGCGTCAAAGTCCATTGGACTTTCGCGGTGTGATCGCCAAACCAAAGAAGGACAAGAGCGACAATAAACGCCGGCGCGGCGGCAGCCAGAGTCAGCCAAGTCAGGCGACCCTCGTGTGTGATCCGCTGCCGCCGCTTCTTGATCGCCTTCATGGTGGATCGAGGGCGCCGCGGTCGATCGCAAGTAGTGGCCCCGAACGCTTTCGGGGCAAAATGATTAGCACCGCGCAACGGAGCGTACGATCCACCGGGATGGAATCGTGCGTTCTACAATCATCAGAGCCCATACTGCTGCAACCGGCGATAGAACGCGCTCCGGCTCAGTCCCAGTGCTTCGGCGGCCTTGCGCGCGTTGCCGTCGAAGCGCGAAAGCGCCTTCTTGATCAGGAAAGATTCCACCTCCTCCAGGCTCATATCTTCCAGCCGCGGCGAATCCTCTCTTCCACTTGTTAGGCCAAGATCGTTCGCCTTGACCTGCTGCCCTTGCGTCATCAGGACCGCCCGTTCCACCACGTGATCCAGCTCGCGAACATTTCCCGGGTACTGGTGTTGCATCAGGACATCGCGCGCCGCTTCCTCAAATCCGGTCAGTGTCTTTCGGTACCGTTTCGCATGCTGGCGGAGAAAACTGTTCGCCAGGAGCATGATGTCTTCGCGCCGTTCGCGCAGTGGCGGCAACGCGATCTCGATCGTGTTCAGACGGAAAAGCAGGTCCTGCCGGAAACGGCCCGCGGCCACTTCCTCATGCGGATTTGTGTTCGTCGCCGAAACGATCCGCACATTGGCGTGCTGCGTCTTCGAAGATCCGACCCGCTCGAACTCGCCCGTCTCGATCATGCGCAGCAATTTCGCCTGCTGATTCATCGGCACGTTCGCGATCTCATCCATGAAGAGCGTGCTCTCGTCCGCCAGCTCGAAACGGCCGGCGCGATCCGTCTTCGCATCCGTAAACGCGCCCTTCACATGACCGAACAACTCACTCTCGAAGATGCCCTCCGAAAGCCCGCCCATGTTCACCGTGATCATGCTATGCGATGCCCGCGACGAAAGCGCATGAAGGGCCCGCGCGACGAGGCCTTTCCCGGTGCCGTTTTCGCCGGTAATAAGAACATTCGCATCCGACGGTGCGACGCGTGAGATCAATTCGAGGACTGGCCGCATCCGCGGCGACTCCGCGATGAGATTCGGCGCGTTGCCACGCAGCAATTGATTCGCCGCTTCCAGCCGCCGGCCTTTTCTCAACGCGCCCGCCAGCTCGATCTGCGTGCGCACAATCGCGAGCAGCCGGTCGTTGTCCCAAGGCTTCGGAATAAAATCGCGCGCGCCACGCTTCATCGCTTCGACCGCGAGATCAATCGTCGCCCACGCCGTCATGACCACGATTGGCAGCGTGTTGTCGAGCGCCTGAATGCGTGGAATCACCTCGAGACCCTCCTGCCCCGAAGTCGTGTCGCGCGTGTAATTCAGATCCATGATCAGCAGCGCGTAATCCCGTTTCTCGAGCGCCTGAAATATTCCCGCCAGCGAAGTCACCGCGTCGGTTTGGTGGCCTTCCCCCTTGAGCAAAATACGCAACGCCTCCAGCACATCGTTCTGGTCGTCCGCGATCAGGATCCTGCTCATCCGTTAAGTGATGAACCGCGTTTCGCCCGCGCTGTCAATCGGCCAGCTTCGCGGCGAAGGGATTTGCTGCTCAACAAGACTCAGAATCTGGTGCCCATTCAGAGATTTCGAAGACCGCCGCTAAATCTGTCTGCCGGTAGTCGTTCTTCTTCTAAACCCAGAGAGTGCGATCGAAGGTGCGATATTGAATCGCTTCGCTCACGTGTTCGGTCGTGATGTCATCGCTCGACTGTAGGTCGGCGACGGTGCGGGACACTTTGAGGATGCGGTCGTAGGCGCGGGCGCTCAGATTCAGTTCTGTCATTGCGACGCGAATCAGCTCCTGTGATTCGTCGCTCAGTTTGCAGTGTTGTTTGATCTGGCGCGGACCCATGCGGGCGTTGCAGTTGATTTTCTTGTCGGAACGGAAACGCGCCTGCTGCCGCTCGCGCGCGCGCCCGACGCGATCGCGGATCGCCGCCGAATCTTCTTCCGCTCGCGTGCTCGAGATGTCGCGGTATTCGACGGCGGGAACTTCGATGTGGAGATCGATGCGATCGAGCAGCGGTCCGGAGATTCTCTGGCGATAACGCGTTACCTGGAGGGGCCCGCAGCGGCATTCGCGTTTCAGATCGCCGAAATATCCACAGGGACATGGATTCATCGCGGCCACGAGCATGAACTCAGAAGGGAACGTGACGCTGCCGGCTGCGCGCGAGATCGTGACTTTGCCGTCTTCGAGCGGCTGCCGCATGACTTCGAGCGTGGAGCGTTTGAACTCCGGCAATTCGTCGAGAAAAAGCACGCCGTGATGCGCGAGACTAACTTCGCCCGGAGTCGGAATGGTGGAGCCGCCCAGCAAACCAACGTCGGAAATGGTGTGGTGCGGCGAACGGAAAGGACGGGTGGAGACGAAAGCCTGTTCACCGCTCAGCATTCCGGAGATGCTGTGGATCTTGGTGCTTTCAATCGCCTCCTCCAACGACATCGGAGGGATGATGGTGGCGATCCGTTTCGACAACATCGATTTCCCGGAGCCGGGCGGACCGATCATGAGCAAATTGTGTCCGCCCGCAACCGCCACCTCGATCGCGCGCTTCACGTGCCCCTGCCCTTTTACATCGCTGAAATCGACTTCGTAGCTTTGATGCGTTTCGAAGAATGCAGTCAGGTCGCCGCGCGTCGGCTCCATTGTCGTTTCGCCGCGGATGAACTCGAAAGTTTGCCTGAGATTCCGGACACCATAAACATCGATGCCGTTCACCATGGCGGCTTCATGCGCGTTCGCTTCCGGAACGAAGATGGCTTGCTTGCCGCGCCGCCGCGCTTCGAGCGCGACCGGCAATACACCCTTCACCGGCCGGACGCCGCCGTTCAACGCGAGCTCACCGACAAAACTGAATTTCTCGAAGGCCGCGCTGTCGAGCTCTTCGCTCACGGCGATCATTCCGAGCGCAATGGGCAAGTCGAAACTGGGTCCCTCTTTCTTAATATCGGCCGGCGCGAGATTGACCGTCGTCCGTCCGCGCGGCCAAAAGTAGCCGCTGTTGCTGATGGCGGTGGTGACGCGGTCGCGGCTCTCCTTCACCGCGGCATCGGGCAGCCCGACAACGATAACAAGGGGATTGCCACCGGCGCCATTCACCTCGATTTCAACTTCGTAGGCATCGACGCCGTAGACCGCGGCGGAGTAAATCTTGGCGAGCATGAACCGGGGGGAGTCGCGGAAAGGTTGCCAGAGACCGGAGCGCGAGAAAAGGCGAATCGGCGGGGACACGCGCAATTCAGGACC
Source organism: Verrucomicrobiota bacterium (assembly GCA_041167205.1). Taxonomy (GTDB): domain Bacteria; phylum Verrucomicrobiota; class Verrucomicrobiia; order Chthoniobacterales; family UBA10450; genus AV80. Next base: position 10,856 of record JBEEHC010000194.1, read on the forward strand.
TGCGGCCGCATCGCTGTGCGAAACGCGATAGGCGAAGAGCCGCGGCGGGCTGCAGCAAATGGATCCCAATCGCCGGCGTTACCCGCCTGGGGTTGGCGAACAGGTTGGCTTGGGAGTAGGCGTTGGCCCTGGAATGGATTCCAGTAGGGCGTGGCTCAAATTGATGTTCTTGCCGGGATATTGTTTCGGCCCGGAGTTCGAACCGCCGGTGTTGTGGCACATGAAACAATTGGCCACGCTGTTGCCGTTAAAATTGTTTTGCGGGCCCTGAAAAAATGTTTCGAGGGTCGAATTCGCCAGATCGACGGAACCGACTCCGCATATTTCCAGTTGGCTAATCCCGGGTTTCAGTCCACCCGGTTGCCCCAGCCAAAGCGTGCCGATCAGTTTGTAATTGGCCCAGACCGTTTCCCTGGGTTGGGGAGGTTTCTGCTTGATCATGTTAGCCATCTCATTCTGCGAGGCCTTGTTTATGTTTTCGATATCAGTGACTCTGCCTGCAGGAGTAGCGCCTCCCGTGGCGAACTGCCGGAATACATTCGTGACCGGCGCCACGGTTTGCTTCACCGGGTCGGTGACTTTGAGCGCCGAGGCCTTCTGGTTGCAGGCGTTGGCGGGCGTGTTTGCAGCATAAAAGGTGAAGCTCTGGTTACTGACCGGACTGGTGGAATTGTACGCCGTGCCGGCTGGCAGATCGGGCGCGTTTTTCACCTGCTCGAAAGTGGCCCAGAGAAATTCCGGGTGGTTCGCCGTCACGCCGACAACATGGAGACCGACCAACGCCACCGTAACCGCGCGGGTCTTTCCCAGCGGGTCGACCATGATGCCGCCGCAGGGGTTATTCACCAGCACCGGAACGGTGGTCTTTTCGGTGTAAAATCCAGTCTGGCTTGTTCCGTCAGGCGCCACCCGCCACGAGGCCTTAAAAACCACCGCGCCCACAGGAAAGTTCAGCGTAGCGGGCGCCTTGCCGTACCCAGCCCCACCATTCTTTTGCACGAATTGAAAGTAGGCCGGGTTCATATGGGTCGAGTACCAAAGAATCTGCCCATTTTGATCGACCAGGAGGCCACCGCCTGCCTGTGCAGGATCGTCACCCGAACGATTCTGGCGCGCTCCCATCGGTTTCAAATCCCGTGGCTTTAAACCCAGAGGCTTTGGCCCTTTGGTTGGTGCCGCCTTCTTGCCCAGCTCGTCGCCATTCGGCAAGGTCGTGAATCGGGCGCGGCCATCGGCCCCAATTGCTGTGGCCCACACAAAGGCTTCCCACGACCATTGGTGGAAATTGCAGTCGACCGCGCACAGGCTTTGCGTTTCGCCCGTTGGAAACGGCGGCGCCGGATATTTCGTGTACCGCGCGAGACCTTCCGCCCAGCCTACGCCCAGCGGGCATGGCGGAAACGGCGGCGCCGGTGGACACGTAGGACTCGGCGTTTCACTTGGACAGGGCGGCGGTGTCGGAGATTGAGCCTGGAGACTATGAGCTGCGCAAAGCAGGGCGCTGGAAAAACCAATAACTTGGAGGAACAGGGGAATCTTTTTCATGGGGGGATTTCACTTTGATGTTTTTTATCGATAACGTCGTGACGCCGTTATCGGCGACGATCCTTGAGCGAAATTCGGGACTTGGAAAGAAAAATTCGCCGCATCCTGATCTCAAAACGGCAGAGTGCCTGGAGGTACTGGGTTTGACTCGAAATTCCACCTTAGACCGTGCGCCGAAGCGATTTAGGACCCGATTCGACAAATATTGAACGTGACCCGTCCAAATGCTGTCAGAATTGCGATATTTAAGGTTGTTAACTACTTTGTAGAATGTTAAAACAAGAAGTCTACAAATGCCGGCGGAGCGTAACAACCGGAATTTTGCTGGCGCGACTCCCTTACCCTTTTCATGAAAAGTTATATGGCTGCTGAAGATAGCGATACTGGAATAAAGATTTACCTGCGAGAGATCGGGCAAATCCCGCTCCTGACCCCTGATCAGGAGATCGAACTCGCCGCGAAGATCAAGAAGGGTGACCGCGAAGCGCGCGCCCTCATGATTCGCTCGAATCTGCGCCTCGTCGTCAAGATCGCGCACGACTACGCGAATCTCGGTCTTCCGCTGCTCGACCTCATTTCCGAAGGCAACATCGGTCTGATGAAGGCCGTGGAGCGCTTCGATCCCGCGAAGGGCGGAAAGCTCAGCACTTACGCTGCCTGGTGGATCAAGCAGTCGATCAAGCGCGCCCTGGCCAACCAGAGCAAGACGATCCGTTTGCCGGTGCATCTGGTCGACAAGATTTCGAAGATGCGCCGCGTCTCGCTGCAGATGAGCGAGGAACTCGGTCGCGAACCGACCGATGACGAGCTCGGCGAAGAGATCGGCATTGCGAGCGGAAAAGTTTCCCAACTCAAGACCGTCTCAATTCGTCCGGCCTCTCTGGATGCGCCCATCAGCGATGACGATTCAACCGAGTTCGGCGAGATCGTCGGCGACGAAGAAGCGCAGACACCGTTCGAATTGCTCCGCGACAAGAATCTCCGGAACGAAGTCGGCGGATTGCTCGATGTCCTGGATGATCGCGAGCGAAAGATCATTTTTTCGCGCTTTGGTCTCGACGGTGGCAAGCCGAAGACCCTCGAAGAAGTCGGTAAAAAATTCGGCGTCACCCGCGAACGAATTCGCCAACTGCAGAACATCGCGCTCTCGAAATTGCGCCGCGCGCTCAGCAAGAAGGAGCGCCCGGTGGACGTGGAATTGCCGGTCGAAGCTTAAGCGCAGGCTGTCACTTTACGGAACGCGCGGATGGGAAACCTCCGCGCGTTTTTATTTCGCCTGCCGCAGCTGGACGCAATCGACCTTCAAGCCGCTCGCGAGCATATCGCTGAGAATAACCAGATTGTCCTCCGGCTCGGTCAACTTCTCGTCGCGCAAGTGCTTTAGCGCCGCCTCCACCGTCTCGTCCGGATCATCAGTGAACTTAATCAAGATGGGGCGCGTCCCCCAGCAAAGCACGATCTGGCGGTAGACCCGCTCGCTCGACGTAAACGCAAAGATGGGCGCTTTTTCCGGCCGCATATTCGAGACATATCGCGCCATCGTCCCATGATGCGTGAAGACGACGAGCTTCGCGTGCTCCAGTGAATTTGCCAGAACAACCGCGGCCGCCACCGTTTTCTGCCTGTTATCCTCCAGCAGCGCGTCGGCGCTATAACCCGCGCCGCCACTGCGCTCGATCCGGCGCGCTACGCGATCGAAAACCTTCACGCATTCCACCGGGTAACGGCCCACACTGGTTTCGCCGCTCAGCATGATCGCGTCCGCCTGCTCGAAGACGGCGTTGGCAACGTCCGTGATTTCGGCCCGCGTCGGCACTGGATTCTCGATCATCGATTCGAGCATGTGGGTGGCCACGATGACCGGCTTACCTATCCGCAGACAACGCTTCACGATTCGCCGTTGGATTATCGGCAGTTCTTCCATCGGGCATTCGATCCCGAGATCTCCCCGCGCGATCATAACCGCGTCGGCGGCGTCAATCATTTCATTGATCTGGCGCACGGCGGATTGATCTTCGATCTTTGCGACGATCTGTGCGGCGCTGCCGAGTTTCTTAACGACCCGGCGGAGTTCCTCGAGATCGCTTTTCTGCCGCGCGAAACTGAGTGCAACAAAATCCACCCCGACCTTCGCGCCGAGTGCGACATCCTCGAGATCCTTTTTCGTGAGCGGAGGCAGGTTTACGCGAACACCCGGGAGATTGATGTGGCGGCGCGAACCGAGCGTGCCGGGTGTAAGCACTTTGCAACGAATCCGGTTACGTTTTTTTCCCAGGACCAGAAAGCGCATGACCCCGTTATCGACCAGGACGATGTCTCCGACCGAAATGTCGTTGATCAATCCGTCGTAATTAACGTCGACGGAATACTTCTCTTCGCTCTTCGCCCCGCGGACGGTGAATTCGATGATATCGCCGGGTTTCAATTGCAAATCTGTCTTCAGCTCACCCGTCCGAATCGCCGGCCCCTGCGTATCGAGAAGAATCGCCACGGGCCGTGGAATTTTCGCGGCGATCTTGCGGATGCGCGGAACGATCTCACGCACCCACTCATGTTCGGCGTGGCTCATGTTCAAACGAAAGACATCGGCGCCTTCGCACATCATTTGCCGCAGAATCTCAGTCTTTTCCGTCGCCGGACCGAGCGTGCAGATGATTTTCGTCTTGCGCACGTCCGCAGAATTCAGCCTACCTCGCCAAAAGCAAGACGCTTTTCGGCGAGAGCTGCGCCGGGCGTTGCGGAAAAGCCGCGCGCGCGGGTTACTGCGAGGAGATGCTGCCTAACCAGTGCAGGGTCCAAGGGGCCTTGCAAATGTTTGATGGTTCTGTTTCCCTGAGTGTCTCCCAGTGCCAAGATCATTGAAGCCTTTGCTGGGCGCTGAAAGAAAGGAACACCCGGCGAAACCGAGATCTTCAAAGATCCTCCCGCTCATTGGCATTTTTCTTCTGTGGTGGATCTTGACGGCCCTTATTTATCACCAGACGCAAAGTAATTTTCTGCGGGCCGAGAGCGGATGGTATCTGCTCCTTTCTCACTCCACGCCCGACATTCGACACGGATTCGAAAAGGCTCTTTTGATAAAAAGCTACCACGGCCATTACGCACCGTTCGCTTCTCTGGCCGAATTCGCGACGGCAAGACTGGCTGGCACTCACGCCCGGTTCTGGAGGTGGCGCCAGATCACCGTGCTGGGAGTTCTGGCCACGACGTTATTTCTCTGCGCCCGCAACAGCGGCTGCGCCCTCCAACTATCCCGATTGAAGGCCAACCTTTGCGCCGTCGGGGTCACTGCGATCCTGATCTTTCAAGTGCAGATGCGAGACTTCATCGCATGGCCCTTCATGATAATGCAACTCTTCTGGCTCCTCTGCACGGTGATGGCCCTGCTGAGTTTGGTTCAAACGGTGCGCCGACCGGCCGAAGTATTATGGCCCTGGCTTGCAGCAGGAGCGGCCTATGGATCGCTTCACTTTCTCGGGTTGGGTCTGGCGACCGTGGCAGCCACGGCAGCCGTGCTAGCCGGCATTTGGCTTGAAACTCGGCACCGCGCCTCCTCAGAAGCTTCGAAGATACCGGTGCCGCTCTTGAGCATGATCGCCCTGACGTCCTTCCACGCGCTATTCATGCTCCAGTTTGATCAGGCCGAAGCCATTGTCGTGTCGCCCGGATGGCAGCCCGCCTCATTCTTGATGGCCTCTCTTGCTTTCATTCCAAGTCTTGTGTTAGCCACGCTTCGTGGCCTTTTTGGCACAGGCCAGCTAACACTGAGCGCGGAGCACAGCTCCCAGGACTGGCCCTACGGCCTGGCGATCCTTTTGAGTTTTGGTTTTTTGGTTACTTCCTCTTTCTCGCGTTCCTGGAGAGAACCGACTACGCGAAACCGAGCCCGGTTTATCCTTCAGACTTTTGCCTCGGTATCGTTCTTAATGATGATAGCGCTAATCGCGGTTCGGGAATGGCGAGAGCCCGCGCCTCATGGATTCGCGGACTACCTGATGGGCGCGCGGCACCTCATCCCGAGCGCGTTTGCTTTGGCCGGAGTGTTAAGCGAGCTGCTTTTCCTTGGCGCGTCCGCGCCTATTCTTCTGAGCGCGATGTTGAACGTGGGACTGGCAGTTTGCGCCATCACGGGCAATTTGCAGCACGCCGCAAACGTCTATCCAAAGCTGTCACCAAAATCGATGATTTCCCACGCTGTCGCGTGGAAGTCGATCGTGGCCATGGCTCGCGAATGCCGGAGCGCGAACCTGGCGATTCCTAACGTGCCGATCGGGGCGTTGACCCAGGAATTCGGTGATTGGGATTTGAAGCTGTTCGAGCCTCTCTTGCGCGCAGACCTACAGGTGCCACCCAGCACAAGTCTCCAATTCGTGGCGTGGAACGAGTTGACTAACGAATACTATCGCGATGTTCCATCACTAGTTAAGGTCGAAAGAACGCTCAAGTTAGAAGCAAAAAAATAACCGGAGGCCTTGCCGTTGGTTGAAAACTCAGGCAGCCGCGGCGGCACAGCGAGTTCGAAACCCGGCAGATTGAGGGACAGGTTAGGATTGTAGAATGGATCGTGCAGCAGTTCGATCCCCCACTTTCGTTGCATATAGGTGGCCTCGCGGACGAATTGGGCTTGCTCTTCCGGGGTCCGCTGGTGGCCGCGCGAGGCGGACTCGTGGTGGACCAGGTTCGCGTATGGCGTCCAGACATTCTGAAAACCTGCGGCGCGCAGCCGCAAGCAGAAGTCAATGTCATTAAAGCTAATCGCCAGATTCGTCTCATCGAATTCGCCTGTTTGTTCGAAAAGCTCTTTGCGGACGAGCAGACAGGCACCAGTGACGGCCGAGCAATTTTGCTGCAAGTACGTGCGATTGAAATAACCGGCATGACCACGCGGCACCCCGGTGAACGCATGCCCCGCCACGCCGCCTAGACCCAGGACCACGCCACCGTGTTGCAGTGTGCCGTTTGGATACCAAAGGCGCGCCCCGACCGCGCCAACTCCAGCCCGCACGGCATGGCTCACCATTTCGCGAAGCCAGCCCGATTCGGTCATGTCGATATCGTTGTTCAAAAATGCGAGCACATCCCCTTTCGCGGCACCGGCGCCACGATTGATCAGGCGGCTGAAATTGAACTCTTCATCCACGCGTAACACGCGGGCCTCGTTTTTCTCCTCGAGCGCGCGCAAGAATTCATGCGTTGCGGCCTCCTTCGAACCGTTATCGACAATCACGATCTCGCGCGGTGCATAGTCGGTTCGTTCGCGGACGCCTTCGATGCATCGCTCAAGGAGACTAACTCGATCCCGAATCGGAATGATGATTGAAACCAGCGGCGCGGGATCTGGAATCTCGTAGACCACGCGGTGCGATTCGGCATTTTCCGGGCACGGTTCGACGCGACTGTCGCTGCCCCGCCGCTGGAGATGCTCGGCAATCGCGCGGCGCGCGGCCTCTTTTGCGTAAGGTTTCGCGTCTGCGACCGCCGCGAGGCTGCCGGCGACCGAGCGCCAATGGTAAAGAATGCGAGGAACGTGCCGCACCTGCACCGGTTTCAGCCGCTCCACACAACGCAAGGCAAGATCATAATCCTGCGAACCTTCAAACCCTTCGCGGAATCCGCCGATCGCCCGGAGAAGTTCGGTGGAATAAACTCCGAGATGATTGATGAAATTCTGTCCGAGAAAAAGCTCGGGGTTCCAATCGGGTTTGAAGAACGGATTCGAGCGAAGGCCAGTTTCATCAATCTTGTCTTCGTCCGAGTAGATTAGACCGGCGTCGGGATGATTTTCGATTTCCAGCGCGACAAAGGCGAGCGCATGCCCGGCCAGGAGATCGTCCTGGTCCAGGAGCGCGCACCAATCTCCGGTCGCGAGTCCAAGCGCTGAGTTCGAGCACGCTGAGATGTGACCGTTCTGCTCGCGGAAAATGAGTTTGATCCGCGGATTGCGCGCCGCGACTTCTTCGAGAAACGGCCGGACTTTCGGATCGGTCGAAGCGTCGTCTGCGATGCAAAGTTCCCAATGTTCGTAGAGTTGCCGTTCGATCGAGGCGATGGCTGCCTCGAGAATCCGGAGCTCGGGATTGTAGACGGGAAGGAGCACCGAAATTACGGGATGCCTCCGCATCGCGCGACTGCGCCGGCGCAACTCAATCGCGTCACCAGGTGTCCGCGTATCAAATTGAGTGATCCAACTTTGATAGGTGATTGGAGCAGCAGAATTTTCCTTGAGGGGCTTCGTGCCGAGCGATTGCAGCAATTCGGCGAAGCGTCCGGCGAAACGGTCCAGAGTGAAGTGGCGCTCGAATGTCCGCAGTCCCGCGGCGGCCACCTCACGAGCGAAGACCGGCTCTTCCACCCATCGCGTAATCGCGCGCGCCAGCTCATCCGAATTTTCCGGCGTTACGAGCAGCCCGTTCATCTCGTTCCGCATCCACTCCCGAACGCCACCGACATCTGTGCTGATGACTCCCTTCCCGAGACCCATCGCCTCGAGAATCACGATCGGCATCGTTTCATCGCGCGACGGCAAAACCACGGCATCCGCCTGGTTGAGCAGCGCGGTCGCCCCGGAATGGTCGAGCGCCTCGATCAACTCCATGTTTTCAAGACCATCGGCGCGACTCTTCAGTTTCTCGAAAAACTCGGCGTCCAAAACCCGGCCGGCCATTTTGAACAAGCTGCGGCGACGTATCTCCGGGTCCAGTTTGTGAATTGCCTCGAGCAAAACGTCCTGGCCTTTGCGCGGCTCGAAACTGCCGAGCGTCACGAAACAGATCGCATCATCATCCCGCTGCGGAATGATCGATGGTTTCGGAATGCCATACGGAACCACTTCGATCGGCGCGAGCGTGAGGCCTTCGTAAACTCTTGCCGTTTGCCGCGTGGGAGTGACCAGGACATTTGCCATTTGCATCGCCGGTCGGATTTCCGAAATCGCGCGCATGAGGCGCACGGCGACAAGTGTTTCGTGCAAATACCAAAGGACCGGCCGCTTCTCCAAATGGGCGGCCCGCACCGCCGGCCAACTGGCGATTGTGTTGGCCACGATCACATCGTAATCCCGGCATAATCCTCGCAGCTTTGCGTGCTGGAGGTCGCTCAGCAGCGTCGGCTCCATCACCGTCGCGACGCCCTCTCGCGTCAGCATCTCCGAGATCGGCCCCTCGTCGGGCGCGGCAACGGCCACCTCCCATCCCGCTTTTTTCAGCCAGCGCACGAGATGGACCAGTTGAATCGGCGCGCCACTTAACGTCGTCTCGTGCGAGACAAAGAGAACGCGCGGCGGCCTGACCGGTTCGGTCTCCTGTGCAAACTCAGGCATCTTGCGCTTGCCTAACCGTGAGCGGCTGCGAAATCGCTCCCGCGATCAGCTGGCGGAATTCTTCGCCAAAGCGCTCGATCGTGAAATTCTTTTCGTAGGTCTCGCGGGCCTTTTTTCCCAGCTCACCCGCGAGCGCCGGATCCTCGATCAAACGGCGGATGGCAATCGCGAGCGCCTCCGGCTCCTCCGGCCTAACGAGCAGTGCGTTTTCGCCCTCCACCAAAACCTCGAGAGCGCCTCCGACGATCGTGGCGATCAGCGCTTTCCCGAGGCTCATCGCCTCCAAAATCGTCACGGTCGGCATCGCTTCGTCCCGCGAAGCGGAAACAACCACATCCGCCTCGCGCATCAGCGCGATCGCTTCCGCATGGTTCAAAGCGCCCCTGACCGAGAAATTTTGCAACGTCTTCGCCATGGTTTCCACCTTTGGCCAAAAATCGGGATCGAGGACGCGCCCCGCGATTTGAAACTGGGCGGCCCGCTGCAATTCGGGCGCGAGCGACGCCAGCGCTTCGACAAAAATATCCTGGCCTTTTCGCGGCTCGACGCTGCCCAGAAGCAGAAATCGCAGCGGGCGCTTGCCGGCGGCGTTATCTTTCCCCCCCCCAGGGCCAGGATCCGGGATGGCATTGCGCAAACACTTCACCGGCTGATCGGTATAGCGCCGATAAACCGTCGCCGTGCTCTCCGAGGGAGCCAGGAGCAAGTCGGCCAACGGCACCGCCGCCCGGAGCTTGGCGTCTTCCCGGAGATAATGTTCGGCCACTGAACCCGGCTCGTGCACCCACCATACAATCGGCACTTTTTCGCCCTTCAGAGCGCGAACGACCCCCTCGGTGTGAATCGTGTTGGCGATGATGCAATCAAAGTTGCGCGCAAATCTGGCGAACGATTCATGTCCTGTCTCAAGGAGCGGATCGACGATGACCGGAATCCCTTCAGCTTTCAGTTTCTCGCCGAGCGGTCCGTCTTTAGGCGCAATCACCTGAACCGAAATGTCATTGCGTTGACACCAGGTCGTCGCGTGAAACAGCATCATTGGCGCACCGGACAAAGAGAGTTCATTCGAAACGAACAGGAGGCGGAGCGACGATCTTCCGGCGGCCGGCTGGTCAGACGTCCTCACCCGCTCCAAG
>JBEEHC010000195.1:0-4952 GCA_041167205.1 Verrucomicrobiota bacterium
GGAGCCAGCGTCGCTATCAGAGCTGACTCCGCGTCGTTCGTAGGCGCCAGGTTCGAGGCCTGGATCTCGGCAACTTGATCAGCCGTGATGATCCCGCCGAGCTGAGTGGTTCTCCAATTGTCGTTGCGCGCAATGAGGGCGCCGGTGCTGTCGTGGAGCTCGAGGGTGGGATCAGCCAGCGCGCCAGGGACGCCGGTTGAAGGTCCCGTCCCGCGGACGATAACTCTCTTGGTCGAACCCGCCGGCCCGGTGACGAAAAATCCGGCGATTAGCAAATTATCGCCACTGCCAACCTGCAACCTGGTCGAGATATTGGCGACGGCTGCTGGCGGCGCCGTCCCTCCGGTAATCGTAAAATTCACATCATTGATGTCGAAGAAAATATTGCCAACGGCTTCAACTTTGATCCGGGCCTGAGTCGTGGCCACGTTCGGAACAGTGATTTGCTCGGTGCCGTCGTTGGGTGTTGTGGCCAGAATCGTGGTCGGAAACGTTAGGCCGCCATCGGTGGAGAGCGAGATTTTGACATTAGCCACGCTGACTGGCGCCGCCGCCGTGTTGGCCACATTCCAAGTCACGGTTTGCATCGTGTTAGCCTGCCAGGTCAGGGCGGCATTTGGCGCTGAGACGGCAAACGGACCTGAACCGCCATCAACACTGAGGACAACGGAGGCGTCATTGACTCCGCCACGCTGATCTCGAATTGTGCAACGGAAGTTCACGGTGCGGGTCACGTTTGGAAGATTCTCTGCCGTTTGCAGACCGCCGACCACGGGAGGCGGCACGTTCGCGTTGTTCAATATGTAGGTCAGACGTGGAAACGTCCGCGAACCATCGGCAGTCGGCGGAAAGGCACGGAAGATTGGCCGCGTCGTGGTTGGCGGGTCTCCCGCGTCCGGATAAGGTGGGTTACCAAAGGCCATGCCCCCCGCGTCATTTTGCTCCCAATCGTAAGTGAGGTTCGGCACATCACCCGGATCGGCATCGCTTCCCGTGGCGGTGAGCGTGAAAGGCGTGTTGCGCGGGATGGTGACATTCGCGCCTCCGTTTATGGTGGGGATATTGTTTGTCCTGGCTTGGATCATGGCGCAGGCCCCGCCGCCACCCGCATCCGTGATATGAGCGATAATTTGATTAAAGCTGGTGTTGTGTAGACGCAATTCTGAGTCCTGCTCGACATTATCGGGTCCGCAAGTGCCGGCGTAGCACATCAACGTACTACCGCTTCCGGGTTCAGTGCCGGTAGGATCACGTTGCCCGGCACAGGGCCCTACGTTGACATTAAAGTTGTGATCGCCTCCGAACTGGTGACCGAATTCATGCATAAGGACAAAGAGGCCGATGGGGTTGCCAGTGGGCGCGGTAAACAGAGTTGCGCCTCCAGCTTTCAATGGTCCGTGGCCTCCCTGCGTTGACGCGCTACAGATAACGCGCACGTAGGCTATTCCCGCGGCGCCACCGTTGTTCGTTGTCCCAAGAACATGCCCGAGATCGTAGTTGGCGGCACCGATAGTGTCCCGCAAGACGTTTCTGACCTCGTCTACCATTAGCGTGTCGTTACCATTGGTGAATCCGTCATTTTCAGCGGTAAAAATTACGAGGTTATTGTTTGCCACCAGATTCATGCGGACCGACAACTCGCGGTCGAACATGGCATTCACGCCATTTAACCACGTAGTGACCGACGCGAGCCCCCCGGCGACTGTTCCGCCTCCAAGTCCAGGGTCATTGGTGTATTCCTGAGTAGTGGCGATTGCCACGCGGAACGTGCGCAGCATATCGCCAATCGGCACGTCTGGCTCGCCCGGCTTCCGTGAGGTTGTGCGACCGAGGCTGTGCTTGTCGTCGACAAGGCATTTGGCCTCTCTGGAAGCATCCTTGTAGTCCCGCCCGTAATAGCTGATGTAGTTGCTCGTATCGTCCCAGTGATACGGTTGGATGACGATTGTGTTATCGTTCGAGATGATCAGCGCGTGGAATCCGCGCGGCGACACATCAAAGCGTGTGGACATCTTGGGATCGTCTAGGCCACGCCCGAGATAAGTCCTAATCTGCGGGAACTTGGCCGCCAAGGCGGGATCCATGATCGGAGAGTCTTCGATACGAAACCTGCGCAGCGTGCCGTCAGGCATGGGTAACGTCAGCACCACTTCCGTATTGCGAGCCGCGTTCGTGAATTCCCTCGGCGCTTTGCCGAGCAATTCTCTCAAAACCGTTTGGTGTAGATGAAACGCCAGATATTTCTGCGGCATCAGTTGCCCATAAGCGGGCAAGTTACCTGCGTCGATTTGTTCCCAAAGAGTGGTTTCTTTTTCGTTGCCGCCAGATTTGTGCTTTCCGCTGGCAGCCAAACCTTCGGCTTGGGCCAATCCGAACACGACAGCCATGCAAAAGAGGATGTGGCCAAGACTTAATAGGACTCGCGATGGTTTCATGGGCGGACTGCAACAGCGATTTCTGCTTCCAGCAAGACTTAAGTTCGGCGATTAGTGCCGGCTGTTGCCTGCAGGTGTCAGAACGCGGAAGCGTGTCGAGCCGGAGATGGGCCGAGCGTTCCGCGCTCGATGCCAAAAATGATGTCGGCGTAGCCGAGAGTGTTTTGCCATCGGTGCGAGCCGCACGGGCATTGACGGAGCTCAGAAAGCTTTCGCGAGCAGGCAGGCCGAGCCACCTTCGGATTTTCTATTTCGTTTCCGCTTCGAGGTGATGACCCACGACGAACTTGAAGAGCACGAAACAAAGGCCCGAGCCCGCGGCAAAGCCGGCGTGGAGCAGCCAGAAGGTGGTCGTTGGCATCGTCTGGTAGAAGCCGCCGACCCAGCCGACCATGCTGTTCGCGGCGAAGAAGGCCAGATAATAGAGGCCGATGATCGTGGCGTTGATCGCTTTGGGCGCGACCTTGGCGAAGAGCGCGAGACTTACCGGCAGGAGATGGGCGAAGGCGATGCTGTTGAGAAAATGGAACGCGACCGGCCAGAAGAGCCCGATTTTCTGTCCCGGGACTTGCGTCGCGGCGGCGGTGAAGAGGCAGAGAACGCCGGCAATCGAGAAGACGGAACCGATGATGATCTTGGTGATCTCATCGGGTTCGCGCCGGCGCTTGCCATACCAACGGTAGAAGAGGGCGACGAGCGCGAGGAAACTGACGCTGACGATGGCGTCGAGGGTGACGAGCCACGTGGTGGGAAGCGTTTTGCCCATGAAAACGAGATCGAACTGCTGGTCGCCCCAGACGAGGTAGGCATTGAAGATCTGGTTGTTCGGAACGATCGCGACGGCGAGCACTGGAATGAGCAGGATGAGCGCGAACACGGCGCGCCAGTCGCGACCGGTGAGTTTCGTTCGCGGCGCGGCGGCGACGGCGCCAGTCCGGCGCGGGTCATTATCACTCGTGCGCAGATATTTTTGGCCGGACAGGTAGATGCCGACGGCGATGAGCATGCCAACTCCGGCGGCGGCAAAGCCATAGTGCCAGCCGACTTTTTCGCCCAGCGTGCCGACGATAAGCGGAGAGGCGATCACCCCCGCATTGATGCCGAGGTAGTAAATCTGGAAAGCGTCTGCACGGCGGAGATCCTCGGGTTTATAGAGTGAGCCGACCTGGCTGGCGATGTTGCCCTTGAACATGCCGCAGCCGAGGACCAGGCACAGGAGCGCGAAGAGAAACGCGGTCTCGAACGCCATGAGAAAATGGCCGGCCGCCATTGTCAGCGCGCCCAGGAGAACGGTCCGGCGCCGGCCAAGCAAGCGGTCGGCGAGAAATCCTCCGAAGATCGGCGTGAGATAAACGCTGGCGGCGTAGGTGCCGAAGATGGCGGAGGCGAGCGCCTGACCCTCCAGACCCATGTAGAGCCGGCGGAAGCTATCGAATGCCGCGATGTGTTCGATGCGCCCGGGCAGCAGGAGATACTTGACCATGTAAAGGACGAGGAGCGATTGCATCCCGTAGTAGGAAAAGCGTTCCCACGCCTCGGTGAAGGCGAGGTACCAGAGCCCGCGTGGATGGCCCAGGAAATCGGGCATGTGATCTTCGCCGGCGAGCGGCGCGGCATCTTCAGGTTCAGCGGTAGCGGTCATGCGTGGCCAGAGTAACGAGAATATCCCGAGGTGGAAATTCGAAATTCGAGCTTGGGATTTCGGCAGCCGACGTGCCTCCCCTGCAAATCAAAATCGAAACGGGCCTTCGCAGACGCTCTCGGCCAGTTTGCGGCGGTCGTTCGGGCTTTCTTTCGTTCGCAGTTTTTCGGGCAGGACGTCTTTCGCGCCGGGTTTGCCAACGGCAGCCATGGCTTCGACCCGAAATCCGTCCGGGATTTTCAGCTCGATCCTGGCGCGTTCGTAATCGAAGCCTTCCATGCCGTGGACGACGAGCCCTTGCTGGAATCCCTGCAAAGCGAAATTTTCCCAGGCTGCGCCGGTGTCGTAGGAATGGCTGACGGAAGGCTCGTTGTTGTATTCGAATGTTGTGCGCGAGATGAAGAGGACGAGAACGGCCGCATCTTTCGCCCAGGCCTTGTTCCCTTCCACGAGTAATCCGAGGAAGGTGGGCCAATGCTCAGTGCCGCGGCGCGCATAGAGCGCACGCCACTGTTGAGCGTTGAAGGACGAGGGCGCCCAGCGTGCCGCTTCGAAGAGCCGCATCAATTCGCCGGTGGAAATCTCCTCAGCCGACATCGCGCGCGGCGACCAGCGATCGAGCAGAAGTGGTTCGATGCGGTGATCGGATTTGCGGATGCCACTGCCTTTGATCATGAATCAAGCCTGCTGCCAGGAGATGAGGTGTCGCAATCTTATTCGGTTTGGGGACGGCAGGCGGAATCGATTTCGGATCCAGCCGCCGCGGCCACTTTGGCGGAGGAGGCTTGCGGATTGAGGAAACCGGAGGGGTCGGCACGGGGGCCGATGAGCCGAAGGCGCGCCAGGCGGTGCGCCGGCCCTACAATTTTGGTGAA
>JBEEHC010000196.1:0-47810 GCA_041167205.1 Verrucomicrobiota bacterium
GACGTCCGAATTATCGAGACCCCACCCCGAACCAATGCCGTCGAGAAGGATGCGCACCTGGATTCCAGCGCGGGCGCGCTCGCAAAAGGCGTCGCGAAACTGACGGCCGATTTCATCGGAGTCGAAAATGTAAGCCGCAAAGTTGACCGTTTGTTTCGCGGAACTAATCGCCTTCAACATCGCGGGGAAATATTCGTCTCCGTTGGCGAGCAGCTCGATCTTGTTGCCACCGATCGCGACTGAATCGGAAAGGGCCAGGGCCGAACCGAAAAATTCCGGATCGCGCACAGCAAAGGTGTGCTCGAAGTGGTACTCGAGGGAGTGGCGTCGAATGAAGAAGAGGCAGAAGACCAGGACGACCGCCAGGAAGCCCAGGCAGAGCACGATCCATTCGGCCCACGCGAGCTTCCACCAGCGTTGATTCAACCAATGTGAAGAGCGGGTGCGTTTTTGGGCCATCGGACAGGTGACTGAGATTGAATCGTAGCGGAGGGGCCGGTCGATTGGATGCGAGCCAGGAAAATGAATTCCTGGCGCGTGCGAATTCGTGAGGGTTCGCGAGACAGCCTTGGGCGCGCGAAAGCACCGGAACCTTCCGGGAGGAATTCCGCGCGCGGCTACCGACCCACTTGTCCGAATTCTTCCACGGTCATGACAACGTCGCGATCGTCGAAGGGGACGTGAGTGGACGCGGTAAATTTGAAGGCGGTTCGGCGGGAACGGATTTCCTTGATCGTGAAGTTAACGGCTCGGTCACGAATGGTGAAGAGCAGCGTTAGTCCGACCTTGCGAAACCTGGCATCGACATCTTTGATCCAGTCCTTGAAGCGCTCAGGATTAAAGGTGGACATCTCCCGGGTCAAAACCGAATGGACGAGCTGGCGAATTGCTTCGCGCTGCTCTTTGGGACGGGAATGCATCAGGATCATTCCTGCTGTTGAGCAGGACGGGTGCCGAACCAGAACAAAGGCGGACGTTCACGGCGTCGGCAGGAAGAAATGTAGACTGCGCCGGCGCTCAGTTCTTCGCGCCGCTCGCCAGCAATCTTGCCACCAGGTTCTCGATATCAGCGATACACACCGGTTTCTTGAGATAGGCGTCACCGCAGATCGCGAGGGCGCTCTCGACTTCCGCTGCATCGCCGTAGGCTGAGTAATAAAGAATCGGAACGCCGGGACGCATTTCGCGCAGCTTCTGGCAAAGCTCAACGCCGGTGCCATCGGGGAGCCGCACGTCGAGGATATAGAGGTCGAAAGTGATGTCTTTCGCCAGTTGCAAGGCCTCTCCCACACTGCCGGCGGTCAGAACGCCATAGCCGCGTTCTTGTAACAAGGCTGCCATCATGAGCCTCGTATCTTGATGATCGTCGACGTGAAGGATGCGAGCTTTCGTATGTTCCATGGCAGGCGTTTTTGTTGTCGGTTGATTTCAGCGTAACAGAATCAATCGGTTTGCGCGATCACTTCTCGCACCAGAACGGTTGCTCTTTCGACCGCCCGAAGCGCCTTCCCGCGGCAGACATGAAATTTTTATTGACGGGCTCGCCCCGCAGCAGGCATTACCTAGGTAGCCCTCGCCGATTATCGAATGCGGAAGGAAAGCACCGATAGATGATCCAACCGAACCCGCTCCGTGTTCTTTGCGCGGACGACAATGTTCTCGTGCTCGACATGCTCGCGAAGACGCTGGAGTCCGCCGGTCACCAAGTTGAAATCGCCACGGATGGACGCGCGGCTGTCACCAGAGTCGCGAAGGATCCGAATTATTTTCAGCTGATCGTGACCGACACCCGCATGCCTCGTCTCGACGGCTTCGGCGTTGTCCAGGAAGCTCGCTCGGCCGGTTACCGAGGGAAGATTATCATCTTCGCGAACTCTCTCAGTCCCGAGGATAGGCAACGCTACAGCGAGTTGCGAGTCGACCGGGTCATCGACAAGCCAGGCAAAGCCGGTGAGCTGGTGGGCGCCGTCAGCGAACTACAAGCTTCGCTCGACGAGCCCAAGCGCGCCGCTTGCTAGACGCCGGCTGGTTCCCGAACGGCCGATGCGGACGACAAACTCCGCAGCTTCGCGATCACCTTGGGCAGGATCTCCAGCGCCTGGTCGACCTCGGCCTCCGTGTTAAAACGGCCGAACGAAAAGCGCATGCTGCCGCGGGTGCGGTCCGCGTCCAACTTCATCGCGCGCAAGACGTGCGAAGACTCGAGTGACCCAGTCCGGCAGGCCGAGCCTGCTGAGCAACAAACACGGAAGCGATCCAACATGGCCAGTGCGGCGCCCGATTCGACTCCGGCAAAGGACAGATTCGAGGTGTTCGGCAGACGTGCGGCCCGACCTCCATTGACAAAAGTTTCCGGCACTTTCTCGAGCAGGGTCGTTTCAAATCGATCGCGCATCGCGCGAACACGGATCGCTTCATCTCCCAACGCCGCCGCGGCGCATTCCGCCGCTTTGCCCAGCGCGACGATGGAGGCGACGTTTTCGGTTCCGGCGCGACGATTGTTCTCCTGGCTGCCGCCGATCAAAGAGGGCCTGAAGGCCGACCGTTTCCTGACGTAAAGCGCCCCCATGCCTTTTGGGCCATGCAGCTTGTGCGCGGAAAGGGAAAGGGAATTAATCGGAGAATCCGCGAGCCGGATCGGAATTTTTCCCACAACCTGGATCGCATCCGTATGGAACAGGACGCGGTTTCTCCGCGCGATCTCCGCGATTTCTTCCACGGGAAAGACGACGCCGGTTTCGTTATTGGCCCACATGGCGGAGATGATCGCGGTCTGCGGCGTGATTGCGTGTTCCAACTCCTCCAGGTCGAGATTCCCCTCGGCGTCAACGCCGACCGTGGTCACCGTGCAGCCTCGTTTCGAGAGAGCATCGCAGTGACGCCAAGTTGCGCTGTGTTCGACCGCGGTCGTGACGATGTGCTGTCGGGCCGGATCGAGCTGGAGCGCGGAATTTACCGCGGCGTTATTGGACTCCGTGCCGCAGCTGGTAAAAACGATCTCGCCCGGCTCGCAACCCAGAAGCGCGGCCACGCGTTCGCGTGCGAAATCGACCACACTCCGCACTTGCGCGCCGAATCCGTAACCGCTCGATGGATTCCCGAAATATTTGGTGAGAAACGGCAGCATCTCCTCGATCACTGCCGGATCGAGCTGCGTGGTCGCGTTGTTATCGAGATAAATGATCTGCTCGCTGGAGATCATGGAAGGTGAGGAGCTTAATCCCCGGCCGCTGCCGTTGTAAAGCATGGCACTACCGCTACTCCGGCGGCCTCGGGGCATTGCCCGGGTGCTGCGGCGGCCGGTGCGTGTAACGAAAGTAGAGATTGCGCAGATAGATCGGAAGGGGCATCGCGGTGCTTAACACGCCTACGGAATCCCGCTGGTAGATCGCAAAATAACTCAGCATCAACAGACTCCCCAGCGCGCTGCATTCCCAGAAACCAAAGGGAATCACGCTTTTCTTTGCCCGTTCCGAAGCGATCCATTGAATGAGAAAGCGGAGGCCGAAAACAAGGCTGCCGGTCAGGCCCACGATTTTCCACGGATGAATCACGATTCCGAAGAAATGCGTCTCGGCGAGAAAATGGAGGCTGTTCATAAGGGGAAGACGTTCCGACAGATCGGCACAGGCGACCAGTTTTTTGTCACACTCTCGCGCTTGATCTCAGCGCGGCGCGAGCGATGAAAAACGTCATGTCCACGAAGAAAGCAGCCGGATGGAGGATTAGTCTCGCACAAACGCCCGAACAGATAGGCCGGTGCAGTTCTGTCATGCGTGAACTGCGCCCCCACATCAAGGCCATCGATTTCGCCGCGCGGGTTCTGCACCAGCAAAAGGAAGGGTATCAGCTTGTCCTTCTCGAATGCGATGGGGTGGTCCGCTCCGTGGCGGGCTTTCGCATCTTGAATCTCCTTTTTTCCGGCCGCACCCTTTACATTGACGATCTCGTCACGCACGATTCCGACCGGTCGCGTGGGTTTGGCGCCGCGCTTTTCGATTGGCTGGTCGAACTTGCGAAGGAGCAGGGCTGCGAGCACCTCAGTCTCGATTCGGGCGTGCAACGATTTGCGGCCCACCGCTTCTATCTGAACCGCGGCATGGATATCACGTCGCATCACTTCGACCTAAAGCTGAATTCGTAATCGTGTTCGTGATCGCCACATCGCGACCTGTTCATATCCCAAAATCCACCTAAGATTCCACCCGCATGTCATCGATTTGGGATATCGCCAATCCTCAGCTGCGCGACCTGGCCGTTTACGAACCGGGCAAGCCAATCGAGGAAACCGCGCGCGAGCTCGGTGCGGACGCCAGCAAGATCATCAAACTCGCCTCGAACGAGAACCCGCTCGGCCCGTCGCCAAAAGCGTTGGCGGCGATGCGCGGCGTGCTGGACTCTGCGAACCTATATCCGGATGGAGGCGGTTACTATTTGCGCGAAGCGCTCGCGGCCAGGCTGGGCTGCACCCGGGACCACCTCATCCTCGGGAGCGGCTCGAATGAAATAATCGAGTTTCTCGGCCACGCCTTTCTCAATCGCGGGGACGACGTCATCACTTCGGAGCATGCCTTCATCGCCTACAAGTTAGTCGCGGCGGTTTTCGGTGCGCGCACGATCGAAGTGCCCAGTCCGGACTTGCGCCACGATCTCGATGGGATGATCGCCGCAATCACACCGAAGACGCGCCTCATCTTCATCGCGAATCCAAATAACCCGACGGGCACGCTGGCGGGCCAGGAGGAGATCGACCGCTTCATCGAGCGCGTGCCGGAAAATGTGGTCGTCGTTTTCGACGAAGCCTACTTCGAATATCTCGACGACCCGCCGGACACGCTGCGCTTCGTCCGGGCCGGCCGAAACGTCGCCGTGCTTCGGACGTTCTCAAAAATTCAGGGCCTGGCGAGTTTGCGAATCGGTTACGGGATCGCGCGGCCGGAGCTGATTCAGGTGCTGCAGAAGACGCGGCAGCCTTTCAACGTCAACGGCCTCGCCCAAATCGCCGCGCTGGCCGGTCTTGCTGACGACGAACATCGGCGCGAAACGAAACGCCTCACGGACGAAGGCCGCGCTTATCTGCAGGAGCAATTCGGGGCGATGGATCTGCAATTCGTCCCGAGCGCGGCGAATTTCGTTCTCGTGAAAGTGGGCGATGGCGCCAGCATTTTCCGGAAGCTGCTCGAATGGCGGATCATTGTGCGCGCGCTGAAGGGTTACAATCTGCCGGAATGGATTCGAATTTCGGTCGGCACGATGGAGCAAAATCGGAGATGCATCGCAGCATTGCGGGAAGTTTTGAACGGCCCGCCAGCGTGAAGGAGGCTGGGGAGCGCGCCACGCCGCGGGACACGATCGCCGCGATCTCCACGCCGGCCGGGGAAGGCGCTATCGCCTTGATTCGCGTCTCGGGCGAGGACGCGCTTGGAGTCGCCGGTCGCATTTATCGCGGCAAAGAGAAGCCTTCGGAGTTTCCATCGCAGGCCCAGCGACTGGGCGAAATCTTCAAAGAGGAGCGTTTGATCGATCAGGTCATGGTCTCGGTCCATCGCGCGCCTGCCAGTTACACGGGAGAAGATCTGGTGGAGATCAGTTGTCACGGTGGAATTCTTGTCACTGCCCGTGTTCTCGAGGCCTGTTTCCACGCCGGGGCACGCGCGGCGCGACCGGGCGAATTTTCCGAGCGCGCATTCCTGAACGGCAAGATGGATCTGACGCAAGCCGAAGCGGTCATGGACTTGATCCGGGCCCGGAGCGATCTCGCGCTTCGTTCCGCCAACGAACAATTGGAAGGACGGCTTGGGTCCGAGATCAGAGTTATTCGCGCCCAGCTTATTGAGATGCTCGCACACGTGGAGGCCGCGATCGATTTTCCCGAGGAAGACATCGCGCCGGATGAGGGCGGTCAACTGCAGGCGCGGCTCGATTCCGTCCGGCAGAAAATGCGCGATTTGCTCGCGACGGCCGAACAAGGAAGGATTTTGCGCGAAGGAGTCCGCGCGGTCATCTACGGCCCGACCAACGCCGGGAAATCGAGTCTGCTGAATCGACTTCTTGGCTACGACCGCGCCATTGTCAGCGAAACGCCCGGCACGACCCGGGACACGATCGAAGAAGTGATAAACCTGCGCGGCATCCCAATTCGATTGCTCGACACCGCCGGCTTGCGTGATTCCCACGATGAACTGGAACGCGAGGGGATCGCGCGGACCGAAAGATCGCTCGTTACCGCCGACCTCCTTCTTCATGTTCTCGATCGGAATGCCCCGAAGCCGGTGGGGTTCGATCAGAATCCGACGGATCGAATCGAGCTCGTGCTTCTAAACAAGAGCGATCTGGCGGAACATCCCGACTGGAAAGGTCATGAGGCTTTGCGAATTTGCTGCGTCGAGGAAAAGGGACTGAGTGGCCTGGAGGAGGCGATTCTGGCGCGGATTTCGCAGGATCATCTTCAGCCGGAAAACTCTCTCGCGATCAATGCGCGCCATCGTGATTGTCTCAGGCGCGCTCTCGATTCCTGTGAGTTGGCCCATGCCACGATGAAGGCCGGCCTGGCGCCGGAATATCTGGCGGTGGACCTGCGGGCGGCGTTGCGCGCGGTCGGTGAGATCACCGGCGCGGAGAACGTCGAGGAAATCCTCGACTCCCTCTTCGCGCAATTCTGCATTGGCAAATGAACGCCGCCGACATCTACGAACGTCGTGTTAGGCCGCTCCTCTTCTCTCTCGAGCCCGAGACCGCCCATCATCTCGCGCTCGGCTGTCTCCGCGTCGCTTCACGTCTCCCGTTGGCGCTGCGCGTTCTCCGCTCATTTCGTCCACTGGCAAAACCCCGAACGCTCTTCGGCATTAATTTTCCAAATCCCATCGGACTGGCTGCCGGCTTCGATAAGAACGGCGTGGCGCTGCCGGCGTGGGCGGCGCTCGGCTTCGGTTTCATCGAAATCGGCACGGTTACGGCGAAGGCCCAAGCGGGAAATCCGAAACCACGGATTTTCCGGTATCCGCAACAGGGGGCACTGATCAATCGCCTGGGCTTCAACAATGACGGGGCGGATGTTGTCGCCGCGAGACTGCGCAAACTGCGAGGGAGTGGTCGCTGGCCGAGAATACCAGTGGGGATCAACCTCGGAAAATCAAAGATCACTCCGCTCGAAGAGGCGGCGGAAGATTATCTCTACTCATTCCGGCTGCTGCGTGAGTTCGCGGATTACATCGTGCTCAACGTCAGTTCACCGAACACGCCCGGTCTTCGGACGTTGCAGGAGCACGATGCGCTGCAGCAATTGCTGGGCGTAATTCGCAAGGAAAACCAAATCGCCCGGAAACGCATTTTGTTAAAAATCGCGCCGGATCTTTCCATCCCCGATCTCGAGCAAATCATCGCGACGTGCGAAGAGAACGATATCGCCGGAATCATCGCGACCAATACCACCCTGGATCACATGTCGATCCCGCCCGCCGTCGATCAAGCGGGCGGATTGAGCGGCCGACCCTTGCGGGAAAAATCAACCGAGTTGGTGCGCGCGATCACCACGCGCTCTCGCTTGCCCGTTATCGCGTCCGGTGGAATTTCCGACGCGGAGAGCGCGAAAGAAAAACTCGAAGCCGGCGCGCAGCTTCTCCAGATCTATACCGGCTTCGTGTATGGCGGCCCCGGATTGTTGCGCAAGATCGTGGAAAATTTGTAGGGCGGTAATTGTAGGGCAAGCGCTCCCCTTGCCGGCTCCGGCGTTTCCCCCATGGCAGGCGATGCGCCTGCCCTACAAGGCTAGCCGGCGAGGATTGCCTCCGTCGCCCGATGCGCGACCGGCGGTCTAAAAACTGCCGAGTTAAATCAACGGCCGACCCACTTGGCGTCCTTCCCGGTAATGACCGGAAGTTCGTCCGTCATGTACTGGGTTTTCCCAATCACGCCCCACATCTGGGTGCCGGTCGCGGCGTGCCATTTCCGCGACATGCTCTCACCGGTGTGACAGCCCCAGCTCTTGATAAAAGCGCCCCGCGCAAAATCGCTCCCGTTGATTTTCTTCAGCTCGTCCTCGTGCAGCCACGCTTTGCAGGCGCTTTCGATGTTGCTGCTGTAATCGAACATGAAACACTTCGCGTTAGAATGGCCGAAGTATTCGAAGTCGGCAATCTTCAGGCTGTTGCGCGGCTGGCCGTTATTCAGGTAATTGATGACTTCATTGCCCTTCGCAAAATAGACGAGCTTCAGGTCAAACTTATCGCGCACGGAAGCGATGTGGCTGAACAAATCCTGCTTTTCCTGCACGGAGCGATCCTTATAGCCCGGGCCATAAACGAGCCAGGTGATTCTGGCGTCGGGGCCGGCCTGGGTGCGAATCTGCTCGGTCCGAATGCGGGCGGCGCGGATGAAATTCGCCCACCAATGATCGTGCGCGGCCTCGCCTTTGTATTTCTCCCATTGCATGAGCGAAGGGCCGCCGACCAGGATCACGTACTCGCCCGTGACGGGAGCGGCGGGAGCCTGCTGAACCAGAATCAGGCCAAGGAGAACAAGAATGGGGAGCAGTCGTTTCATCGCAATGTCGGGAGCAGTATTTATGCTGGGGAGCGCGACCCTGCAAGTCCCCCCTCCGATCCGCCTGCTCTTGCTCATGATCCTAATCAGACTCCCTCCGAGCAACAGAGAGGGATCAGGAGCAAGAGCAAGATCATGAGCAGGGAGGAGCACATTCTTCGCGCACCAAGTCTTCCATCGTCTGTCGGCGGCGGATGAGGGAAAAGGCTTCACCCTGGACCATCGCCTCCGCGGGGAGCGGGCGGGAATTGTAGTTCGACGCCATGACGAAGCCGTACGCGCCGGCGCTCATGAGCGCAAGAAGATCGCCCTCCTTCATTTCCGGCAGCGGCCGGTCTTGCGCAAAAAAATCGGCGCTCTCGCAAACAGGCCCGACGACATCCACCGGTTCGCGTTCGGAGCCTTGCGCTTCCCGGACCGGAACGATCTCGTGGTAACTCTGGTAGAGCGCGGGCCGGATCAAGTCGTTCATTCCGGCATCGACGATCACGAATTTCTTGTGCCCGGTTCGTTTGATGTAGCGGACGCGGGTTAGAAGGACACCGGCATTGCCGACGAGCAAACGGCCCGGCTCGAGCAGCACACGCAGTCCGAGCGCACGCAATGGCGGCAGGATCGCAGCAGCGTAATCGGGGATTGTCAGAGGGAGGGTCGTCGTCGCTCGCAGGCGATCTTTTTCGCTCCACCAATCGCCGCTCCCGCTGGCAAACGACGATTCGTAAACAATCCCGATACCGCCGCCGACGCTGAAGAATTCAAGCGCGAATTGTTCTTTCAGTTTCAGGATCAGCGGCGTGACTTTCGCGATCGCTTCGGCAAATGGCGCAGCTTCCGTGATCTGGGAGCCGATGTGCATCTGCACGCCGCGGATCGCGATGTTGGGCATTCGCGCCGCCTGCTCGTAAACTTCGGCCACGCGGTCCAGCTCGATTCCAAACTTGTTCTCGCTCCGGCCGGTCGAGACGTAGCGATGTGTTCCCGCGTCGACATCGGGATTGACGCGCAGCGCGATCGGCGCGCGCAGGCCTTTGCTCCGCGCGATGCGATCGATGCAGGCCAGTTCCGCTTCGCTCTCAACGTTGAAGCTCAAAACGCGCTGGTCGAGCGCATACTCGATTTCCTCCTGCGATTTGCCGACCCCGGCGAAGGTGCACTTTTGCGGATCGCCGCCGGCCGCGAGAACGCGAAAGAGTTCGCCGCCGGAAACGATGTCAAACCCCGCGTCTTGTTGCGAAAGCAACGAGAGAATGGCGCGATTCGAGTTGGCTTTGACCGCATAGCAGATCAAGTGATCGAGTTCGCCCAGCGCCGAATCGAGCCTCCGGTAGTGATCGAGAACCGTGCCGGCGCTGTAGACGTAGAGCGGAGTTCCATATTTCTCCGCGACGTGTTCGAGATTCACGCCTTCGCAATGCAGGCCGCCGTCGTGATAACGAAATGAGTGCACGCGTCAGGATGCGTCGGGGCGGAAACGGCGCAAACAAAACTGTCATCCCGAGCTGCACAGACAGGAGGGACCTCACACCCGCAGATTGCGCTCACCCAGGCGAAAGCGTGAGAGCGCTTGCGAGGTCCCTCGCCGTCTGCGCGGCTCGGGATGACAGGCATGTGTTCGACCCGGGCGCGCTACGTGACCGATCTCGGGAGCAGCAATGAAATCAATGACACGATGATGAGGAGCGCGCCAAAGGTGCAAACGATCGCCGCGCCCGAGGGAAAATCTCCCCAGAAGGAAAAGTAGAGGCCGCCGACCCCGCCAACCAAAGCGACGAACCAGCCGATGAGCAACCGGCGGCTGAGTGAGCGGGCGAGATTGATTCCGCAGACTGCGGGCACGATCAGATAGCTGAACACAAGGAGCACGCCGGCGATGCGAACAAAACTGGTGACGACAAGGCCGAAGGCCGCGTAGAAAAGAAAATCCCACCAGCGCACGCGCAAGCCTTTCGCGTAAGCCCCGTCGCGATCGTAAGAGACCAGGATGAAATTGCGGCGCAGGACGAAGTGCAGAACGCCGACCAGCGCGAAAAGCCCAAAGCATTTCCAAACCTCGAGCGGAGTGACGAGCAGGATATTTCCGACCAGCATCTGTTTGATTTGCTCGTCGCCTTCAGCCGCACGGCTCAGCAACAAAACCGCCGCGGCCGCGGCCACGACATAGGCAATCCCGATCACTGCTTCCTGCGGGACCTGGCTCGAGCGTTTTCCGGTGAAGGAGAAGATCGCCGCTCCAATGAGCGTGAAACTGAGCGCGATCGCAAATGTCGCGGGACTTTGAAGATCGATCCGAAAGAGCAAGGCGACGCAGATGCCGAGCGACGCCATTTGCGCCATCGCAATATCGATGAAGATGATGCCGCGTTGAACGACGTGGAGGCCCAGATAAACGAGGAGCCACGGCAAAAGCACGCAGGCCACGATGGGCCAGAACATTACCTCCCACATATTAGTGTGTTCCTTTATCAGGTAGGAACGGATCTTCGAGCCGTCCGACTATTTTCCGGAGACGCCTTCGATCTAGAAGTCGGACGCTTCGAAAAAGCGTCCCTGCCTGATGGGATCGATTCTTCATTTCATCGCGGCGGCCAGCCGCGCGACAAGCGTGTCGATCAGCTTCACGTAAGTGTCGGTGTTCGGCAGCGCCCCGGGGTACTGCGCGAAATCCACCACTTTGGCGCCGGTCGCGCCCGCAACTTTCTCAGCGATCTTCCGATCATGGAACGGCTCGACGATGATGGCCTTGATCTTCTGCGCTTTCATCTTGTCGATCACTTCCGCGAGGTGTGATGGAGAGGGCGGGATGCCTGGCTTTGGTTCGAGAAAGATGTCGATGTTCAGGCCGAAACGGTGCGCGAAGTAGACCCACGAATCGTGATAAGCAACGACACTCTGCCCTTTGAACGGCAGCATGGCCGCGCCCCATTCCTGGAGCTTGGCATTGATCGTCGCCTCGAATTTCTTGTAGTTCGCATCGTAGAAGGCCGCGTTCGGCGGATCCACCGCGGAGAACGATTGGGCAATGTGCAGTGCGACCGTTTTCGCGATGATCGGGTCGGTCATGAAATGGGGATTTCCCAGCGCATGGACGTCGCCGGCCGCGCGCGTCACGTTGGTTGGGACGTTCATCAACCGGACGCCTTGCGAAGCTTGCACCCGGCCTGGTTTGCCGACCTCGAGTTTTGGATTGCGGGCGTTTTGCAGGAGCGGCGGCAGCCAGCCAAGCTCGAGCTCGGCTCCGCCGTCGATCAGCACGTCCGCGCTGCGCAATTGCACAACGAAGCTCGGACGCGCATCGACGAAATGCGAATCCTCGGTCGGCTTGGCCATCGCGCTCACTTCGACTTTGTCGCCGCCCACTTCCCGCGCGAGCGAGGCGAGATCGGGCAGCGTCGCGACGACTTTGATTTTCGCGTCCGCGGCGGTGGCGATGATCACTGAGAGCGCCGCGCTCAAAAGGATTCGGGTACGGTTTTTCATAAGGGTATGGGCTTAAAACTTGTGCGCACCGTGCGCGCCGAGAATGAATTCGAACTGAAAGAAGACTGAATCAACGTCGCGGCCCGCGAGAAATCCGTTCTCCTCCAGGAAATCGTGATTGTATTGCAGACGGAGTTTCGAAAATTCCGTCGGGTACCAGGTCAGGTTCGCGGAGATGCGCGAGCGCGATTGGCGCACAAAGTCGTCGGTGAAAAGCGAATCCTCCATGTGAAGATAATCGCCGCGGATACCAGCGACCCAGCCTTTTTTGAAGCCCCAGAGCACCTGCGAATACATTCCCCAGTCGTCAAAGGTTTCGCTGACTGGGAACGAGTCATCGACTCCGCGGCCCGCTTCGAAGCGTCGATACATCGCTTCGGTTTGCCATTTCAGGAACGGGAAACCGCCTTCGGCCCGCGCGCTTTTCCATTTATAGAGAAAGTCGCCGCCATAGATCTGGGTATGTGCGTGCGGCCCGGTCTCATTGGAGCCGAATGCGCCCGAAACGCCGAAAAGAACGGTCTGCGTGTCGCTGAGATTAAACGAGTTTTCCCAACGCGGCACGTAGACAAAGTCGCGGAGACTCCGCGCTTCGAGATCGTTCGTCAGGCGGCCGTAGAAAACGCCGTTGTCGCCGGGATTGCGAAAGGAATATCCGGTGCTGCCCCGTCCGTTTTGGACGGCGAAGATGAACTGCGAATACCACGAGACCGGCAGAGTCCACGAGATTTGCGCGCCGACTCCGCGCAAGCCGTCGGGACCGAGCAGACGTCCGTTCACGAGCGGGGAATCCGCGAATTCCCAGGTGTGCGGATGGGTCGGGTTAATCCGGCCAAAGGCGTCGAAGAACTGTCCGGCCTTGAGCTGCAATCCAAAGGGCAGACTCGTCGTCTGCAGAAACGCCTCCTCGAGCTCGATCTGGGTCTGGTTGTCGTTGTCGAGCTTGAGGACAATGTTCGCGAAACCCTCGAAATAAGGGTCGACCGCGCCGTCGATGGCGATTTCCGCGTTGCGCGCATTGAAGCCTCGCTGCTGCGGATCATGATCGCCGACCTCGACGTTAAAGAGATCACGAGCGCTGGAGCCCGCCAAAGAGAACAAACCGTCGAACGAGATGTTCATATAATTCCTGTTCCCGCCCCCGGTGATCGGAATCGACTGCGTTAACGAAGAGCCCGTGTCCGAACTCGAGACCGCGGCTGAAGTCGTGGTGACCGACGCGTCGGTGGTGGGGAACGCGCCGGTCGCGGTGCCGTTTGCGTTGACTGACGGAGCGGAGGCGACGACGGCGTTGTCCGAGGTGGGGAAAAGCGGCGGCGGACTCGGGGCTGGCGCGGGAGAGGTGGAGACCTCGGCAGATTGCGTCTCCGGGTTCTGGGGCAGTGAAGGTGCCGCTGAACTATTTTTTTCCACGGCGGCCTGCTGATCTTTCACCTGCTGTTGCAGGGTCTGCACCATTGAGGTGAGCGATTGGACTTGTTGACGCAGGGCTTCAACATCGGCGGCGGTAGCGGGGCTTGTGCCGGCCGGCGCCGCGTCGGCGGGAGGCTCAGCGCAGCGCGCTACCCCTGCTGCCACCGCGCAACAGATAAGCGCCACACAAACAAACTTTCTCATTTCATCTCCTGATTGAATCGGGGCAATTGCGCCCGACATGAACTCTGAACGGACTAACTGCGTCCGGCGCACATTGGATCAGTAGCCGGCGGAACGCGCACGCGGCGGCTGTCCGCAAAAGCGGAACACCAATGGTCAGGAGATCGCCGGGGGACCGTGCTCGAGGAGTGAGAAATCGAGATGCGGGCTGACGAGTTGAAAGCCGGAGGGGAAGAAGCAAGAGGCGGGCTGCGGGAGAGGCGGAGCGATCGTGATCGTGTTGGAAGGAGTGTGTGTGCAGTTCCCCGAGGTGAGCAGGGTGACCGCGCATTCGTGAGTGGCGCCGGTCGGCTGGTGAATGCGCTCATGGAGTTGCGGCGCGGCGGAGAGCACCAGCGTGAAGAGAAATGCGCCGATAAATCCGGTGGCCACGATCGCGCGTAGCGCGATCAAGTTGCCGTCGTTCAGACGCAGCTTCATGGCGGGCGAGTCTGCTTCCTGTGAGCCAACATCGCAAGCACGATCTAAACGGGTGCCCTTGCAGCCGCTTCGCTCTGCGAAGCGAACGTGTTCGGTCGTTTGGTCTTGGCCCAAGGCCCGCCCCGTCCATAGGGCGGCGGCTACAGCGTGCATCAGTGCGCGATAAGTTGATAGATCAACCCCGCCGCCCCACTGCCCAGCACCACTGGAACCACATTCCATCGGAGCCTGAGCATTCCGAAGAAGGCGACAAGGCCAACGGCCAGAGCAAACCAATCGATCACTTTGCCCTCGGGAAAAAGGACGTGAAGTCCAAACCAAACCGCGAGATTCAAAATCACGCCGACGACCGCTGCCGTGACCGCTGAGAGGGTGGAGGTGATTGATCTATTGCCACGCAATTGTTCGATGTGCGGGCCGCCGAGAAAAATCCAGAGGAAACAAGGCACAAACGTCGCCCAAGTGGTGATGAACGCGCCAAGCGTGCCGGCGAAAAGGGGCGACAATCCCATCGGCCTGCTCCACCCGCCCATGAACCCGACGAATTGCAAAACCATGATCAACGGGCCGGGAGTTGTTTCCGCCAGGCCCAGGCCATCCATCATCTGGCCCGGCCCGAGCCAATGATAATGTTCGACCGCTTGCTGCGCGACATAGGGCAGCACCGCATAAGCGCCACCGAAAGTGACCATGGCGGATTTGGCAAAGAAGAGTCCTTCTTGAAAAAGCGTGTGGTCCCAGCCACGCCAGAACCCAAGCGCCAGAATTGGCGACCACCAGAGCAATCCCCAGACGACACACACTCGGACCGCTCTGCCTAGTGACGGTTTCGCATGTTCCGGCGTTTCGCCCTCGTCATCCAGCACACTCGATTCTCCCTCGCCTTTGATCGCGCCATGGCCTTCCCCACCGGAGAACATTGCCGGCGATAATTTGCCGCCAACAAAACCGATGATTCCCGCGCTCAGCACGATGACGGGAAATGGGACCTTGAAGAAAAAAATCCCCACGAACGCGCCCGCCGCGATGCTCCACATCACGGGATTCCGCAACGCTTTCTGGCCGATGCGGATCACGGCAAACGCGACGATGGCAAACACCGCCGGCTTGAGGCCGTAAAAAATCGCGGCGATCCACGGCACGTTGCCGTAGGCGGCGTAGACAAAACTCAGTCCCCACAAAACGAACATCGAAGGAATGACAAAAAGCGCGCCGGCCACGATCCCTCCCCACGTTTTGTGCAGGAGCCAGCCGATGTATATCGCCAGCTGTTGGGCCTCGGGTCCGGGCAGGAGCATGCAAAAATTGAGCGCATGCAAAAAGCGCGCCTGGCTGATCCAGCGCCGCCGTTCGACCAACTCCGTCTGCATGATCGCGATCTGGCCGGCCGGTCCGCCGAACGAGATGAAGCCCAGCTTCAGCCAAAAACGGAACGCTTCGGCAAAACTCGGCGCCCGCGCCGAGGGTGACGGATGGGACGGCGATCTCATGAAACCCAAAAGTGGGCATCTGTCTTTATCTTCTCGCCACGGCTCAAGCAACCCGTTATGAAGAAAGCCTACCCCGCTGACCCCCAGTGATAATCAAGACGGAACGGCATCCGATTGCGGCAACCCTGAGCTCCGCTTTTGTCGCGAGTTCGCTCACGGCTGAATTCTATTGCGGCAAGAGCAATCCGCTCGTCGGTCCGCGAGAGCTTGGCCAGCGGAGAACAAGGAATATCTATGATCACATCTGAATCCACCTCCTTTTCCCTCGATAATATGGGACGCTTTCTCTGCAACACGTTGCAGGAAGCGTTCGATAGCGCCGCACAAACAGTCGCGGGACGCAAACGCGACTTTGATGTGATTGTCATCGGCGGCGGCACATTCGGCGCTGTCGTTGCGGAACATCTTTTCGTCGCCGATGCCACGCGCAGCCGGCGGATCCTCGTGCTCGAGGCCGGTCCATTCGTGCTGCCCGAGCACGTGCAGAACATGCCCTTCCAAGGTGGCGCGCCAGACCTGCGGGTGCCGTGGATAAATCATCCCGCGCTCAATTATAGCGGACTGATTTTTGCCATCGGCGGACGCTCGCTAACCTGGGGCGGTTGGTCGCCGGAGCTGCTTGATGTGGAATTGACCGCGTGGCCGCCGTCGACTCGTGCCGCGTTACGTCCGCCGGCGAATCCGGCAACAGGATACTTTGCTCAGGCAAGCCGTCAGATCGGAGTGAAAGAGACGAACGATTTCATTTATGGGCCGCTCCACACCGCGTTGCGGAAACAACTTCACGCCGCACTCAAAGCGGTAGGCAACATGACCGGCTTCACTTTTGCCGATCTTCTCGAACATCCCGCGGTGCGTTATCCGGACACCGGAGAACCTCCTATCGACGCAAAACTCCTGCGTGATTGGCTCGGTTTGCCCGCGACCGACACGACTCCGGAATCGGAGCTGCACGAGCTTTTCAAATTGGAAGCGCCGCTCGCAGTGCAATCCACCACTCTGCCCGGTTTGTTCCCGACGAATAAATTCAGCGCCGTGCCTGGCCTCATCCGTGCGGCGCGCATCGGATCGAGCGAAGCTGACGGCGTGGGAGCCGCCGTGGATGCGCGCAAGCGGCTCATGATTGTTCCGGATTGCCACGTGCAGGAACTCATCACCCAAACAGAGCCGGACAATTGGGTCCGCGTCACAGGTGTGCGCGTCTGGCAAAACGGCACCTCGGTGGATATCGCACTCGCGCCGCAGCGTAACGGTGGGCAAAGCGCCGCAGTCATCGCTCTCGGCACGGTCGAAACCACACGCGTGGCGCTCACCACCTTCCAGCAATCGCTCGCAGGTCGTGCCGCTCAACGCATGGGCACCAACCTCATCGCGCATCTGCGCTCGAATCTTACCATCCGTGTGCCGAAAAAATCGGTCGAGGCGAACCTGCCGCCACCTACCGCACTCACCAGCCTCCAATGTTCTGCGTTGCTCGTGAAAGGGAAGGCCGCCAATGGACGCACGTTTCACTTTCAAATCACAGCCTCCGGATTAAACGAACTCGGCGTCGACTCCGAGGCGGAGCTTTTCAAAAAAATTCCGACTCTCGAGCATCTCGAAGCTATGCTCCGCGCCAGCGACAAGACCGTCGTCATCACGATCCGCGGCATCGGCGACATGACGCCGCACAATGCTGAAAGCTTCATCGATCTCTCGACGCTGGAGACCGATTTCAACCGGCCGAAAGCGGTCGTTCATCTCAGCAATGCGAAGGCGACCCCGCAGGAGTTCCCCGGCAGCGCCGAGACGAAGAACGACCGCAAGACGTGGGACGAGATGGACGCCGTCTCAAACAAGATCGCGCTCATCTTCGCCGGCGATGAGCCGTTCGAGATCCTGCCCGACGCCGCCAACGCCATCCCGGTGCCGGCTGGCACCATGGCGCAACGACTGGCCGCGCTCGCCGCTTTCAAGAAGCGCCGCGACGACCTTGGCACCACGCATCATGACGCCGGCACGATGCGCATGGGCGACAACGTTGCCGACGCCGTGACCAACGACTTCGGCCGCATTCATGACACGACCAACTGCTACATCGCCGGACCCGCGCTCTTCCCGACCGTCGGCTCGCCGAATCCCATGCTCACCGGTGTCGCCCTTGGTCGCCGCACCGCCGATCTGCTCCAGGGCAGCGTGCTGGCAGGACCTGATCCGGTCGTGAGTCCGCAATCCGACGCCGGCTTCCGGGCGCTCTTCGACGGCACCGACGCTACGTTTAAGAAATGGCGGCTCGCTGGCCTGGCTGGCGGCGGTATGCTCCATCTCAACGGCGAACTGGTCAGCTACGGTGATGGCGGACTGCGGCTGTTTTACTACGCTGCGGAACAGTTCGGCGATTTCACGCTCCGCCTCCAGTTCCGCATCTCCGATACCGCGAACCACAACAGCGGCGTCTTCGTTCGCTTTCCGCGCCCAACGCTCGGGTTGAGCGACGCGCTCAAACTTCGCGCTCCGAATGAGCCCTCGTTCGATCCAGGCAACGCCGCGTGGAAGCCCGTGATCTCGGGTTTTGAGGTCCAGATCGATGACAATGCGCGTGGCGATTCGCGGAAGGATTTCTACGGCATCAACCCCGAGCCCGACGGCCTGTTCAAAAACCGGACTGGGGCGATTTACAAAATTCAGGCCGGCGACCGCGTCTGGCACCTGAACTTCAATGAGCCCACGGCGCAAAACTACACGCCCGGCCCTCCGCTCGTGCCGGATGTCTGGTTTGAGTACGAGATCGCAGTGCAGGGAGATAATTACGCGGTCTTTCTCACTAACACGCAAGCCGGAACGCGCCAGCAAACGACCTCATTTCATAACCCCGATCCCGATCGCGGCCGCGCTCCGGGATTCGTCGGCGTCCAGGCATATGCCGGCAACACCGTGGCCTGGCGCCACATCAGGATCAAGACACCGTAATCGGCGCGGTATTCCCTTTTGCAGGCGAACAACTTTCGCCTGCAAAACGAATCTAGGGTCATGAAGACATTCCGTGTTATTTGTCTGGCCGGGGCTTTGTTCGCCGCGGTTTGTGCAGCGGAAGCTGCGCTCGATGCGGCGAAGATTGACCAGCTCACCGGACTAAAAGGGAAAATGAACCCGGCGGAAGGCGTCTATAAAGTCACTTTCCCGCGCGATGACGTGAAAGTGTCGGTAGCTGGGTGGCAGATGCCGCCCTTCATGGGGCTGGGGACGTGGGCTACGTTCCAAGGGACGAACGAGAAAGCGATGATGATGGGCGACACCGTTTTGTTCGAGGACGAGGTCAATTCGGTGATGTCAGCAGCGTTTGACGATGGGCTGAGCGTTACCGCGCTGCATAACCATTTCTTCTTTGATCAACCCAAAGTTTATTTCATGCACATCGGCGGCGAAGGCAGCGTCGAAAAATTAGCGACCGCGGTGAAGAAGGTTTACGACACGATCAAAACCATTCGCGCAGCCAACGCCAAACCCGCGGACACATTTGCGCAAGCATCGGCACCGCTGCCCGAAAAGAGTTCGATCACGCCTGCCCCTTTGAATGAAATTTTCGCCATGCCGGGCGAGGTGAAGGACGGCATGATCAAGTTCACGATCGGCAAGAAATCGAAAATGCACGGCATGGGAATCGGCAAAGAGATGGGAGTCAACACTTGGGCCGCGTTTTTCGGCACGGATGAGAACGCAATGGTCGATGGAGATTTCGCCGTAACCGAAGATGAATTGCAACCCGCACTCCGCACGCTTCGTCAGGCTAATATCAACATCGTCGCCATTCACTCGCACATGACGCACGAAAACCCGCGCATTCTCTTTCTCCATTATTGGGGACGAGGTTCGGCGAAGAATCTGGCGAACGCAGTCAACGGCGCTTTGCTCGTGACTGGATTGACGGGCGTCACCACTTCGGTCTCGAATTGAGATTTCAAACACCGACTCAGGTGAAGCGCCTGGTGCTAACCGTCCTCATCGCGACAGTCAGCAATCATCTCGCCGCCGCTGAGCCTGGCCCTGTCCTCCAACTAAAGCAGACAATCCCGTTGACCGGAGTAGAAGGGCGGATCGATCACTTCGATATCGATGTGGCCGGCGAGAGATTGTTCGTCTGCGCGCTTGGCAACAACACGGTCGAAGTGATCGACTTGCGCAAAGGTGAGCGCGTCCACTCGATCAGCGACCTCGGATCACCACAGGGTCTCGCTTATGCTCCGGAACTAAACCGGCTCTTCATTGCGAATGATAAGGGCGGGCTCTGCAATATTTATGACGCCAAGTCCTGGCAGAATATCGGCACAGTGGACTTCCAGGATGACGCCGATAACATGCGTTACGACAGCGCCACGAAACAAATTTACGTTGGCTTTGGCAGTGGCGGTGTTGGCGTAATCAACGCGAGCGATGGCAAACGTGTCGGCTCAATCAAACTCCCAGCGCATCCAGAAGCTTTCGAACTGGAGAAACACGGACGGCGCATTTTCGTAAATGTGCCAAACGCTGGCCAAGTCGTGGTGATTGATCGCGACAAGGGCGAAGTAATTTCGACATGGAAGCCCGATAGAGGTTCGGCAAACTTTCCGATGGCCC
Organism: Verrucomicrobiota bacterium; assembly: GCA_041167205.1. Lineage (GTDB taxonomy): Bacteria > Verrucomicrobiota > Verrucomicrobiia > Chthoniobacterales > UBA10450 > AV80. The sequence continues at coordinate 20,181 of JBEEHC010000196.1, forward strand.
TCGACGAAGCCAACCACCGGCTGTTCATAGCCTGCCGCAATCCCGCAAAGCTGGTTGTCCTCAACGTCGATTCAGGAGACACCGTAACCACGCTCGATATTTCCGGCGATGCTGACGAGGTTTTCTACGACGCTAAACGACGACGCCTTTACGCGATCTGTGGAGCAGGCTACGTCGACATTATTGAGCAAACAGATTCGGACCATTACAAACGCGCTGTGAAAGTTCCTACGGCGAGCGGAGCCCGCACCGGCCTTTTCGTGGCGGAGCGGGACGATCTGTTCATTGCCGTCCCTCATCGGGGCACGCAGGCAGCAGAGATTAGGCGATACCAGGTGAGATAAATGGGATAGGCTCGACGCTATGAGTGCATGGTTTTGGTACGCGTTAGCCGCCGCGATTCTTTACGGTGCGCATCAGATTTTCACCAAGCTAGCGTCGGATCGCATCAGCGATGGTCTGGGCGGTTTCGTCGTGGAAGCGTCGGCGGCCATCACGATTTTGCTCTACCTGATTTTTCTGCGCGTCTCAGGGCGCTGGAATCAGACCGCGTCCATGCCAGGAATCAATTATTCGATCCTCACTGGATTGTGCGTCGGCGTGGGCACGATTGCTTTCTTTCTCCTTTTTCAAAAGGGCGGCCCGCTCTCGGCTGTACCTGCGATCCTGGCCGTGGGCGCGGCGATGATGGCAATCGCGGGCATATTGTTCTTTAAGGAACCCGCGTCGCCGCTTCGTTTGCTCGGCGTCGTGATGTCGATCGCAGGATTGCTTCTGCTTCGTCGCTAAAATTGGCGAAGCCAGCCGGCGCTTGTCATTGCAAGCGAAGTCGAGGAATCTCCCACTGTCCCTCGCAATGAATCGGCTCTACTTCGGCGACAATTTGCAATGGCTCCGGAACACAAAGGAGTTCCCGGACGCGAGCGTTGATCTCGTTTATCTCGATCCGCCGTTTAACTCGAACGCTGACTACAACGTCCTCTTCCGTGAAACCAGCGGACAGGTGAGGCAGGCGCAGTTCCACGCTTTCAAAAAATGATGAACCGAGCCGAAGATCTCTTTGAAAAACTCATCGCTGGGGGTGAAGCCGCTATCGACGAGTTGATTGCAGGTCGTAAGGCCGAAGAACTTTTCTTGGACTTCAAGCGTTCCGCTGACAATGGAATTGGTAAACGACTCCAAGACATCGATAACAATAACTTCGGCAAAGCGATCTCTGGATTTGGCAACACTGAAGGTGGGGTACTTATTTGGGGCGTCGACTGTTCAAAAGCAAAGGACGGCGCCGATGTGCCATCGATGAAGGTGCCGCTTCAAGATGCGGCGGCATTCGCGAGCAGATTAGAAGGGGCGATCAGCCGGTGCTCGGTTCCACCGCATTCCGGCGTGCGCAACATGGCGATCACTCGGTCCCCCGGAGTTGATGGCTTCGTTATTTCTCTCATCCCAAAGAGCAATCACGCTCCACATCAAGCCGTTGGCGGGTTGCAATATCACATGAGAGCGGGATCTGACTTCGTTCCAGTCCCCCATGGCATTTTAGCCGGCATGTTTGGAAGGCGACCGCAACCGGACTTGGGTATCATGAAGATTGTCACCTTTCCCGAAATTGAGGGTGACGCGATCCGCTTTGATGTCGGCCTTGCTATCCGCAATGATGGCTTGGGAATCGCGCGGGACATTTTTCTTACCGTTATGTGTAGCTCAATGCCGTGCCCAGTCGGTTCTTTGGCGTTCGACGCGCCGGATTTAGAAAACTGGATCGTAGTGCGGTCTCTGGGCGTCCATATGAGCTGCCTTTCAAAGCCGTTGGTGCGTCTTGCCCCCGATAGCCAGATAATGCCCGCTCAACTCCAGTTTCGAATCTCACCGCCATTCGCTTCGGATTTAGACGTCAAGGGTAAAGTCGGTTGTGAGGGAGGAATGCCGCATAGTTTCCAAATCCACAATACGTCGCAAAACGTTGAACGTGCGTACAAGGGCATTATGAACAAGAAATTCTTGGGGCTTCTGACTGATGAGCAACTCGGCCAGTTTTCTCGTCAAATATTAGGCGCTAACGAAAGCAACGAGATTCAAGATTCACCAGGCACTCGCTTCTGCGGCTCCTAGACAGAGACCGCAGGGCGGGTTAACAATCAAAGCATGATCGGACCGGCTAAAATCTATTTCATCATTTTCGGCCTGCTTACGATCGTGGGCGGCGTGATGGGGTATGTCAAAGCTGGCAGCACCGCGTCGATTATCGCTGGCTCGATTTCGGGAATTCTTTTGCTGGTCGCGGCCTTTTTGCTTCCCGGCAATTTGGCGATCGGTCTCGCACTCGCCGCAGTTGTCTCGATCGCGCTGGCCTGCCGGTTCGTTCCAGCTTTCATGAAAACGGGACATGTCATGCCGGCGGGGCTGATGTCCGTTCTGAGCGTGATCGGCGTGATCGTGGCGATCGTCGCCTGGATCAAGAAGTAACCGGACGCGTGGCCAGATTTCGTCTGAGGACGTTGCGCCGTTTAGCGTTCTTTCTATTCCTGGCCGCGCTGACGGCCATCGTGCTGCGGTGGATTTCGCTCGAGCGGTGGCATCGGATGCAAACCGTCGCGCCCGACGAGCCGAGCGAGGTCGTTATTCCAGAAAAGACGCCGGCGCCATCACAGCCGAACAAGCCGCCGGTGATCATAGGCAAGCTCGACACCGCGCGTCTTTTCAGTGGGATCACGGTGCACGCGGCGGTGGATCCGGTCCCCGGCGGCGCCGCGGCCGACGAACGGGCCGATCCGCAGAGTTATGTGCTCGACCTGAAATTACACACGCGCGTTCCGACGCCAAACAAAACGATCGACGAGCTCGCCAAAGTCAGCCCCGAATTGCCGAAACTGCTTCCGGGATTGGCCGCCATGCTGACGCCGGATTCGGTCTCGCCCTTCTTCAAGGAGCTTTACGACACGAAGCTGAAAATTCTGCGGGAGAATTTGGTCCGGCTCGATCAACTTCTTTCGCGCCACAATTTTTACGATTGCCAGACGGTGCTCCAGTTGCGCCATCCGGAAAGCCATCGCCGCGCTGTTCTATTGCAAGCCGATATGGATGTTGATGCGGATGGTTCGGACTCGGACCGGCTTCCCGCCGGCTCGGGTGCCTCTCCGAATTTCAAACCGGTCACGAGTTTCCGGTGGCCGAAGAAGAGTCCGATTCCGAATTCCTATTTGGCGCCTCTGGAAGAAAGGTTGAAGCGCTACGAAGGCGAGCTGTCGACCAAGGGGACAGCGGCGGAGCGCAAACGCGATTTGAAAAGCGCGATCTCGCAAGTGCGGGACGAGATCGAGTCGCTCAAGAGATACAGTTTTTTGATCGGTGCGACTGATCCCTACATCGTTCTGCCCTCTGGCCTGAGTAAGACGGACGGCGGCAAGGTCGGCGATTACGCGCTGGTGGTTTTCGGCGACCGCATTTTTCCGGCGATCGTGGGGGACATCGGTCCATCGGACAAAGCGGGTGAGGCGTCGCTGCGCATCGCGAAGGAGATCAACGCCATGGCCACGCCGAATAACCGGCCGGTGAGCGATCTAAAAGTGACGTACTTGATTTTTCCCGGCACGGCGGAACCGCCATTCGGTCCACCCGACCTCGAGAAGCTGCAAGCGAAGTGCGAGACGCTCGTGAAGGAGATCGGGGGAGCAAGCGTGGCGTTGCATCACTGGGAGAATATTATTCCGCCGCTGCCCAGCCCTACGCCGACGCCGGCGCCAACTGCAACGCCGTCGGCTTCCCCATCTCCGGGAGTGTCGCCGGGTTCCACCTTTGCGTTCCCGCTGGCGAGTCCAAGCGCTTCGCCGCGATTGTAGTTACGCGCGGCCTCTACATTTGTCGGAGATTTCCGAGCAATCACATGAGCAAGGCCTTCACGCGCGAAGAAACCGACGGACCGGAAATTCCCGATCTTCCGCCCTTGAGCTCGGCGCTTGCGCCTGGCGCGAAGAACTACATTACCGCCGCTGGCGCGCAGAAGTTGCGCGAAGAACTTCAGCGCTCAATCGAAGTAACGCGGCCGTCGCTGGCGAATTCTTCAGACGATCCGGATGCGAAGCGGCAATTGGCCAGGCTCGACCAGCGAATCATGCAGCTCGAGGAGAGCTTGCAGGCCGCCGAAATCGTCGTGCCTCCGGATGACCCGGCCGAGGTCGTGCGATTCGGCGTCACCGTGACGGTGCGAGAAAGCGATGGGAGCGAAGCGAGCTACCGGATCGTTGGAGTGGACGAAATCGATATCGACCGCGGCTGGGTCAGTTGGCTGTCGCCGATCGCGAAAGCGCTGTTAAATAGTAAGCGTGGCCAGCGCGTCCGTTTCAAAGTTCCATCGGGTGAAGAGACGCTGGAGATCGTCGATATTCGATATGAATGAAATGTTGTTGCGAAAGCATTCGTTAGGTTCGTTTCTCGCGCGAGTTTTCACTGCCTGCCTGATTCTGACTGCCGCAGCGCAGTTCGCCGGCGGCGCGGAACCATCCGCCGAGAAATTCGATGTCCTGATCAAAGGAGGCACGGTCTACGACGGCATGGGCGGAAAGCCGCGTCTGACGGATGTGGCGATCCGCGGCGATCGCATCGCCGGTCTCGGGAACTTTCCAGCGGACCGAGCGCGCATGGTGATCGATGCGAAGGGAATGGCGGTTGCGCCCGGCTTCATCAACATGCTCTCGTGGTCGACCGATTCGCTGATCGAGGATGGCCGCTCTCAAAGCGAAATTTGCGAAGGCGTGACGACGGAGATCATGGGCGAAGGCTTTTCGATGGGACCGCTCAACGAGCGCATCAAGGAGCGGATGCGCAGCCAGCAGGGCGACATCAAATACGAGATCAAGTGGAACACGCTCGCGGAATATCTGCGCTATCTGGAGCAGCGCGGTGTCTCCTGCAACGTCGCTTCTTTTATCGGCGCGACCACCATTCGCGAGCACGTGATCGGCCTCGAGGACAAACAGCCGACTCCGGAGCAACTCGAGCAAATGCGCCAGCTTGTCCGCCAGGAAATGGAAGCGGGCGCGCTCGGGATCGGCACGTCGCTCATTTATCCGCCCGCGTTTTATGCCAGGACCGAGGAGCTGATTGAGCTCTGCAAAGTCGCCGCGAAATATCACGGCAAATACATCTCGCACATGCGGAGCGAAGGAAATCAGTTGCTCGAGGCGATCGATGAATTGCTCCGCATTAGCAAGGATGCGGGCATCCCGGCGGAGATTTATCACATCAAAGCGGCCGGCCACTCGAACTGGGGAAAAGCCGACGCGATGCTGGCTAAGATCGAAGGTGCGCGCAAAGCCGGTCTGAAGATCACGGCCAACATGTATACCTACACCGCCGCCGGCACTGGCCTGGATGCCTGCCTGCCGCCCTGGACCGAGGACGGCGGATATCCGGCCTTGTTCAAACGGCTCCGCGATCCCGCCACGCGCGAGAAAATCGCGGCCGAGGTGCGGACGCCGAGCGACAAGTGGGAAAATCTCTATCTGGCCGCCGGTTCGCCGGAGAAAATCCTGCTCGCCGGATTCAAATCGGAAAAACTAAAACCGCTCACTGGCAAATCGCTCGCCGAGGTCGCCAAGATGCGTGGCAAGGATCCGATCGAGACCGTGATGGATCTGATCAGCGAAGACGAGTCACGGATCGATTCGATCTACTTCCTCATGTCGGAGGAGAACGTGAAGAAAGAGATCGCGAAACCCTGGGTCTCCTTTGGATCCGATGAAGCGTCGCAGGCGCCCGAGGGCAACTTCCTGGAGTCGAACTGTCATCCGCGCGCTTACGGCAACTTCGCGCGCGTGCTCGGAAAGTATGTCCGTGAAGAAAAGGTCCTGACGCTCGCGGACGCGATCCGGAAGTTGAGCGGCCAGCCCGCGACGAATCTGGGGCTGGACCATCGCGGTTTTGTCCAGGAAGGAATGTACGCGGACGTGGTCGTTTTCGATCCCGCGACAATCGCCGACCGCGCCACATTCGAGAAACCTCATCAATACGCGGTGGGCATGAAGCACGTGTTCGTGAACGGCGTGCAGGTCTTAAAGGATGGCGAGCACACTGGAGCAAAGCCGGGACGCGCACTGTGGGGGCCGGGAAAACTGTAGCCCCCCGCTGCGCGGAGCGTTCTTATCGCGCGTTGCCTCGCCCAAACGCCGCCCACAGGGCGGCGGCTACAGCGATTAGCGACCTTTCGCGTCTACTCGAGATTCGATCTGGTCGAGGCTCGGATTGTTTTGCCTGATCCACTGCTGGATCGCTCCGACTTCATTTGGATCCACCGTCGTGCTCCGCGGCTCCTGCGGGTTCACCAAATCCCGGGAGGAATCTGGCAGCACCGGCTTGGCTTTTTTGATTGAAAACTTCCAGTGCCGTCCGAAGCGCAGCAGCGAGTAATACATCGTCTTGGCTTCCAGCGCGCTCACCCCGCTGCAACGCATGGCGTTGTAAAACATCCTGTCCACCTCCTTAGGCGGACGACTTCTCTGATCGTACGCGACATCGTGGAGCACCGAAGCATTGCGATATTTTCCCTCGAACGGCCCGCCCATGAACGACCACAACGCGCGCGGAATCGACGCGCCATCGATCGCCGATCCGGCTGGCGCAATCCAGACGACGCCTTTCGGATCGGTGTAACGAAGCTCGTTCAAGAGCGTCATCGTCCGGCCATCCGCGTCCCAGCGGGTGTCAACCATCCCGCTGTAATAGCCCCAGGGGCCCGCTGGATTCAGATTATCATGCGCGACTCTGTTCTTTTTGCCGAAGGCGCAACCCGACAGCGACAAAGCGAGAATCAAAAGGAAAATTCGCATGAAGCGACCTTAGCTCGCGGAGGAAACGAGAGCTTTTTCTCGCTTGGCGGGCGAGCGCGAAGCGGCGGAAGAAGGGGCCGCAACTGAAGGCCGCCGGAACCCCTTCAAATAAAAGAGCATGAAGATGCCGGAGACAATGAGGAGCGACCCGATCCATTTCAGCAGCCAGCCCGGGTCGCGCAGAATCTGGATCGTGCTTTGCCCGAGGTTCTCGGGGTTCCAGGAGGCTTGCGACATTTTGTAGGTGAGCCCGGTCCAGGTGCGCCACCATTCGCCGGGAAAACTGAATGGGTTATTCATCCAGCACTGGCCGGTGGCGGTCTGGCCCTCGAGACTCGTGACGCGCACGGTGCTCTTGAATCCCGCCGGACTGTCATTGCCTTCGTTGCGCTGGACTTCGAATTCCGCGAGCTCCAAAGCGATCGGCAATTGAACAATCTTCCAGCCGTACGCGATCTGCACCTCCGCTGGCGACACGGGCACACTCACCTGCCAGCCGGCGGAGATCCATTGCTCCGAAATCTCCGAGCCCTGCTGGACGCGAATGCGGACACCGTCGGGCAACTCGGCCGTCGCGGGCGCGTTCGTGGCTGGACTAAAATCCATCCACTCCTGGGCGTGCGGCATTGTGCGATCGAGCGTCAATTGCCAATCGGCCCAGCCGGTGGTGAGCGGTTTGTTCAACTCCAGCTTGCCGGTGGAATGTCCAAGTTTTCGCGAGGCCAAATCGTAGGTCACGCTGCCGTCATCGGCGATGAAGAGAGTGAGAGAATTGGGCGGAGTCGTGCCCTCTGCGGGCATCTCGGGTGCCGTGCCCGGCGTATCGCCATGTACGTTGGGTGTCGCTGAAACGGGCACTCCCTTGCCGCGCAGCGTGACGACGACGGCTGGATTGTTCGGCTGATCGCTCAACGAGCCGGGTTTGCCATTATCGAGTCGAAAGTCCGGCCAGTAGTTTTCGATCCGCAACGTAAACGGACTTCCGTCCATCGGCGCGTCTTTGCCCAGATTCTGCGCGACATCGAAGGTCCACGTCTTTCCCGCAAGGGTAACGATGACGCTGCCTTTGTTTCCCCCGCCGTCGCGTGGCGGCTGGGTCAACTGGACTTTGGCGCCGCTGTTTCCGCCTTTCCTGACTTTGGCGATCTGCTCGTCGGGCGCTTTGGCAAAGGCAAACATCGTTTCTTCGATTTCCACTTCGGCGGTGACCTTTGGCTCATCGGGCGGAGCAGATGGAGGTGTTGCCGGTGCGACCCCGCGCTTTAGCTCGATCGTCGCCAGTCCCATGTTGAAGGCGCCGTGCTGATGATCGTCCGCGAGGAGCCAGCTCTCGAGGCGCTGGTTCATCATCGCGGTGGCGATGGTGAAATGAAGGGCGGGCGCTCCTCCGTCATTGAGCGGCTTCGGATTCAACTTGCCCTCAATGGCCGGTCCATATTCCACGATGCTCAGCCGGGCTCCTCCGGCCAGCAGGCCGAGGTCCCACGGTTTTTGCGGAGTGGGCGGGCGATGAATGAATTCGGCCGGGTAACCTTTGACCACGCCATCAGTGTCGCGCACCCGGAGCTGATGTTGATCGACCAGCAGGCGATTGCTCGGCGGTTCGCCCTTGAAGAGCGTGATGGTTCCTTCGATTCCCCAAGTGCGTCCGATGAGCGATCCGGTCAGGAGCGTAATGATGCCGAGATGCGTGATGAGGAACGCCACGTGATGTTTTTTCCAGGGCCACCGCGATAGCGCCGAGACGATGAGGTTCGAGGCGAGAAGGAGAAGCCAGATGTTGAACCAGGGGGCGCCGTAGACATAGGCGCGGGCCACCTTCGCATCGAAGGTCGATTCGTAGAGGGTGCCCGCGATCGCGCCGATGATGAGCACCGCCAGGAGAACGACCGCCAGCTTGAGCGAAGAGAAAAAGCGGAACACCGGATTGCGCTGCCAGCTGGGGCGTGAAGTGGAAGAAGATGCGGCCATTGGGGTGAGCGGGCATTTTCCGCGAGAAGTTCCATAGGTTCAACGCGAGAGTTCGCGTCGTTCTCTTTCTCCTACTCGTGCTCGAGGATCGAGCGTGAGCACGAGCACGAAGAGCGAAGGGCCTAGCCGCTCTTGTCCAGCGCGTCGCGAAAAGCTCGCAGATGACCAGCGAACGCGCTCGCGTCAAACGCATCGAGCGTTTTCACGTCCTGGAAAAGCTGATTGAGCTCGGCGTCAATTTTCAGGTGCGCGCCGCGATTCAGGCTGAGCGCGTTGGCCAGCCGGTCGAGCGCGAGGACGAGACGCTTCGCGCGTTGGCCGAGCGATTGGTTCGCAATTCCTTTGCCGGTGAATTCCGCGTCCGCGGACGCCAGCGCGACGAGCAAAGATCGTGCGGAGCTGTCGCTCCAGTTGGAGACCGATGCGCGGCGGGCGAGCGCGTCCGCCTGCGTTTGCATGGTGGCGAAATCCGACCTGCCGGGATTGCTCGGGGGCTGGCTCACCGGCGACGGGATATTCCCCACGGATATGGCCGTCGCGCAAAGCCAGGCCAATCCGTCCCAGCGCGCGATGGAGAACGCATCGTTTTGCGGATCGCGGGCGAGCGCCCAGCTCATTTCGCGCAGCGCAACCGCTTGTCCGGTAAGCCATTCGCGCAGCCCGCTCCACGGTTCCTCATCGTGCCAGTGTTTCGGCTCGGCGACCGACTGGCCGTCGAGATCGAAGAACAGGTCGGGATGACCCGCCTTCAACAGGTCAGGCGCAAGATTTTGGTGACAGGCGACACAGGCGTTTGCCCGCACATAAAGGTTGCGGAGATCGCGCATGCCGGCCGCTACCCGCGTGTTGTAACTCCAGTCCGTTCGCGTGTGTCCACGCAGCCATCCGCCGGCCGCGCCATGGCACGTTTCGCAAGAAACGCCTTGCTCCGGATGAGCGGTCCGCGTCAGCCGGCCGGGGGTGACGGATTGCAGCGGGGAATGGCAAACAGTGCAACGCGTGCTCGCCTGTGCGCCGGTGATTCCCAGGCCTTCGGCAATCCGCTCCGACCGCGAATTGAGCAAAACCGCAAACGCTTTGGTGTGAAAATCCTGCCGGCTCCAGGTGATATACTGGCTCCGTTTCGGACCGGCGCCGCCGTGACAGCTGGATGACTTGCAGCCGATCGATCCGACGAACACGCCGCCGCTCTCGCGAATCTGCCGCGGTTCTTTCGCCGGCAGGCGGCCCGCGCTAGCAACCAAGAGGAGACAGAGGCAGGCCGTTCGCAGCAACACGGGAAAAGCTTAGCACCGGCATTTTGCAAAATGCGACTTCAAAGCTGTAGCCGCTTCGCTCTGCGAAGCGGTGAGGGAAATATTGCCAGCGGAAACGCCGCCCACAGGGCGGGCGGCTACAGCGCTCTCAGTTCGCCCAGGACTTCCACTTCTTCCGCAGCGGCTTGACGTACCGATGGACATCCACCTGTTTCAGTCGGTCGACGCCGCCCTTGACTACATCGGCGGAATCTTCGTATTTCCGCCGCATCGATTTGAAAAGCGGCCAGAGGAACGGGAGCGAAAGGACGCTCAGGTCCACATTCCCTAGAGGCGATTTCGCTTCGACCTCTTTCTCGGCCGAACTGGAGGCGTAACGAATCGCCAGCCCGATCGCGACGCCGAGCGCCAGCGCGCCGATCACCGTCGGGACCGGATTTTCGCGCAAGAAAAATTCCGTCCGCTCGCGCGCTGTTCCCGCCTTTTCCTTGGTTTGCTCCCACGCTTCGCCCGCTGCCACCGAAACCTTACCGGCCGCCTGGCGCAACCGCCCTGGAGTTTCCCCGGAAATCTGTTCGTCGCTCGACCTCATCGAGGCCGCCAGCGGATCGTCTTCCATAAATTCGTCGCCGTTTGGATTGATCATATAGTTACTTCGTAAATGGACTGCCGTTTGCGTCTCTCCGTTCATTCTTCTTCCTGCTCATGCTCATGCTCGTGATCTCGCTCTTGATCGTTCCGGTGAACGCTGGAGCAGAGTCAAGAGCAGGAGCAGGAAATGGCGTCACCGCCATTCGTGCTTCGGATATTTCCTTTGAAGCTCTTTTTTGATCTTCGGATAGGCGTCGCGCCAGAAAGTTTCCAAATCGGTGGTGATCTGGATCGGACGATGATTCGGCGCGAGAACTTGAATCCTTAGCGCGGTGCGGCCGCGTCCCACCGCGAGTCCGCGCGGAGTGTCATACAGATCCTGAATGCGGGCCGCGACAGTGGGTGGGGCTGCCTCGCCATAGGTGATCTTGGCGGCACGCCCCTTGGCCAGCTTGATTCGTTCCGGCGCGAGTTCGTCGAGTGTTTGTTGCTGCGCCGCGCTTAGCCACGACTTTACGGCCGGCCAGACCGGCCGCTCCTTGACTTCCTTATAGCTCGCCGCCCCCTGGCAGATTTGTTCCAGGAGCAAGAGCTTCCCGGCCTCGTCGATCCGCGGGAATTCCAACTCCGGAAACGCCGCCGTGACGAAATTCACCCGCTCGATCCACTGCTCGACCGCGTTGTCCCACTGTTTGAGCGGGCAAGTTCCAGCCAACACTTCGCGGGCGAGAATCTGCGCCGCGGCGGGATCGCTCTTGGGTGAAAATTCTTCGCTGCCCAAGACCAGATCGTGAAAGAGGGTCGTCCGATGACCGGCGACGCGACGAAGAGCGGAATCGAACTCGACCCGGGTTTCTTCGCGAAAAGATTCCGGGAATAACTCGCGGAGCCAATCTTCTTCGATCTTCGTGGCGAGCGTGAGCAAGACCTGCCGCTCTTTCTCGCTGCTCTCGATCTCTCGAACTTCGGAGGCCACGAGCAAACGCGCACCATGCACCGCGCTTTCGCGCGCGAGCACTCCGCGCCGGCCGTGCACGAGGGCGCAGCGTAGCGTTCCCGCATCCAACCGCGCGGCGACCTGGTCGGGAAATCCCGCCAGAACGCAATGCTCGATCGATCCGGCCTTGACCTCGCCCATCTCCAAATCCAGACCTTCATCACGAGCGATGGCGAGAAACTGCTCGGTCAATTGCGCGGCCTCGCGAGCCGCTCCGGCATTTATCCCGAGTCGCGCGCAACGCTGCGAATCGAAGCGACTGTTTTCCGCGTAGCGAAATGCGCGCATCAAAATGAAAAGGTCCGATTCCGCGTCGCTCCCGAGCACATCTTCGCGGTCCTCGCGCGCTTGCTTGCCCTCGAGGCGGCGCAGGAGGTTGCGCCCTTGGGTGAGCGCCGCGATCAACGCGACGGCGGGCACACAACGATACTGTTGTGCGGCCAGAAGCATGCGCGCATAGCGCGGGTGGACTGGAAACGCCAGCATTCTCCGGCCAAGTGGCGTGACGGAACTCGCAGTGCCGTCGTCGCGGAGCGCGCCAAGATCGACCAAGAGTTCTTCAGCCCGCGCGAGCGCCCCTGGATCAGGCGGTTCCAGCCAGCGGAAGCTCCCGACTTCTTCGACGCCGCTCGCTTTCAGGGTGAGCACGACTTCGGCAAGATCGAGCCGTTTTACCTCGGGTAATTCCTGCTGCGACCGATCCAGATGTTCGCGCTCCGTCCACAGCCGTAGGCAATGACCCGGCGCGGTCCGGCCGGCGCGGCCGGCGCGTTGATCGGCTGACGCGCGGCTGATTTTTTCGACGAGCAAGGTGTTGATGCCGCGGCGCGCGTCGAAGCGCGCGATCCGCGCGAGGCCGCTGTCGATGACGACCTGGACTCCGTCGATCGTGAGCGAAGTTTCCGCCACATTCGTCGCGACGATCGCCCTGCGTTTTTGATAATGGGCGAGCGCGGCGTCCTGCTCCGCCGGTGGCAATTCGCCGTGAAGGGGCAGGACGACGAATCGATCGCTCACCCGTGAAGCTCGGATGGCCGAGATCGTTCGGCCGATTTCATATTTTCCGGGCATGAAGATGAGCACGTCACCTTCGGTCCGCGGCGCGACGCGTTCCATTTCGTCCGCGGCGAGGTCCCAGACGGGATAGCCGTCGCCACCGACCGGTTTCGGCAGGTATTCAATTTCGACGGGAAAGGCGCGACCGCTGGAGCTCAAGACGGCGCACGGTTCCAAATATTTCTGCAGAAGTCCGGCATCCAGGGTCGCGGACATGACGGCGAGCTTCAGATCGGGGCGCGAGGTGGCTTGGAGTTGAAGAGCGCGAGCCAATGTGATGTCGCCATAGAGATGGCGCTCGTGAAATTCATCGAAGAGAATCGCGGAGACCCGTCGCAGTTGCGGATCTTGAATGAGTTGCCGCAGCAGGATCCCTTCGGTGACGAAGCGAATGCGGGTGCGGTCGGACGTGATGTTCTCGAAGCGGATTTGGTAGCCGACTTCGTCACCGAGCCGGCCATTGCGCTCGGAGGCGACGCGTGCGGCGAGGAGGCGGGTCGCGAGCCGGCGGGGTTGGAGGATGACGACCTGGCCGTCGCCAAGCAATCCACGATCGAGGAGGATTTGCGGGACCTGGGTTGATTTTCCAGAGCCGGTCGGCGCCTGGATGATGAGGCGAGATTGTTCTTTCAGCTCGGCTACGAGCTGGTGCTCGAGCTCGAAAATGGGCAGGTCCTCGCGTCGCATCGGAGGGGGGAACGTCCAACGTCCAACCCACAACGTCCAACTCCGAAAGCTTTCCGCTCGACAGCCAGCCGAATCCTCAAAAAAATTCCACAATGACAAAAAGCAAGAGACGCGTTCGCCACCGATCGCCCAAAGGGCGTTTGAGTGCGGCCGATGGAATGAACAAACGTCTGTCGCGGTGGATTTGTGCGGCGCTGGTCGTGTTAGCCGTCCTGCCGTATTTGCAGACGCTGTCCTTCGAGTTCGTTAATTTTGATGACGGAACGTATGTCGCGGAGAACCCGCTGGTGCAGCAAGGGTTGACGTGGAGCAATGCAGCGTGGGCGTTGACGACAATGTCGGCTGGCAATTGGCATCCGCTCACGTGGCTATCGCACATGCTGGATTGTCAGATCTTCGGTTTGCGGCCTGGGTGGCATCATCTTGTAAACGCGCTCCTCCACGGGGCGAACACGGTCCTGCTGTTTGCGGTCCTTCGAGCGATGACCGGCGCGGCATGGCGCAGCGCATTGGTGGCCGCGCTGTTTGCGGTGCATCCGTTGCACGTTGAGTCGGTGGCCTGGGTCGCGGAGCGCAAAGACGTGCTGAGCACGGCCTTTGGTTTGTTGGCGATGTGGGAATACGCGAGGTACGTGCGGGCGCCGTCAGTAAGGCGCTATGGATTGGTGGTGTGCCTCTTCGCGGCGAGTTTGTTGAGCAAACCGATGTTGGTCACGTTTCCGTTTGTGCTGTTGCTGCTGGACGTCTGGCCGCTCAAGCGATTTTCGATTGAAGGTCGTGCCCCCTTTCAAACTTCAAAATTGAGGTCGCTCTTACTCGAAAAGCTGCCGCTGTTGGCAATGTCGGCGGCGTCGAGTGTGGTTACATTTAACGCCCAGCATGCTGCCGGCGCGATGGCGCCCATTGACGTCTTGCCGCTATCGCAGCGACTGGCGAACGCGATCGTCGCGTACGTCGGTTACCTCAGCAAAACGTTCTGGCCCGTCGATCTCGCGGTGATCTATCCGCTGCCCGGCCAAACATCAGCCGCGAAAATGGCGCTGGCGAGCCTGGCGCTCGTCGGAATTACGATTGGTGTGGGCGCACTCGGCCGAAAGCGGCCTTGGTTGGCGGTGGGATGGTTGTGGTTTCTTGGAACGCTGGTTCCCGTGATCGGTTTGGTGCAGGTGGGCGATCAGTCCATGGCGGATCGTTATACCTACGTGCCGCTGATTGGCGTGTTCGTCATGATTGCCTGGAGTATTCCCTCGGCCGCTTTTGCTCCGATCAATCGCGGTCGGGTTGCGGCGACGGCAGTGGTTGTCGCACTGCCGGTGAGTGCTCTCGCCGCAGTGATGATCACACAGATTCAGGTTTGGAAAAACACGACAACGCTCTTCGATCATGCAGTGAAGGTCACAGAGGGCAACTTCATGGCGCATAACCTGTTGGCCGGGGCGTTGGGACAGCAAGGTGATCTTATTGGAGCGCGGGATCACATCGAAAGAGCGCTGCAAGTCAGATCCGATTACGCCGGCGCCCATTACAACCTTGGATTGATCATGTTGCAGCAAAGGGATTTTGCGAATGCGCAGGAGCAATTCAACCTGGCGCTTCGGACCAGTCAGCAAGACCCGATGATTTGGAATGGGTTGGGCGTGGCGAAGGTCAACCTGGGCCGGATTGACGAAGCAATTTCGAATTACCGGCGCGCCCTGGCGTTGAATCCAAATTACGCCGATGCCTTGGCGAATCTTGGCGTCGCGCTCCTGGCGCAAGGCAAGGACGCGGAAGCGATTGAAATGTGGGAGGCCGCGTTAAGGCTGCGTCCAGACGTCGCCGAAACGCATGCGAACCTTGGGGCGGCATTGTGGAATCGCGGCCGTTCTGATGAATCCATTTTGCACGACCGAAGAGCCCTTGAATTGAACCCAAATTTGCTTGATCCGCGTTTCAACCTGGGCGTGGCGCTGCTCGCAAAGGGCAATTATGATGAGGCGATCGCGCACTTGGAATATGTGCTTCGATTGAATCCTCAACACGAGGGGGCCCAGAAATTTCTGATTACCGCCAGGCGAAAGCGTGACCGGCTGACCACTCAACCGTAGCCAAATGTCTGGATGATGGCGAGCGCGACGGGCTAGAGCGGCTTGTGGATCAGTCCGACGCCACAGGCATCCTTGTAGAAGGGGCGGGGCAATTCCATCGTGCGCGCGTCACCGTTTAGGCAAAACGTTTCCACATCCGGATGCGTTTTTCTCCACTCGGCGAACGCGCGTTGAACGCCACCCTGGTGCGTGACATCGAAATCCGCGGCGAAAGTGCTGACGTCATGCAGAGCCAGGAGTCCGCCAGGCGCGAGCGCGGGGTACCAAAGATCTAATTCGTCAAGCGTCGCCTGGTATTCGTGGGAGCTGTCGATCAGGATCAACTCAGGATCGCCCCTCAGGTATTTTCTGGCCGCAATCGGGGACTGCGGGTCGAGCGAATTCCCTTGGGCGATCTCGACGAAGTCTTCCAGACCGGCGCGCGCAATCCAGCGGCGCGAGAATTCGCACATGGCCGGATCGAGATCCAAACTGAAGAGACCATGGGCGGCGTTCATTCGGCGCAGCATCCATCCGAGCAGCAAAGCCGAATAGCCGGCACACGTGCCGAGCTGGACGATTCGGCTGGGGCGATTCCCCAGGACGAGCCCTTGCAGCAATGAAATCAACGGCACCACGCATTCGCCGATCGGGCCTTCCCGATCCGTTTCTTCGTACCAGTCCCGCAGCGTGATCCATTCGGCTTCGCTTATGTCGGAGTAAACGGCCGGGACGTAATCCATTCCGGGCAGATGGTGCCACCAATAACGGGGGCGTGGATTATCCTGCCACGCGCGCGAGCGCAACGAATTTTCGGGTGTCACGGCGCGAGGCGATCGATCTGCCAGGTGCCGTCAGCTTGACGCGAATAACGAAAGCGGTCGTGGAGTCGATTGGGCCGGCCCTGCCAGAATTCGATTTTATCCGGCTTAACCCGATACCCGCCCCAATGCGGTGGCAGCGGAATGTCGCCCTTCTCGAAACGTTCGGTCATCTCCGTCAGGCGCGAATCGAGGATTTGGCGGGCGTCGATGACCTCGCTCTGCTTCGAGGCCCACGCGCCGAGCCGGCTGCCGACCGGCCGCGAATGGAAGTAGGCGGCGGAATCTTCGCGCGATGTTTTTTCCACAGCGCCGCTTATCCGAATCTGGCGTTCGAGTTGCGCCCAATAAAATGCCAGCGCTGCGGACGGATTCGCCTCGATTTCCCGGCCTTTCTCACTGTCGTAATTCGTAAAAAAAGCGAAACCGCGCTCATCGAACCCTTTGAGCAAAACGATGCGGACGGAGGGTTTGCCATCGGGAGTGGCCGTGGCCAGGCTCATCGCATTGACGTCGCGAATGTCCGCGGCGAGGGCGGCCGAGAACCAGGCGCCGAATTGTTGAAGTGGGTCGGAATGAAGATCGGCTCGGCGCAAGCCATGGGCGGCGTATTCATTGCGCAGTCCGGTCAGATCAGGCGGCATCGTGTCCATATCGTGAAAGACGCCAGAGATTATTTGAGTCCGGCGGGAATGTCGAAGGACATTGTAGCCGCTGGCCTGTCGCCGGCGCAGTGAGAGGCTTGATTCCAGCGAAACGCCGGTCGCTAATTAATCATCACCACCGTGCCAACCGGAATCTCGACGAAGAGCTTCCGGGCGGCGTCGCCCGGCAGGCGAATGCAGCCGTGTGAGGCCGGATAGGTCGGCACTACTCCTTCGTGCATGCCGAAGTCACGGCAATTGAGGCGCATGAAATAGGGCATGGCGCATTTGTAGATGGTGGAGCGATGATCACGGTCTTTGTCGGTGATCACATATTGACCGGGCTTCGTCGTGAAACCCTGGCGGCCCGTCGAACACTTCGTCGTAAAAACGGTGACACCTTCCTTGATCACCGACATGTTTTGTTGCGCGAGCGAAATTTCAACCCGGAGTTGATCAGGCATGGGCCCGCCGCCGAGGAGCATCTGCACGCATTGCCAGTTTTCGGTCCAGGCCGCGAAGTAAAGCGGGAGCATTTTTTCGCGAGGGGTGGCCCGGTTCCGATCGGCTCCCGCGTCGAGCAGAGCGCGGACATAATCGGCTTTGCCGAGTCCCGCGGCCAGCATCAACAAGTTAATGCCTGTCTCCTCCTGAATATA
The DNA here is from genome assembly GCA_041167205.1 of Verrucomicrobiota bacterium. Lineage (GTDB taxonomy): Bacteria > Verrucomicrobiota > Verrucomicrobiia > Chthoniobacterales > UBA10450 > AV80. Next base: position 37,753 of record JBEEHC010000196.1, read on the forward strand.
AAGGCGCAGGTATTTTGATTTCAGCAGGGACATGAAGTCCTTCTCCGCCGCTTTCGGGATGACAATGTTCGGATCGCTACCGCAGGCGAGTAGAGTGTGGAAAAGCGGCGTGTCGTCGCTGGCAATGGCGTAGGCGATAAGTGGGACCGTACCGCCTTCGCGGGTCGGAGGCGCGGGGTGCTTGCTCAAGAGAAGCCGGACTTGCTCCTTCAAATCCGCCCGCAATGCGGTTTCGAGCGCGCGCCGGGTGTTGGCGCCCCATTGGAGCGTGGCCGGGAATCGCTCCAGGACGGCCTGAAAAATCTTCATGTCGCCCGTCTCGAGAGCCGTGGTCAGGAGGTCATTTCCCGCGGTTGAGGCCCCCTCGATATTCGAGACCAGAGGGAGAAGGAGTTGGACGGCTTCATTTTTTCCCGCCGCGATGGCGTAGTGCAGCGCGCAGCGTCCGGTGAGGTCGGTAAAATCCACCTTCGCTCGCCGTTCCAGGAGTGTGCGAAGAATTCCGACGTTGCCCTGTGTGGCGGCCGCCATGAGCGGGGTGAGCCCCGCGTCGTCCGTCGTTTCAATCGACGCGCCGGCGTCGAGCATGCGCAGAACAGTCTTCCAATCCTGCTTCAACGCGGCGACGACAATCGCGACCTCTCCGGGAGACGCGGGCACGCTCAGGTCGAGATCCGACGTAAAGCAGTGATCGATGATGGAAGGTCTGCGTGCTCTTGCCATCGGGAACGCGGCATAGGCGACAGGCAGGGAAGCCTGGGTTTTCACGTTCCCGAATGGTGCGGGAGCGGGAATCGGAAGCCTCGCCTCCGCATCGGGCGAAAGGCTCGTCGCGCGCATCAAAATCAACGCCGTAGCCGAGCTGCTGAGAAGAATTCGGATGGTTGATGCGGGCATGTTCCAGAATGACGGGAGAATCTTACACCCGCCGTCAAGTGGCTAGTAGCACGAGCGAGGCCAGCGGCTTTTGCGCGAAAATTGCGACAGCGGAGGCGCTTTCGAGGGCGTCTGACAGTCGAGCCGGTCGGGCAGATCACGGTACCGAGCTAAATCGGTCTTGACTGGGCCGGAGGCGGCAAAATAGGGTCGCTCGACTAATCCACACCGAAAAGAAACATCCCAGATGAAAATAACCATCCTTGCCCTCACTGCGTTCGCCTTGGCCACCGCGCCCCTCGCGCGGTCTCAAGAAGACACCACGACGCCAGCGCCAATGCCCGAAGCGGCCGCGCCCGAGAAATCGCCGTCGCCGACCACGGATCCGAGCGTATCGGTCACGACGGACAAAGCGGCCTCGCCTGCGGCTGAAAAGAGTAGCTCGCCCGCGGCAACCAAGAGCAGCTCACCCGCGGGACCAGCAAAAGCCTCTTCGCCTACGAAAAGCAGCTCCGCTGCTCCGTCGGCCAAGGCCGCAACCACCGCGGTCATGCCGACAAAGAAATCGACTCCGGAGGCTACCTTGAAAGACATCGAGGATAAGTGGGAAGCCTCGATCGTATTGCACGATCCTTCGGTCGCCCAAGCCTATCTCGGGAACGATTACCGCGGTGTGAGCTCGAAGGGCAAGGTTATGAGCAAGGCCAGTCTTCTGGCCGAGATCAAGAAGGACACCGATACCTACACGTCCGCGAAGAATGGAAATGTGGACGTCCGCGTTTACGGCGGCCACTTCGCGGTCGTTCTGGGAAGTTCCACGGAAGTTGGCAAAGCGAAGGATGGGAAAGCCTTCAAACACAGCTATCGATGGACCGATGCCTGGGTGGAACGCGACGGAAAATGGCAGTGCGTAGCCTCCCAAGCGATGCTGCTCTCGAAATAAATCCCGCCACAGAGAACGCGAATCAATGAGAGGGCAGGCTATCTCTGCCATCTCGGGTTAGCGGCTGTTTCGCCAGGAGCTGAATCACAATGGACCCTACAACTCCGAGTAACACGCCGCCCCAACGACCTCATTGGTGGGCGCGGAATTGGAAGTGGGTCGTGCCGACTGGATGCCTGGGAATGTTGCTTCTCATGGCGACCTTTATTTTTGTCATCTTTGGCACCGTCTTCGGCGTTGTCTTCGGCGCAATGAAGTCATCGGATGCCTATAAGGGCGCCTTGGCCAGGGCAAAGGCTGATCCCAGGGTGGTGAGCGCGCTCGGATCTCCAATTACCGATGGACTTTTTGTTTCGGGGACAACGAACGTGAGCGGCACGTCCGGACAGGCCGACATGACCGTCCCCATTTCCGGTCCCAAAGGCAAGGGAACGATTTATTTCGTCGCGTCGAAATTTGCGGGCCAGTGGACGTTCTCAAAGCTCATGGTCGAAGTAGCAAACACGGGACAACGAATCGACCTCATCGAAGACCCCTCCACGACAGTTCCCTAAATCCGGGGCTGCGGTTCACCGAATCCAGCGCCGGACAATATTTCGTCCGGCGCCTGTTTACTCGTACGCCTGGGTCGGTAGCTTAGACGCCCATGCCCGTCTCGGAGGAACAAGTGAAAGAAGCGCTCAAGGGCGTGAAATATCCCGGCTTCAGCCGTGATATTGTTTCGTTCGGGCTCGTGAAGGGAATTCGAGTAGAGGGCGGGGCGGTGACCGTCCAGCTGGCCCTCGCAACAAACGAGCCGGCTATTCCTCAAACGATTAAGACCGAGGCGGAGGAAATCCTGCGCGCATTAGCCGGCGTAGAGCAGGCGAAGGTGTTGATCGATATCCAGGCGCCGCCGGCCGGCGCAGGCGCAGCTGGCGTAGGCACGACCCGCATCGAGGGAATCAAACACGTCATCGCGATCGCGAGCGGCAAGGGCGGGGTCGGAAAATCGACTGTTGCAGCCAATCTCGCCGTGGCCCTGGAGAAAACGGGTGCGCGGGTCGGACTTTGCGATTGCGACATTTATGGACCGAGCATTTCGCTCATGTTCGGGACGCGGGACCGCCCAACGGCCACGGAAGAGAACCGCATCATTCCGATCGAGCAATACAATCTGAAGCTGATGTCGATGGGTTTCCTGCTCGACGACTCGGCCCCCGCAATTCTGCGCGGACCGATGGTGACGCGCTACACTCAGCAATTCCTCCGACAGGTCGAATGGGGCGAGCTCGATTATCTGGTGCTCGATCTGCCGCCGGGCACGGGTGACATTCAGCTCACCATTGTGCAAACCGTCGCGCTCGCTGGTGCGATCATTGTGACCACGCCGCAGGAAGTCGCATTGATCGATGCGCGGAAGGCCTCAACCATGTTTGAAAAAGTGAACGTCCCGGTGCTCGGGCTGATTGAAAACATGAGCTACTTCGAGTCGCCGAGCGATGGGAAGCGGTATGACATTTTCGGTTCCGGCGGGGGGGAGCGCGAAGCCGCGCGTCTGCGCGTTCCGCTGCTCGGCCAGATTCCGATCGATATCGCAACGCGCGAATCCGGCGACCGCGGGATGCCCATTACTGGCGAAAAGGGGAATTCTCCAGTGGCTGCCGAATTTATGAAAATCGCACGGGAGCTGCGCCGGACCTTGCCGTGACCGGAAAATGAATAGGTACGGCCGCTGCTACATCTAAGTTAGGACGATATGGTTTTTGTTGACCAATCGCCGTTTGTATGAAAAACAGTCCCGAGATGACCGCTTCGCAAGGGGAACAGTCACAGTTCGTTAAGAACTCGGTGCTCTACAAGGAATTCCTGGCCGAGCGAGAGGAAATTTTGAAACACAAATGGATTGAGAGCGAAAAAGCGGGGACCGACATCGGCTTTGAAAAGGCGCTGCTCGATTGGATCGTGAAATATCGTTCCAGCTGGCGAAACAAGCGGATGAAGGAGGCTAGGGCCGAACCGGCACCAGCCTAATCGCCATTTTCCTTTAATGCGATCCCGCGAGGTCGCCAAGGAACACGTGACCAACAAACAAAACGCCCATACTTCGCCCGCCACTCTTCCGGTGCTGGATGGCGAGGCTATTAACCGCGCGCTTCGCCGCATCGCGCACGAAATCATTGAGCGCAACCCGGACCTTGGCTCGGTAATTTTGGCGGGAATCCCATCACGCGGCGTCGAGATCGCACGGCGAATTGCCGGCATCATCGAGTCCTTGGCCAAGACTTCCGTCGAAACCGGCGTTATCGATGTTTCGATGCATCGAGACGATGTCGGGAAACGGGCCGACCTGCCGCGCGTCCAGAAATCAAGGCTGCCGCTGCCGCTCGAGAACAAGACCATCATAATCGTCGACGACGTATTTTTCACCGGCCGGACAGCCCGCGCTGCGATGGACGCGATCAGCTCCTTTGGTCGACCAGCGCGCGTTCAGCTTGCCGCCCTGATAGACCGCGGCCACCGCGAATTGCCCATTCGGGTGGATTATGTCGGCAAGAATCTGCCCACGGCGGCGGGAGAGCGAGTGCGTCTGCGTCTTGAGAATGTGGACGGAGAGCCGGACGCGGTCTGGCTGGTCAAGGAGGAGAAAGCGTGACGGAGTTGGGGAAATCCGAAACGCGGTGGCAGCGAAAAGACCTGCTCGGCATCCGGGAGCTTTCCGCGGAGGAAATCACCTTCATTCTCGATACGGCGGATGCTTTCAAGGAAGTCGGCACGCGCGAGATCAAGAAAGTCCCGGCGCTGCGCGGCAAAACGCTCGTGAATTTCTTCGTTGAACCGAGCACGCGCACGCGCACCTCCTTCGAGATCGCTGCGATTCGCCTGAGCGCGGATGTCATTAATATCTCGGCCAGCGCGTCCAGTCTGACGAAGGGCGAAACTCTCAAGGACACCGCGAAGATTCTCGAAGCAAACCATGCCGACATTATCGTTCTGCGACACAGTTCGTCCGGGGCGCCGCAGTTCCTCGCCGAACGGCTCAGCTCGAGCATCATCAACGCGGGCGATGGCGCGCATGAACATCCCACGCAGGCGCTGCTGGATCTGTATACGATCCGGGAAAGGAAGGGCGCCGTTGCTGGACTTCATGTCGTGATCATTGGCGACATCCTCTTCAGCCGCGTCGCGCGATCGAATATCTTCGGTCTGCTGAAACTCGGTGCGCGCGTGACATTGGTCGGACCGAGTACGCTGGTGCCGCGCGAGTTTGAAAAGCTGGGTGTCACCGTCTCGCACGATATCGACGCAGCCCTGCCGTCGGCCGATGTGGTGAACCTGCTCCGCATTCAGCACGAGCGGCAGCGCAAAGAATATTTCCCCGGGATCGGCGAATACATCCGGCTATTTGGCCTGACCAAAGATCGCGCGAAGCTGTTGAAACCGGACTGCCTGATCATGCATCCGGGCCCGATCAACCGCGGCGTTGAAATCGACAGTGAATTGGCCGACGGCGCGCACAGCGTCATCCTGGATCAAGTCACCAACGGTCTCGCGATCCGCATGGCCGTTCTTTATCTCTGCGGAGGAATTGCAACGCCATGAACATGGTCATTCGCAATGGCCGGATCATCGATCCGGCGAACCAGCGCGATGAGATTGCCGATCTTGCCATTGTCGAAGGGCGAATTGCCGACCTCTCCGCCATCCGCGATCCGAAATCTGAAATTGATGAGATCGATGCCGCAGGACTAATCGTCTGCCCCGGCTTGATCGATCTTCACGTGCATTTGCGGGAGCCGGGCTTCGGCTGGAAGGAGACGATCGAGTCTGGCGCGAGGGCGGCGGCGGCGGGTGGATTCACCACTATCGTCTGCATGCCAAATACGTCACCGGTCGCGGATAGTCCGAGCACGATCGCCTGGATCAGAGATCGCGCGGCCGAAGTAGCGTGCGTCAACGTGCTGCCGACGGGTGCGATCTCTAAGGGCTTGCTGGGCGAAGAAATGGCGCCGCTCGGTTCGCTCGCGCAAGCGGGGGTCGTCGCAATCACCGATGACGGGCGATGCATCCAGAATAACGAATTGATGCGCCGCGCCGTCGAATATGCGCGCATGGTGGGTCTGCCCGTTCTCGATCATTGTCAGGACTACAACCTCGTCGGCAACGGTGTGGTTCACGAAGGTTACTGGAGCACGCTCCTGGGTCTGCCTGGCTGGCCGAGCGCTGGCGAGGAGGCGATCGTGATGCGCAACGTTCTCTTGGCGGAACTTTGCGACCATTATATTCACTGCCAGCATATCAGTGCCGCTGGCAGCGTCCGGATTCTGCGCGAAGCGCGAGCGCGCGGGGTCAAGATCAGCGGCGAAGTCTGTCCTCATCACATCGCGCTCACCGATGATGCGATTCAGAACTTCGATACAAATTTCAAAATGAACCCGCCGTTGCGGACGAAGGAGGACGTGGCTGCATTGCTCGAGGGGATTGCCGACGGCACGCTCGGGATTCTGGCCAGCGATCATGCCCCACACGCAAAGTTCGAAAAAGAAGTCGAGTTCGACGCGGCGCCGTTTGGAATCGTGGGGCTCGAGACGGAGCTGGGATTATTTCTCGATTTGCTGGTTCACAAAAACAAAACGATCGACCTCCCGCGTTTGATCGAGATGTTCACGGTGAATCCGGCGCGGCTTCTCCAAATCGATGCCGGAACGCTTTCGCCGGGGCGAAGTGCGGATGTGACTTTGATCGATCCGGAGCTGGAATGGACTTTTGAGGCAAGCGCCTCGCAATCGACCTCGCGTAATACACCCTTCGATGGATGGAAGCTGAAAGGGCGCGCGGTCCGCACCATTGTCGGCGGGCGAACCGTTTGGGAATTGTAGAGGTGCTCTCGCCGCGGCGGGCGCCTGCCTCATCCGGAATAACCGCCGGAAATGTAACTTTCGAGATGGGCAATCGCGGCCGATTGGCTGGCGATGACCCACTTCACCAGGTCCCCGATGGAAATAATCCCGCGCAGCGTCTCGCCCTCCACCACCGGCAGGTGCCGGATTCGCTTGTCGGTCATCATGCGCAGGCAGTTCTCGATCGGCTCTCGCGGAGTCACGATCGTCAGATCACTCGACATGATTTCGCGCACTTGAGTTTCGCGCGAACGTTTCCCGCGCAACATCACCTTGCGCGTGTAATCCCGCTCCGAGATCATCCCCAGCAGACGCCCGTCCTGGACAACCAGGAGCGCACCGACATTCTTGCTGGCCATAAGGTCGATTGCCTCGTAAACCGTCGCGTCAGCCGAGACGGAAAAGATCTCGCCGCCTTTCTGGCAGAGAATTGCGTCGATAGTTCCGCTTACATCCATGATCGAGAGGCGTCGCGTTCGCAGCGAATCCGCCGAGGTGGAAACGAAAATAGCGAGCGGCGTCCCGCCTTGCAATGTTTCTCTGCGCCGGGCTCAGGCTCGTTTCGAGAGGATGAAGTCGAACTCGCGTTGTTGCGCGCGCGAAACGGGAGCAGCAGCTGCCGCGATGGAGAAGCGCAACGCACGCAAAATGCGCAGGCCGCGCTCGATTCGGTCTGGGCGAACGGAATACGGCACGGAAAGCAAACTGCGACGCGGATAGTGAGTTTTGTATCTTTTCATGGCGTCATCATGAAACAGGGGGTAGGACATTGACTGTCCCACGGCGAAAATAATTAGAATTATTTTCCGCTCATCCGGGCCCTGTAGCCGCGCCCCTGTGGGGCGCGTTGGAGGGCTTCCATGAACAACGCGTGGATCGAACCCCGAAAGCTTTCGGGGTTGCTACAGAGCGGGCGGGATAAGAAAATGAAGCGACAACCCAAGACAAACGAACGCGATGAACGGTTCTCCCGTCCGCCGCTGCAACGAATGATGCGGCTGCACGCCGCGCTCAAGTCGCGTCACTTCCCGAACTGCCAGAAGATCGCCACGGAACTCGAGGTCTCGCCAAAAACAATTCAGCGCGACATCGATTTCATGCGCGATCGGCTTGGCCTGCCGATTGGGTACGATGCGCAAAAGTTTGGCTTCTACTACACGGAGGCGGTCACAGGATTTCCGAGCATCGAGGTTTCTGAGGGTGAAATCACCGCGCTGTTCGTCGCGCAGAAGGCGCTCGCGCAGTACAAGGGGACGCCCTTCGAGCGTCCGTTGCATTCGGCTTTCCGAAAGATCACGGATGGTCTTAAGGATCGCGTCTCATTCTCATGGACCGATCTGGAGGGTGTCATCTCCTTTCGCAGCGTCGGCGCGAGCCCGGCCGATCTCGAGCTGTTCGAGATCGTGAGCAGAGCAGTGCTGCGGTCCGTCGAATTGGATTTCGAATATCGGAAGCTGACGAGCAGCGATTACGAACCGCGCACGGTTCGTCCGTACCACCTCGGTTGTCTTGAGAATCAATGGTACCTCTTTGCGGAAGATTTGGACCGGGCGCAGCTGCGGACCTTTGCCCTACCCCGCATGCGAAAGGTCTCGCTGACGACGAAGAGTTTTCGTCGGCCTGCCGACTTTTCCATCAGCAAAATTCTGAGCGGGAGCTTTGGCGTATTTTCGTCAGGCCGAACGCATCGTATTCGCCTGCAATTCGATCCTTACGCGGCGCGTCTAGTCTCCGAACGGACCTGGCACGAATCGCAGCGCATCCGTTCCCTTCCGGACGGCTCGATAATCTTGCAACTCCAGCTCGGGGGCCTGGAAGAAATCGAGCGCTGGATTCTGAGCTGGGGCGCTCATGTGCGCGTGCTTGAGCCCGCGGCGTTGCGTAACACGATCCGGGATGCGGCGGCGGCAATCGTGAAGCTTTATTGACGAGCGAAGAACAGCTAAACGCTGCGCTAGCGTCGCGCGAATTTGTCTTCGATTAACTCGTGCACGAACGCCGTAATTGCCGGGTGATCGAGACGATCGACCACTTCGTTGAGAAAACCGCTAATGAGAAGCTGTTTCGCCACCGGCAGCGGAATGCCGCGCGCGAGAAGGTAAAACATCTCGTCTTCGTTGATCTGGCCGGAAGTCGCGCCGTGGCTGCACTTCACGTTGTCGGCCAGGATCTCGAGGCCGGGCATCGAATTCGCCTCCGCATCATCGCTCAGCAAGAGATTCCGGACCGTCTGGTATGCGTCGGTGAAATGCGCATGCGGTTCCACCCGGATGAGGCCGCCAAAAGTATTTCGAGTCCGGTCAGTCAGCGCATTCTTGTAGAGAAGATCGCTGGTCGTGTGGGGACTGAGGTGATCCTGGAGGGTGCGCGCGTCGAATTCCTGGTTGCCGTTCGCGACGGAGACTGCGAGCAAATCGCTGCGGGCGCCTTCGCCGGTGAGGCGGCTCAAACTCTCAAAGCGCGAATAGGCGCCGCCGAGATGAACGTTCAAACTCAAGGCCGAGGCATCGCGCTCGGCCGTCGTGGCATTAATCTGGATCGACAGCACTTTTTCGTTCCAGTTTTGCGCGCAGATGTAGTTGATCTTCGCTCCCTTGCCCGCCACGAGGTCATTCACGCCACAGGCAAAACCGGAGCGCTCCGGATGGGCGGAACGAAAATGCTCGATCACCGTCACTTTGGAAAGTTCGTCGGCAATCAAAAGGGTGTGCGGAAAGACCGCGGCGTTGTCTCCGTGCAGCCAGTGGAAAATCTCGATCGGCAGGTCGACTTCCACGCCGCGCGGAACGTAAATGAACGTGCCGGAATTGACGAAGGCCTCGTGCAGCGCGGCAAATTTGGCTGAGCCGAGCGCCGCCGGCTGGGCCATGAAATGCTTTCGAAACAAATCTTCGTGCTCGAGCAGGGCCCGTTCGAGCGGCATTAAAAGAACGCCGTGTTTGAGAAGCGTTTCAGGCAACGGGTCGCGCCGGACCAATTGACCGTCCGCAAAAATGAGCCGGCCGGCCACCGCATCGAGCCCCACTGAACGACCGAGAATTTCATCTCGCTCGATCTGGGTCAGTTTCGCCGGTTGCGTGTAACGGGAAAGGTCGAGCGCATCGACACTCGAAAAACGCCACGCCTGATCCTTTCGATTAGGGAAAGGAAACGATTCGAACTTCGCCCAGGCAGCACGCTGTTGCTCCTGGAACCAACCGGGAAGGTCGGCGGTGCGCGCGTCGGCAGGTCCGGAAAGAATCGCCGGCCCGGAATGTTCCTGCGGCGATTCGAGTTCCATCACTTCATCGAGAACAGCGGTTTGGTTGGTCATGCCCGAAAAATTAGACGCAAACGGCGGCCCCAGGGCCGCCGCGGAT
>JBEEHC010000197.1:0-17758 GCA_041167205.1 Verrucomicrobiota bacterium
GTCACCAAACAGCAGAAAGACATTGCCTCCTTCAAGACACCAAACATTCGTAATGTGCTGGTGACGGGGCCTTACTTTCACGATGGCTCGCAGGAGACGCTTTGGGATGTGATCGACCATTACAACAAAGGCGCCGGATTGCAGAATCCGTATCTCGACCAAGACATCCAGCCGCTCGCCCTGACCGAGAATGACATTGACGATCTCGTTGCGTTTATGGCGTCGCTCACCAGCCCGAGCTACAAGGAACAGGGAGCGACGGAGTTGGCGCGGCAGCGGGCTCTCTCCCGGACGAATCGAGCCCAGCGCGACACCGCTCGAGCGTTTGGCCCAAAACCCCCGCGGCCCGAACCGCCCAAATAGGCTTGGGAACGGCCTTGGTTTTCGTGACCGGTCTGCTTATTGGCAATTCGTAGAGCAGCACTCGGGATTAGACCCTGCGGCGAAAAAAAAGAAGCCGTGAGCGCGGACCACATCCGAATATTATTTGGAAAGTGTGCGTCGTGGTTGCCCAACGACAGCGATTTTCACGGTGTGCCTTCCGAGAGTCAGCATTAGACCGCCACTCAGATGAAAACACCGTCCTTTCTGCCGCCCTATTCCGTCGCGACCTTCGCGTTCACATTCGTCTTTGCCGCCGGCGCCCTTGCCGCCGAGCCGGTTCAGAAAAAGGAAACTCCCGCTCCGAACAAACCGGCCTCAGCTCAGCCGGCGACAGCTACGCCCGCCCCGGTTCCGTCGAGCTATATGCCGGTGATTCCAAAAGACTTTAAGACCGTAATGGAGCGGATGAAATCGGAGAAAGCGGCGATCGAGAAAAGGCAAGCCGACCTGCTGGCGGAGCGTTATGATCTCAGCGACAAACCTGCGCCGGGCGTCACGATGTCGCGCGGTAAGCCGATCCAGCAAGGCGTCCGGGCGAAACTTCCCACCGGCCTGACCTGGCAATCGCTGGCCGGAATGACGCCCGAGCAGGTCCGCGAGAAGGACGCCTGGCCGGCCGGCTTCTACCCGCTTCCCCACCCGAACCATCCCGAAGGCGGAATGGTTTTCCCGAAGTTTCACATCGAGGAAATCAAGAAACAGGAACAGCGCGACCTGACTCGCTTCGATCTCGATTTCGATCTGCCCGATCACTTCCTGCCGGAGTTCCCGCCTGCGATTTTCCTGACGACGCGGCCCGATCTCGGCGACGTTTCGAAAGGCCAGCTCGTGACGATCGATAACTTCTTCGAGATCTTCAACGGCATCCTCAATCCCAAGGATATCGAGGGCCTGCGGCTGCTCGTCACACCGTTTATGCAGCAGCAGTTCAACGATACCGACGACCGCCGTACCGTGCGCCCTTCGCGCGGCGTGACCTGCTTTGACTGCCATGCCAATGGCCATACCAATGGCGGCACGCATCTAGTCGGAGACATCCGCCCCCAGGAATTCCGCCATCGCATCGAAACGCCCAGTCTGCGCGGCGTGAACATTCAGCGCCTCTTTGGCTCCCAGCGCGCTCTGAAGACGGTCGAAGACTTCACCGAGTTCGAGCAACGGGCCGCTTACTTCGACGGCGACCCGGTCATCGCCACGAAAAAAGGGGTAAACATTCTCGAGCGCGGCGGCCAGGTGCATTTCATGGCGGAATTCCAGGAGCTGCTCGACTTCCCGCCCGCGCCGAAGCTCGGCGTCGATGGCAAACTCGACCCGCGTAAAGCCAGCGAGCAGGAGATGCGCGGCCAGACCCTCTTTCATGGCAAAGCGCAATGCGCCAGTTGTCACATGCCGCCGCATTACACCGACCTCACGATGCACAACCTCCAAGCCGAGCGCTTCTACAAGCCGCGGATGATCAACAATATGATGGCTTCCGCCGACGGCCCGATCAAAACCTTCCCGCTGCGCGGCATCAAGGACTCGCCGCCCTATCTGCACGACGGACGGTTGCTCACGCTCGAAGACACGGTTGAGTTCTTCAACCTCGTGCTGGAGACCAAACTCACCGCTGAGGAAAAGGTCGACGTGGTCGCGTTCCTGCGCACGCTGTAACTCGCCCTCGCGCTTCTCACCTGCCTGAACTTGCCACAAGGTCTGCTGCGGCCTGGCGAGCTATTCCGAAATAGAGAGCGCTTACCCCTCCTTTAGAGGCAGGACAAAATCCCACGGAAGGGCGTTAGTCCAGGGCGAAGCGGCAACTGACCTTCCAAGGTGCAAGAGAATATCCTCGCTGCCGGGGCACCTGACGCAGATCTTGGAGGGATTGCGTTCCTGAAAGGGATCGCTGCTTCACCGGCCCTTTTGAACACGGGCGCCAAACCCCCTCGTATCTCGCGAGCCGCAGCCACGGCGTTCGCCATAGGCCTCGTGGCGGTGATCGCCTGTTTCGACTACGTGACGGGCGATTTCTCAATGGCGGTGTTCTACCTCGCACCGGTAGTGCTGGCCACCTGGTATGCAGGCCCTGCGAGCGGGTGGTGCATAGGGCTGCTGAGCGCCGCCGCATGGCTCCTGGCTGACCAGACGGCAAGCCAAGCCGACGGCGAGCCGTTCAGGCCCTACTGGAATGCCGCGATGCTAGCGTTGACCTATGGCATCGTCGCTCACCTTTTGTCGGCGCTCCAGCGGCTCCAGGCCGAACTCCAAAAGCGGGTTGAGCGACGCACGGCTTCGTTGGCCGAAGTGCACCACAGGGTCAAGAATAACCTTCAGATTATCTCCAGCCTCCTGATGCTCCAGGCGGAGAAGCTCACTAATGCTGCGGACAAGGCTGTCTTCGATGAATGTCGCGATCGCATCTACTCCATGGCTCGTCTGCACGAGCAGCTCTACTCCAGTGGGGACTTTTCCGATCTGGACTTCGCGGCCCACCTTAGGGAGATGGCCGAGATGCTCGTTCACTCCCACACGGCTCCAGGCTGCATTTTGACACTAAAAGTCCGGGCCGATTCGGTCGCGGTGGACCTGGACACCGCGGTGACGCTAGGGCTCATCGCCAACGAACTCCTCCTCAATGCGCTCAAGCACGGGTTTGACGGACGCTCTGCGGGAAAGCTCACGGTGGAACTGCACGCGGGCACCAACCGCAATCAGATGACCGTGACCGACGACGGCTCCGGGCTGCCGCCAGGATTTAACGCAAGCAATAATGCAGGGCTCGGCATGGAGCTTGTCCTGGGAATGACGCGGCAGATTCACGGAGAAGCGAAAATTGAAAATGACCCAGCGGGCGGCACGCGCACGACGATTTACTTCCCTTCTCGCGCACCTTCGAAAACATAACCCAGATCCAAACCGACTTCCCATGACTAACGCCCGCATCCTTATCGTCGAAGACGAAGCCATCACCGTCTCGGCCCTTAAGCGCGAACTCGCTTCTCTCGGCTATCAAGTCGCAGGGACAGCTAGCACGACTGATGAAGCTCTTAAGGCCGTTGAATTACACAAGCCGGATCTGGTGCTTATGGACATCACCCTAGCGGGCGCTGTTAATGGCGTCGTTGCCGCAGTCGCTATCCGCGGAGACTTCCATGTGCCAGTCGTCTTTCTCACAGCGCATGCCGACGACCGGACAATGGAGCGAGCAGTAGGTGCCGGCGCCTTTGGATATGTGCTCAAGCCATTTAGCGGAGCGGGACTGAAGGCTGCTATCGGAACGGCGCTCCACAAGCACCAATCCGAAATGGAGAGTCGTCGAACCGCCGATCCAGCCTCTTGAAATCGTGAACGCGGTTACTACTCCACCCGGCTCTTTTAAGCGATGATCCGCTCGCGCATGCGTCCCTTCTCCGCGCTCACTCAAAAGAGGGAGCCCCCGTCAGTTCTTAAGTGGCACTGCAAAATCTTACCATCGCGCCATGGCAGCGTGACTGGAACAGAGGGAACCTCGGACATGAAAACAAAGATATTGATCGCATGCCTGGTCGCTGGACTTCTGACGTTGGGTCAGCCAGTGCGGGCCGCCACTAACCCCGCCACCGCTCTCTCGTCCACTACACCCTTCGAGCACAGACATCATGCCCATGCCGCTCCCCAGCCCGCGACCCTTTTTGAGCGCGATGTCTCTGGTGTGATCCCGCGCGCGATCCGCGGCGGTGCTCCGTTGCAGATGCTAAACCCACGCGCGCCGGCGAAATATGGCACCGCGGAAGAGAACGTTTCGCTGGATCCCGACGTCCCGGGAAAAGGGAACGGAATCAAGTTCTTCAGCATTTCTTTTTAGCGGGGTGCGCGAAACGACGCCGCGTGCAAGAAGCCCACGTCACAAAACAACCATATGAACGCCGAAAATAACGATACTGCGATGCGAGTTTATCTCCGTGAGATCGGGCGCATCCCGCTCTTGACCCTGCAACAGGAAATCGAGCTGGCCGCCAAGATCAAGAAGGGCGATCGCAATGCGCGCGCGCTCATGATCAATTCCAATTTACGTCTCGTGGTCACGATCGCGCAGGACTACGCGAATCTCGGTTTGCCGCTACTTGATGTCATCGCCGAAGGAAACGTCGGATTGATGACGGCGGTCGATCGGTTCGATCCAGCGAAGGGCGCAAAACTCAGCACCTATGCGTCATGGTGGATCAGGCAAGCCATCAAACGGGCCCTCTCTAATCAAGGCAAGATAATCCGGTTGCCCGTTCATCTTGGCGACAAGATCTTGAAGATGCGCCGTGTCGCGCTCCAAATGAGCGAGGAGCTGGGGCGCGAGCCGACCAATGACGAACTTGCCGAGGAGATCGGCATCGCTAGCGGGAAAATATCGCAATTAAAAAGTGTTTCGATTCGTCCCGCTTCGCTGGACGCGCCCCTGAGCGACGACGAGCTGACGGAGTTTGGCGAAAGTGTCGCGGACGAAGAGTCGGGAACCCCGTTTGAGTTGCTGCGTGACAAGGACCTCCAGAACGAGGTCGGCGGGTTGCTGGAAGAACTAGACGACCGGGAGAAGAAAATCATTTCCCAGCGTTTCGGATTCGAAGGCGGAAAGGGCAAGACACTCCAGGAAATTGGCCGGAGATTGGGTGTCTCGCGCGAAAGGATCCGTCAACTGGAGAATATCGCAATTACGAAACTGCGCCGCGCGCTGAGCAAAAAAGAGAGTCCTGTCGCGCTTCCAGTCGCAGCCTAGAAAAAGCCGGCATGAACATCGCCGGGGTATGCGTTGGGCGCGGGTTGAGTCCCGCCTAACCCAAGCCTCGAAAAAATGGTTTCCGTGTTGGCTTTCGCACCGCCGCGCAAAAGATCGGTAAGGATTTGCTCACAGAGCCAGAATTGCGCTAAGGAAACACGCTGGGCAAAGGAAAGGAATAAGTGCAGAGTCTGCGCCGGTGAGCCTCAGCGAACCCAAACTTTCGCAGCGTTGGCGACCGGCTTGGATAGAAGCGGGGTGGGTCGTGCTCATGTTTGCCGCCTCCCGTCTCATCGTGATCGCACTGATCCTGTTTTCCCGGCAAATCATCGAGCGCGGTCCGCACGTCGAGGTTTCGAAACAAACCGAGCACGGCGGTACCCTCCTCGATATCCTGACGCAATGGGATGGCGCCTGGTATCGCTTGATCGCGAAACAGGGATACGGACCCCCGATGCCCGAGGTCGCCGCCGCCTGGTTCCCTGTTTACCCGCTTCTCGTTCGCGCAGTCGCGTTCATCGTGCGCGATTTACAAGTTGCGAGTATCCTCGTTTCCAACGGCTGCCTGATCGCCGCGGCGTTGCTCCTGGTTCGCCTCTTACGCCTCGACTACGACAAACTGGTCTGCCGCCGCGTCATCATATTCTTGATGTTTAATCCGGTCAGTTTCTTTCTTTCCGCCGCGTACAGCGAATCGACATTCTTGCTGCTGTCGATTAGCGTCCTGCTGGCGGCGCGCCAGGGAAAATGGCTCGTCGCCACCCTCTGCGGCGGTTGTCTGTCGGCGACCCGGGCCCCGGGCCTACTTATTGGGGCGCCCCTGTTTGCGGAGTATCTCGTTCAGTGGCGAGAGCGCGGCGGCAACGCGCGGACGTTTTTTCGTCCGCATTTCCTCCTCCTGGCTTTACTTCCAGCCGGCCTCGTGGCCTACATGCTCTATTCTTATCTGCAGCGCGGCGACCTGTTCCTGCCGATGCACGCTCAGGCCAGCGGTTGGGGAAAAGCCCTGGCGCTGCCCTGGCAAAGCTTTCTTTGGCCGAGCAGCAGTTTCCCTCCGTCGCACATTCCACTCTACCAAGCCATCGCCGGCGGCGCGATAATTCTGATAGGCGCAGGCTTCTTTTTGCGATTGCGCGCGACGTACTTGGTTTACGCGGTGGTGTCGATCCTCTTCTACCTGGCGTGGGGCAGCCTGGAAGCCTTGCCGCGCTACGTTAGCATTCTGTTTCCGATCCATATCGTCCTGGCATTGCTCTCATCGCGATGGAAATGGACGTACGAACCGCTGCTGGCGCTTTCCATCGCATTACTCGCGCTTTGCACTGTTCTCTTCGCGAACGCTTACCATATGACTTGAGCAGTGTGGACTAACCGGGCCAGGAACAATAGTTCACGCTAGCTATGGCAGCTGACCTTACGATGACCGATACCTCCGCCCATCCTGTTACCGCTATCGATCCGGCGGCAGAGCAGACCCTCATGGTTATTCCGACCTATAAGGAAAGTTCCAACATTGTGAAGCTGGTCGCGCAATTCTTTGCCAATATCGGCGGCGCTCACCTCCTGGTGGTCGACGATGACTCTCCTGATGGAACGGCTGAAATCGTGGAAACACTGATGGCAAGCTACCCGAACCTAAGCCTTCTCCGACGGCCGGGGGAACGCGGCCTGGGCGGCGCCTATACCGCGGGCATTCGTCATGGGCTGGAAAAGGGGTTCCAGGTTATCGGAACGATGGATGCCGATCTCAGCCACAATCCAAGGTACTTGCCGGATATGCTTGCCTTACTTAACACATGCGACGTGGTGATAGGATCGAGGTATATCCGCGATGGAGGCACAGTTAACTGGAGGATCGGACGCATCTTGTTGAGTTGGCTGGCAAACAAGTTCGCCGCCACGCTGTTGCAGATTCCTGCCCACGATGTCACTTCAGGCTACCGGCTCTACCGTCGAAATGCTTTGGAATGGATCCGCACCGAAGAGGTCAAGTCAACCGGTTATTCCTTCCTGGCTGAGGTGCTTTACCGGATACACCAGGCAGGCGCGCGAATCGTGGAGTATCCAATCATTTTTCACGATCGGACCGTTGGCGTCTCCAAACTGCACCGCCGCGAAATCTATCTCGGTGCGCTGAATCTATTGCGGCTCCGCTTCTCACGGCGCTAGGCTCTCCCGTTGAATCCAGAAACCTGCCCGCGAAACGTGAAAGCCCGAGAACGAAAACCATTGATCCGGTGGCGCTTCGTGCTGGTGATTGCGGTTTTGTATTTTGCAGTGGTTGCCTTGACGCCTCTCTTAGACCGGTTGGTTTTGTTCCCAACGACGGACTACATCTATGCCAACGGAGCGAGGCGAGATCCCATTCCCTTCGAGGGCGGCGAATTGGAGATTTGGACAGCTTCCCATCTAGTCATCGAACGCGGCGAGCCCCAAGAGCCCCGAGTGTACGTTTTGCGATTCTATGGCAACGCCGATCGCGCGGACCGCTGGGTCGCAGCGGAGGCGGGAATGTGGAATAACCGGGCCGTCGAAGTTTGGGGGATGAACTATCCGGGCTTTGGCGGCAGCACGGGACCCGCGCGACTCAAACGGCTCGGGCCGGCGGCGCTCGCCGCGTTCGACGCACTCCAACGCACGGCCGGCGATCGCCCGATAGTTGTCTTTGGTGCGAGCCTGGGGACTACCACCGCACTGCACGTCGCGGCGCATCGTCAGGTGGCGGGCCTGATCCTGCACAACCCACCGGCGTTGCGGCAGATAATCCTGCGCCAATTCGGCTGGTGGAACCTGTGGCTGCTCGCCGGGCCGCTCGCACAAAAGCTCCCCGCCGATCTGGACAGCGTTGCTAACGCCCGGAGAGTTCATGCCCCGGCCATTTTCCTCCTCGCAGAAAACGATGAAGTCGTTGCGCCAAGATTCCAACGTCTGGTCGTTAACGCCTACGCCGGCGAAAAGCGCGTGATTCAGCTAGGCGGAGCCGGTCACAATTCTCCCGTGGAAGGCGCAGGCCTCACAAACTTTCACGACGCGCTCGATTGGCTGTTGCCGCGAAGCAAAGGGCAGTGACACCGCGTTTCTGAGGGACGGCATATCTCAGGGCGATGGCGCTCCCTCGAGGCCCACGATCATTTTCTCCACGCCGCCAACGACGAGGCGAAGCGATCATAATCGAGTTTATCCGGGGTATCGGTCGCGGCGTGATAGTGAGGGTAGCGAAAGGGAGCGGTGTCGGTTTCGCTCGCCGATTTCACCGGCGAATTTTTGGACGTCGGTGGCCAGTTCGGCGCGCAAAATAATCTCGTCGGCGGAGAGCGTCGCTGTGGTCGAAATATTCCTCCCCGGCATTCTCATCCCAAACCACCAGAGTAAAAGAAAGAACGTGAGAACTGCGAGCGCGATGCGAAAACCGCTCAGGCACAATCGACGGAGGCCGCCGTAGTCGGATGTCATCTCGCCAATTGCTTAGCCAGGTTCTTGATATCGGTGAGAAATGTTGCGGCCAGACCCGAAGGGTCTCCAATTCGCAGCGCCGCGATAGTCAAAGGCGGGAATCTCCGCAGTGGCAGCGTACGCAACCCTCGCTTTCTCTGCAATCCCGGCTTCGCAATCGAAAGGCCGACACCAAAACCGAGAGAGGTGTAGAGATCAATTAATTCGAGCGAGCTAACCTCAATCTTGGATGTCCAGGCAAGGCCCAGCTTCTTCAATCCGGCGTGAAAATTTCTTGAGATCGCTTCGTATGGGGGCAAGGAGATCAAACTCTGGGATGGAGCGCCCTTTCGAAAGAAGTCGCTGAGCGTGTGAAACGCCGCCTGCTCGGGAACGATTAGGACAAGAGGCGCGCGAAGCAAGGTGAACGCTTCAATTGGCGTTGCTGGCCTTCCTTCCAGCTCGCAAATCGCGAGATCAATCTCATGCTTACGAAGCAATTCCTCTGCGGATACCTGATTAGCATCGTGGACAATCAATTCAAAATCGCGATAGCGTCGTTTGTATTTGGCGAGAATTTTCGGCAAATAATCTCGCAAGATGGCCGCCGGCGCCGCAATGCGTAAGCGCTGACTCGCGTGGCCACGGACTTGACCAGGGAGTTCCGTCAACCCGGCAAAGAAAGGTTCGATTTCGGCGAATAACTTAAGGCCGCCGGAGGTAAGACCAAAGGGTCGGCGATGGAAGAGTTTCGTTCCCAAGTGTTTTTCCAACTGCAAGAGCTGACCGCTGATGGCGGGCTGTTGAATGCCGTAAGACATCTTGCGCGAAGCAGCCGTTATCCCTCGATGCCGGGCGACGTGGTAAAAGAGTTCGAGATGATGAATGTTAATTCGAGGAACATCGTATTACTCGATGATCATGTAAATGATTATCGATTACGGCAATCGCAAAAAGGAGAAGATAGTTGAGGCATGAACATGCTGATCATCTTCGGAATCGCCGCCGGTTGCATCCTCGCGGAACGGCTGTGGCCCGCCGTGAAACTTCCCCGTGTGAACGCGTGGTGGGGACGAGTCATACTAATCAACTCGATCCAACTCGGAATTACCGTTCTCGCCGGTCAAACTTGGAATCGATGGTTCGGAATCGCGTCGCTCCTCCATTTGAAGGAGCACTTCAGCGATTGGTCGTCAGCCTTGATCATCTACCTCTTCTCCACCTTTGTTTATTATTGGTGGCATCGGTATCGGCATGAATCACAGTTTCTCTGGAAGACCCTGCATCAGATCCATCATTCGGCTCGTCGCCTGGAAATCGTCACGAGCTTTTATAAACATCCGGTCGAAATCTGGATCAATGCGGTCCTCAGTAGCCTTATCGTGTATCCGCTTTTCGGCGGAAGCGTGAGAGCTGCAAGCTATTACACCGTCCTCATCGCGCTCGGTGAATTCTTCTATCATTGGAATATCAAGACTCCTTCGTGGCTCGGATTCATCTTCCAGCGGCCGGAATCACACCGGGTTCATCATCAGTTTCAACACCACACAAACAACTTCGCGGACATTCCAATTTGGGACATGATTTTCGGCACATTCAAAAATCCGAAAACTTTCAATGGGCGCTGCGGCTACGAGAGTTGGCGCGAGGATCGATTCGAGGACATGCTGCTTTTCCATGATGTTCATGCGCCCGAGGCGGAGAAGCTCTCTCCGTTGCATTTCTTACCGACTTGCATCGGATGTTCCAAACGATGGGCCTGTTCGGCCTCCCGGCAGATCCTCGCGTGACTAGGAAACTCATGAAACGATTGATCGCACTAGACGCGATCTTGGTTGTTTTTGCCGTGGCGGGTGTCGCCCTTGGCGGATGGATGCTGACCCGTCCCGTTCAGACACAAATCGGAGACGGTCCCGCGGAGTTGAGCGTCCAAGCGGTCACATTCCACAGCGATTCCGGCGCAAACGTTGCCGCCTGGTGGTGTCCGCTCTCTGGCAGCCGCGGCACCGTCCTGCTTTTGCCTGGAGTTCGCGCCAATCGATTGAGCATGGTTGATCGCGCGCGCTTTCTTCGCCGCGCGGGGTATTCGACTCTGTTGATCGACTTCCAAGCGACGGGCGAAACAAGAGGCGATCGTATCACCTTCGGCTGGAAAGAGAGCCGCGATGTCCTGGCCGCAGTCGAGTTCATTCGAAAGATACAACCGGCGGATCACATTGGGATCATTGGCTCATCACTCGGTGGCGCAGCCGCCCTTTTCGCCCATCCACCGCTAAAAGTTGACGCGTTAATCCTGGAAGCGGTCTACCCCACGATCGAAATCGCTACCAAGAATCGGCTCCAGAATTACCTCGGTCCGATTGGACACTGGTTCGCCCCGCTCCTGTTGAAGCAACTGCACACACGACTTGGGGTCTCCGCGGGTGATCTACGACCGATCGATCACATCGCCAATGTCGGTTGCCCAGTTCTTCTGATAAACGGCGAAAAGGATCGCAGTACGAGACCGGAAGATGCGCATCTGCTCCTTTCGCGCGCCCAATCGCCGAAGCAACTCTGGTTCGTTTCCAACGCAAGACATGTCGATCTTCACAAAGCGGCGACGGCCGAATACGAATCACGCGTCCTGGCGTTCCTGGACCAAATGTGACGTGGATTGGCTATCCGATCTTCTTCCGGAACCGCAGCGCACAGACGCAGAAGAGCAGCACGGCCATAACCGACATGATTCCGAGCGCGGGCCAGTATTCGAGGAAGCTGGCGCCGCGGAGAATAATGGCGCGCATCAGATCGATGAAATAGGTCGTCGGGAGGAGGGCGCCGATTGCATAAAAGATCCACGGCATCGTTTCGCGCGGAAAAATGAAGCCGGAGAAGAAGACGCTCGGCATGATGAAGGTCATCGACATTTGCAGCGCTTGCATCTGGTTCTCGGCCTTGGTGGCGACAAGCAGCCCAAGGCTGAGCAGCGCGAAGACATAGACGAGTGTCGAAAGCATCATCGCGATCACGCTTCCGGCGATGGGAACCGCGAAAACGAAACGCATGATGGCGAAAAGGAGGATTGCCATGAGCATTCCGATGCAGAGATAGGGCACGAGCTTGCCCAGCATGAGGCCCCACCGGCTGAGCGGACTAACGAGCAGTTGCTCCAGCGTCCCGCGCTCACGTTCGCGGACCACAGCCATCGCGGTAGCAAAGGTGGTCCCGATCTGCAGGACGACGCCGATCACTCCCGGCACAAAGAAGTTCGGGCTGCGCATCGTCGGGTTGTAGAGGATCTGCGGCCGGAGCTCGATCGGCACCGTGCGCCGGCCGCTTTCGCGCATCATCATTTCCATGGATTGCGTGAGGGCTAGGCCGAGCGCGGTGTTGAGCGCTTGCAGCGCGGTGGTCGAGTTCGAGCCGTCGATCAACATTTGCACCTGCGCGGGATGCCCGGCGCGCAGGTCACGGGTGAAGTGGGGCGGAATCTGCAGCCCCACGTAAGCGCGGCCTTTGCGGATCTCGCTCGCGAGCTGCTCGACGTTCTGCACTTCGCCGACAATCCGAAACGTTTCCGTGTTAACGAAGCGGTCGAGGAACTGCCGGCTTTCGACCGTGCGATCCTCATTCAGGATCGCCATGGCCATGTGCCTCACGTCGTTGTCGAGCGCGTAACCAAACGCAATCATCTCGATGAGCGGCGGAAAGAGCATGAAGAAAAGCGTCATCGGATCTCGCAGGACCGTGATGAACTCCTTGAACAAAATGGCGCCGAGTCCGCGGAAAGGGGCGCGTTTCATCACGCCGCGCGCACCTGTTGATTTTCGTTGGCGTGCTTCGCCGTGAGCGACACGAAAACATCCTCGAGCGAGGGCCCTATTTCATGAATCTCCGGGCTCGCGATCCCGACACTGCGCAGCTTTGTGTCGATCTCATCCCGCTGCACGCTTTCATCGACGAGCAGGTGCATCGATTGCCCGAAGACCGTGGCGTTGAGCACACCGCGCACCTCGCGCATTGCGCGCAATGCGACGGTGACGTGATCGCACGTTACATCGAGGCGCCGCGTGCCCGGCGGGCTGACTTCAGGCATTTGTTTCAAATCGTCCGGCTCGCCCCACACGATCAACTTTCCCATGTAGATATAACCGACGTGCGAACAGCGCTCGGCTTCGTCCATGTAATGGGTCGTGACGAAAAGTGTCATCCCCTGCCCCGCGAATTCGAAAAGCAAATCCCAGAGCTCGCGACGAGCGACCGGATCGATGCCCGCAGTCGGTTCGTCGAGAAACAGAACGGTCGGCTGGTGCATCAGCGCGCAGGCCATGGCGAGGCGCTGCCGCCAGCCGCCGGAGAGGAGCGCGGCACGGCGATCGAGATACGGTTCAAGATGAGTAATCGCGATCAACTCGTCGCGGCGTTGCTTCAGTTTCTTGTCCGGCAGGCCATAGAGTTTGCCGGAAAAAATCAGGTTCTCATTCACGGTGAGCTCGTCGTAGAGCGAAAACTTTTGCGACATGTAACCGATCATCTCCTTGATCGCGTCGTTCTCGTTCGCCACGTCGTGGCCGGCGATCTTCGCCCTGCCTTCCGTCGGTTCGAGAATGCCGCAGAGCATTCGGATGACGGTGGATTTGCCGGAACCGTTCGGCCCGAGAAATCCGAAGATCGAGCCGCGCGCAACGGAAAAACTGACGTGGTCGACGGCGGTAAACGTACCGAAGCGCTTCGTCAGTCCCTCGCACTCGATCATCAGATCAGGCATGGCTTTGTCTCGGGACGACAAGAACGAGTGGGGTCATTTCACGTTTGGAAAGGCGACATCGGCGGACATCCCGGCGCGCAATTTATCTTCGTTGTTCGGCAGACGGATCTTCACGCCGTAGACCTGTCGAATTCTGTCTTCGACGGTTTGCACATTGCGGGGTGTAAACTCGGCCTGCCGATTAACCTGCTCGACGGTGCCGTCGAAGTCCTTCCCGGGAAAAGAATCGACGCGGACGCGAACCGGATCCCCCACCTTTATTAATCCGAGCCACGGTTCGGGAACAAATACTCGCACCCATAGGTGTTGCGGAAGGATCAGCGTGGCCACTTCGCGGTTCGCCGCGAGAACGTCGCCCACCTTTACGCTCAAGACTTCCAGGATTGAATCAGTCGGCGCCTTGACCTGCATTTCAGCAAACTGCGCGTCGATGTCGGCCAGTTGGGCGCGTGCCTGGATGACGCGGACCCGCGCAGCTTCCACGATCTTTTCCTGCGCTCTCGCGATACTCGCGGCGCGCTCCGCGTCACTCGGAGAAACGACATTCCGCTTTCGCAAGTCCTGCTGACGGGCCGCGTCGTCACGCATGAAATCCAGCTGCGCGGCCTGGGCATCCGCGTCGTGACTGGCACTGTCAATTTGCGCGGCCGCGAGGTCGCGCCTCGCTTTTAGTTCGGCGGCGTCGAGCTCCACAATCGTCTGGCTGGGAGTCAGCTTGTCGCCTTCCTGCGCGAAGATTTTTTCCACCCGTCCGCCCACGCGCGGGCCAACATGCACTTCATCCACCTCGATCGTGCCCGAGACAGCGTTGTTCTGACGATGACATCCCGCTAACAGAACGAAGGCGACGCAGGCGATCGCGCAAAAAATCTTCGGAGAGGCGAACCGGGCCGGAGTCGGAAACGAGGAGCGCATCGATCGAATCAAAGTTGCGCGACATTATGTGCCGGAAACGTTAGGAAAGGAAATGGCTGGTTACTCTGGGACACCACTGGCGCAAAAGCTCGGAATCAAGGCGGGGCAAAAAGTGGTGACGATCGGGGCTCCAGCGAATTACGCGAAGCTGCTCGCCCCGCTGCCTGAGGCGGTTTCATTCATCCAGAAAACCACGAGCGATGCCGGCTTCGTTCATCTTTTCATCTCGGAGCGCAAGACGCTCGAAAAGGAATTGAAGCGGCTGCGTGAGCTGATTGCGGACACGGGCACTCTTTGGGTTTCGTGGCCGAAGAAGTCTTCAGGCGTGCCAACCGATGTGACGGAAGACGTCATTCGCGAGGTCGCCTTACCGCTTGGGTTCGTCGATATAAAAGTTTGCGCCGTCGACGAAAAGTGGTCCGGACTGAAATTGATGGTTCGGCGTGAAAATCGGCGCTGACGCGTCCACAAAATCGTGAAAGAATGAGGCCATGAGCGGACGCCTCTTTGATCACATCGATCTCCGGGTAAAAAATCGCGAGGTAGCACAACGGTTCTACGCTCAAGTCCTGCCCGCTATCGGGTTCAAGGTCGACGAGAGTGGGAAGGAATGGGGTCAGTTTCAGCCCACCGGGAAGACACCGGTCCCATTCTTTGGTTTCACCGAAGAAGCCGATCACAAGCCAAACGGAAATCGCATCGCTTTTTGGGCGGAGAGTCGCGCCGCCGTCGACAAGATTGCTAAAATCGTCCGTAAAGCAGGCGGGAAAAATGTGGAAGGCCCCGAGCTT
Organism: Verrucomicrobiota bacterium; assembly: GCA_041167205.1. Lineage (GTDB taxonomy): Bacteria > Verrucomicrobiota > Verrucomicrobiia > Chthoniobacterales > UBA10450 > AV80. The sequence continues at coordinate 14,999 of JBEEHC010000197.1, forward strand.
TGCGTCGATTACAGCCCCGGTTACTACGCCGTGTTTTTCGAAGATCCGGACGGGAACAAGCTGGAAGTCTGCTGCCGCGAGAGCGCTACCGCGGCGGAGTGATTCCAAACGCGCGGAGCATGCGCGCCGTCGTCTCCATCGGCAGACCGACAACATTGCTATATGATCCCTCGATCCGCTGGATGATTTCTTTTCCGTGGCCCTGGGCGGCGTACGCTCCCGCCTTGTCCAGCGGATTTATCTTTGCGAGATAACTCTTGATGGCGCTCTCGGTCAGGTCGTGAAATTTCACTCGAGAGACGGCGTAGAAGGCCCGTGATTCCCCCAGGACTGAATGACGAATGCAAACGGCAGTCCAAACGTCGTGCGATCGTCCGCTCAAGCGCCGTAGAGTCCTCGCGGCATCTTTGAGGTTCGCGGGTTTCCCGAGCACGTGACCATCGAGACTGACGAGGGTATCGGCGCCCAGAACAACCGCTCCGGGCAGGATTTCCGCCACGTGCGCGGCTTTCCGCGTCGCGTTACAAACCGTCAATTCCCGAATGGTGAGCCAATCGTGCGAAACTTCCTCGACCGGCGGCGGGATGACCTCAAACTCATAGCCCGCCTCCTCGAGCAATTGACGGCGTCGCGGGGAACCGGAGGCGAGAACGAAACGGGGACCTCCCCGCGACGACGGACGTTCGATCGTCACGGCTTCGCGGAAGGCACAGCGGGCGGCTTTTCAGAAAGCACGTCCTGGAGATTGGGAACTTTCAGTTCCTGAAAATCCCTCGGAACGGAGAACTCTATGTCGCTCAATAAATCCTGTTTGATGGAGATGATCGTACTGATGATCTCCTTGTGCTCGGTCTTGATAATCGTACGCAAGGGGAGGCCTGGGAAATCGCTGAAATCGAGCAATCCCTTCGCGATGTCATTCCAGGCGGTCGGGGTGATCGCCTGAAGTTGCTTTACGATCGCAGCCGAGTCCGGGTACTTCAGCGCGATCCAATAACTTTCCTTAACGGAAGGAGACTCCCGGACATATTCCTCCGTTTCGTATCCGTTAATCATTTCCTTCCGGCCCGTGGCGGTCAGCTTCGATTTTTCGGCCGGGGCCGACGAATCCTTCCCGTATTTGCTGGCCAGCTCGGCAATCGCCTTGGACTTCTCGGCGGAGATGCGCACGAATTTCTTTTTGGTGTTCATCAGGGTCAAGATGTCGCCGCTCTTGGTTTCCATGATCGTCGTGAGTTCCGGCGACACTTCCACTCGAGCCTTGTCGCCTTTGAGTTTCATTGTGATTTGTTTGACCGAACCGCTTCCTTCTACCTTTTGCACAATGGTGAGATCGCCCCGCGCGGCGACCGGCAGAAATGCAGCGATGATCAGACAGAGACCACGGATTTTCATGATTCTATCTAGCTAGATCGCGTGCCCGGAAAACGCAAGATGTAGGACAGACTCCGCGACCCAGAAAGAACTTGGCAGCTGTCGCGGGCCGCGTCAGCTTACTCGTCGCGCGCGGGTGTAGCTCAATGGTAGAGCTGTAGCCTTCCAAGATTTTACCGCTTTTTGCGGCGTGCCCTTGATTTCGAGAGACTTCCGCGATTTACCTATGAAAATGCCGCCCCTGGGCGTGGAAAGGGATGGAACAAAATGGAACCGTTTTGCGTCGCCGGGGTAATAAAAGGGTAATAATTCAGTGCAACGGGTGCAGCCCGAAAGAGGAATCGCCAGCTCGAAAGAGCAGCCGGGGATTTCCCATTTTGAAATAGTGTTTTGGTGCCGGTTTTTTGGGTGCGCGGGGATTTCAGGAGAGAAGATTCTCTTTCCACTTTAGAGTGTAGTTCCCCTCGCCGTCGTAGTTTGGCGAGCCAGACCAACCGCAGGCGTTCCACAAAACATCAATCACCGGGCGCAGTGTTTGCTCTAAAACCTGCGACCGATCCTCAATGACAGCATCGGGAAGAATAACATCGTCGATTTCAAAGGGCCGCTCCTCGTTCTCGAAGCCATCGTAATTGATCTTAATAAATTTTCTGCCTTTTACGTTCAATAAACACGGCAGCACGTAATACGGAGGTCGCACTTCGAGCTCATCGAAAATCCTAAGAAGATTCTGCGTCATTTGAAGCAATGCGAACTCCACTGAAACGCCCGCGACGGAGTTTGCGGCAAAGCTGTTGATAATGTCCGAATCGACTACTTCTATCGCTGCGTTTCGAAAAAGGTTTGCATACATTGCTGCCTTCCCATCACCGCTTCCGATCGAGCAAAATTGGAGGAATCCATGGTGCGTGAAATGCGAGCGCCAGCCCCAAGCTGATTTTCTTGGAATGAGCAGTTTTTGACCATCGGCAGAATGCGTGATTTTTTTTTGGTCAGGTCGATACGCCGAGGCGAACGATTCAAGCGGGAGCAGGTGAATCGCCAACATCGAAGAATGTCGGACCGGGAGGATACCGTTGCCCTCCTTTAGATGGATGGTTCGTTGTTGGCGGAACTCATCGAGTTTCGCCACAGCGGTTTCTCCGCCGGTAAAGGCAGCGCGAATTTCACCAAAATCCATGTCCGTTTTCCCGGCGGATGTTCGTCGAACGAAAGCGCCTCGATTGCGAAGCATGTGAATTCCGAACAACGCGGGTGGGATTTCGATCACAACGCCACTGCTGCCATGTGTTTGAAATGGAACGGGGTGAAGTTTGATCCCGTGAATGACCGGCTCGATTCCACTGCGAATGATCTGCTCCAATCGCAAAATCTCGCCGTCCACAT